>JBJXEC010000233.1:0-6795 GCA_046155125.1 Sphingomonas sp. | reverse complement strand
TAGGTCAGCAGCCCGCCCGCACGGTCGTGCCGGTCGTAGACGTGCACTTCATAGCCGCGCACGCGCAGATATTCGGCGGTTGCGAGCCCTGCCGGCCCCGCGCCGATGATGCCGACCGACTGCCCGCGCGACGGCCCCGCGACGAGCGGCTCGACCCAGCCTTCTTCCCAAGCGGTGTCGGTGATATATTTCTCGACCGACCCGATCGTCACCGCGCCGTGCCCGGAAAACTCGATGACGCAATTGCCCTCGCACAGCCGGTCCTGCGGGCAGATGCGGCCGCAGATTTCGGGCATCGTCGAGGTCGCGTTGGAAAGCTCATAGGCTTCGCGCAGCCGCCCCTCTGCCGTCAGGCGCAACCAATCCGGGATGTGGTTGTGCAGCGGGCAGTGCACGGAACAATAGGGCACGCCGCATTGCGAGCAACGCGCGGCCTGTGCTTCACCAGACGGCGCAGCGTAACGGTCGGCAATTTCGCGGAAATCTTCCGCGCGCAGCTCGGCCGCGCGCTTGGCAGGGTAAGCCTGCACCTCATCAACGAACGTCAACATCGCTTCGGCCACCGCTCACCCTCCCCGTCAGCGCCCGTTTTTAGAACGGCGCAAGCGGGGAGTCACGCGAAAAACGCTATATAGGTAAGTATATGCTACCTAATTGGTGGACGCCTTCGGTTGAGGTTCGGACCAGGACGCTTGTTTACGCCATAATAAAGCCGTTTCGGTCCTATCTGTTGAGCAGCCAAACCAGCGCAATGCTTCCGGCGATGATGCGATACCAGGCAAAGGGCGCAAAGCCGCGGCGGCTGACAAGGTCGACAAACCACCGCACCACCAGCAATGCCACGACAAAGGCGACCCCGAACCCAAGCGCAATGCCGCCTGCGCCAACACCATTTGTCGCTGACAATGTGTCGTGATGCTTCACCAGTTCCAGCGAACTTGCGCCCAGCATCGTCGGTATCGCAAGGAAGAAGCTGAACTCGGCCGCCGTGCGCCGATCAACGCCCAGCGTCAGCGCCCCTAAAATCGTGGCGCCCGAGCGGCTGACACCCGGCACCATCGCGAGGCACTGCATAAAGCCAATGCCGATTGCGGTGCGCACCGGCAGTTCGGAAACGCCGCGCGTCCGCGCCGCTGGCACCATCCGCTCGATCAGCAGAATGGCGACCCCACCAATGATGAGCGCAACGGCCACGACCACCGGTTGCAGCAGCAGCGCCTCAATTTGCTTGCGCAGCGCAAGACCAATCACGGCGGCCGGCAGAAACGCGAGCACGATGTTGCGCGCGAACCGCACGGGGCCGGCCTCGCCCCGCAACAGCCCCGTCGCCACGTCCCAAAAGGTCCGCCAGTACAGCACGACCACCGCCAGAATCGCGCCGAGCTGAATGACGATGTTGAACAACTGCCACCGGCTGTCGTCATACCCCAGCAGCGCGCCTGCCAATATGAGGTGCCCGGTCGACGACACCGGCAGGAATTCCGTCACTCCTTCGACAATGCCCAAAAGGATGATCGATACAATGTCGTTCAAAATGAACTTCCCCTTGCGGCGCTAGCTGCCGCTATTGTGGCCCCGTGTTATCGAAGCGTTGGCGCGTCAAGCGTCGCCCGTAGCCGTGAACCGGCCATGTTTGCGGTATTGCACCAGCCAGCCTGGGGCAATAACGGCCATGGGCGTGGGGGCAATGCCGAACGCCGCCAGCCCCGGTGACCCGGCGGCCACAACATTGTCGCTTTGCAGCATTTGCCATTGATCCCAGGTGATCGGCGCCCCCGGCAGGAAACCGGCACGGGCGATCAGCGCGCCGAGCGCATCGGGCAGGCTGATAATCGCTGGCGTGCGGCCAATCTGGCGGGCGATCCAGCGGATCAGTGCTTCCATGGTGATAATGTCGGGCCCGCCAAGCTCATGCGTGGTGCCGTGATACGCCGCCGTGTCGGCGATCGCCGTGGTGACTGTGGCTGCGACATCGGCCACATATACCGGCTGAAATTTCGTCGCCCCGCGCAGCACTGGCACAACCGGCGCGGCCGCAATCATCTTGGCGAAACGATTGATGAACTGGTCCTCGCGACCAAACACGATCGACGGCCGCAAAATCGTCGCGCCCGCAAAGGCCGCGCGCACGGCGGCCTCTCCCATCGCCTTTGAGCGGCCATAAGCCGAGCGCGACTGAGCGTCCGCGCCAATCGCCGACACATGCACCAGCGCGCCGACGCCTGCCGCTGCCGATGCCTCAGCAACATTGCGCGCACCATCAACATGAAAGCCCTGGAAGTCGCCCTTAAGCACCCCGACCAGATTGACGACCGCATCAGCCCCCGCCACGGCGCGGGCGATCGATTGCGGGTGCCTGACATCGGCAGCAATAAACTGCGTCTGGCCAAGGCCGCCAAGTGGTTTAAGATACAGCGCCGCGCTTGGATCACGCTGCGCGACGCGCACCCTCGCGCCCGACGCGAGCAGCGCTTGTGCGATATACCGGCCAAGAAAGCCGCCGCCGCCGATAAGCGTTACAAGTTTGCTGTTCATTTCCTGACTCGCCTGTGCCGCGCCTGCGCCCGTGCAGCGCTCAATGGCGCGCCTTCGCCCAAACGGCAAGACATGGCGCCTGCGCTTGGGCGATTATTGACAACCCCCCTTGCGCCCCCTAGAGCGCGCCCCCTACCCCGTGCCCAGATGGCGGAATTGGTAGACGCACCAGCTTCAGGTGCTGGCGCTCGCAAGGGCGTGGAGGTTCGAGTCCTCTTCTGGGCACCAGAGCTTCCTCCGGACATGTCCATAAATGTCCGGAGAAGTCCCGAAAATCAAAGGTTTTTGACGGTTGGCGTGTCCACCCGCATCCGGTCAAATTCGTTGCAATTGACGGTATCCGACGGTATTTTTGACGGTATCGAAACCGACGAAAAGGTGGCGTCATGCTTACCGATCTGGCCGTCCGAAAGGCAGTTGCACGCGAGAAGCCCTAAAAGCTTTCCGATGGGGGCGGACTATACCTGCTGGTCACAAAGGCCGGTCAGCGATGCTGGCGCGTCGATTATCGCTTCGGGGAAAAGCGGGCCACCGCAGCCCTTGGGGTCTATCCCACCGTTTCGCTGGCCGAGGCGCGGGCCAAGCGGCTGGAAATCAAGAAGCAGATTGCCGATGGCATGAACCCGGCGGCCAAGCGCAAGATCGACAAGATCACCGGACCGCTGGCCAACGTGAACAGCTTTCAGGCCGTGGCCGAGGAATGGCTCGACAAAGCCCGCCGCGAAGGCCGCGCCGAAGTTACGCTCGGCAAGCTGAAATGGCTGCTGGAGTTCGCCCACCCCATAATCGGCGCGCGCAAGATTGGTGAGATCAAAGCGCCCGAATTGCTGGCGGTCTTGCGCGCGGTTGAGAAGCGCGGCCACTATGAGACAGCGCGGCGGCTGCGCAGCACCTGCGGGCAAGTCTTCCGTTATGCCATCGCCACCAGGCGCGCCGACCGCGACATTTCAGCGGACCTGCGCGGCGCGATTACTGTGCCCAAAGTCACGCATCGCGCGGCCATCACCTCGCCGATGGAAGCAGGTGTGCTGCTTCGGGCAATAGACGCCTATTCAGGCTATCCAGGCACCCATGCGGCCCTTCGTCTCGCCCCACATGTCTTCGTGCGTCCGGGCGAGCTCAGACACGCCGAATGGACCGAATTTGATCTGACCAAGAACGTCTGGACCATCCCCGCCGAGAAAACCAAGATGCGCGTCGCCCACCGCGTGCCGCTGACCCGGCAGGTGCTCGCCATCCTGGACGAACTGCGCGAGATCAGCGGCAACCGCTGCTACCTCTTCCCGGCCCAAGGCAAGCGGGATCGTTCCATGTGCGAAAACACGATCAATCTCGCCCTGCGCCGCATGGGGTTTGATAGCAAGACGATGACCGCGCATGGCTTCCGCGCCATGGCCAGCACGCTGCTGAACGAGCAGGGCCATTGGAACCCCGACGCCATTGAGCGGCAGCTTGGGCACGCCGAGACCGATGGCGTCCGCCGCGCCTATGCGCGTGGCGAGCATTGGGAAGAGCGGCTCGCCATGATGAAAAGCTGGTCCAACTATCTCGACCAGCTCCGTTCAGGCGCGAAGATTCTGCAAGGCAGCTTCCGCAAGCCGCCTAGCGCCTCGATTTCTGGATAAGGTGGTGCGGGCTTGGGTCGGGCCGACCTGGATAAGGTTCGGAAGCGTGAAGTCGGTTGATGCCTCGCCCTAGAACTCTATGCTGTCCGCATGACGGAAGCCAAGGACATGATAACCCAAGCCTTCCAACTTGAATGGAAGAGACGGCACGCCGGTCGGCAACCGTTTGGGCCGCTGCTTCGAGGAGATGACGCTCTGCCGTGGGTGCGGTTCCATTCGCTGCCAAGCTCAAAACGCTACGCCGAGAGCGATGCCGAGCGAAGGATTATACTGGACCGCGCCAATCTGCTTGGGGACGCATTTTTGGGGCAGGCAGCTTGCTGGCTCGTCTCCTCAGAGCCGGGCGACTGCGAGCCCTCTTGGGCTCCTGGAGGACAGATTGTGTATGACGCAGGAACCGACGACGAGCGCATTGTGCGATATTTTGTTCGTCAAGTGGCTTGGGATGCCGGCGCGTTCGATGCTCTATTGCTTGCGGTCGCCGAGGATGATGCGCGCTATGTCTGGGTTAGCCGCGATGATGGCTCCGTGTTCGCCCCATATGATGGGGGTTTTGATCTGTTCGCAGTTGCCCCGGCGGCAATTGCAACTTTGAGGGCAAAATGGCCGGAATGGCTGTCGAGCCGACCTGACGGATTATGATCACGCATGAGTTTGACTGCGCCCGGCAAGCTCCTTGGCAGCCAGCGCCTCGGTTGCGATGCCTCGCCGATTTGGCTCTTCTGCGGTAATGCAGGTGCTCGAAACGACATTGAACAAGTTTGCTCGCCGGACAAACGCCCGTTTTTGGGTCGGCAAACGGCCAGATGTTCGGGATGGCCAGCTCCCAATATCGATCGCGCGACAAGTCGGGCTGCCAACATCTAAGGAGAATGCATTCGCCGATGACGGTCTGATTCGGCTTACCCGGACAGAGGCGGCCCATGTTCTTGCAGTGGCTGGGACGACGAGTTTAGCTTATGGCCCCGCTTCACCGCGGCAATCGGCGATTGACGACGCCAAGCGCGCGTTAGCCGACCTTGCGGAATGCGCCACTTTCATTGGCAACGGTCGATGGGAAGATGCCTCCTCGGTGAATTGGATACCATTGACCAACGCTACATTCGATTGCGGTGTGATCGGCTTCGACAGCGAACATGCTTTTATCTTTTGGGTAGAGGAAGATGACTGAAAGCGTCGACGTTCAATTCGAATCAAGACTGCAGCTCATCCATCCATGGCGCGCGCCAGCGCGAACTGCGTGGGAAGCGGGCGATGTCCGCTTCAATATCGGCGCGCGTCACTTTCGGGCCGGTTTCAAAATCTGGCTTGGCATCCCAATCGGCAGGCAAATTGACTGTACCATCAGGTGAAATGCGGAGGCTGGCGCAATGCCATAGTCCGCGCACGGCGTGGATACCTTGAGCGCGGGCTTCGCGCGCTTTCAGGATGAGCGGTGTCAGCGCGTCCAGTTCCAGCAATGCCTGCCGGCTCGTGTAATCGGGCGGCGTCGCGTCGGGCAAAAACTCAATCCTGTTGCCGGCAATGTTGATCTGGCAGTTGTAATATTCCCATGCTGCTTTGCCGCGCGGGATATGGGCGTCCATCACTGTAGCAATAGCCTGGTGAATCGGATCGGCGCGCATAGCAGCGCGTGAGGCTTCGCCAAACCGGGTGATGAACCCAGCAATGTCTTGGGTCGGCGCGCCGGGAGGATGATCGGGCGTGGCATCGATGAGCGCCATCATCTTGCCCGCTACACTTTTCCAGCAGGCAAGTCGCTCCGCTGTTCGATCCTCGTCGTCCAGGGTCATGCTGTGATGCCCGCTGTCTTTTGCCCAATCGCGGAAGAAGCTTTTCAGATTGGGAGCGAGCACGCGCAGATCGCCTTCGCTGCCGATCTCCACAATCGGCTCTGCACCTCGCACGGCCCCATCGTGATACCAGACAGCGATTTCGGTGCCATCCGGTAAATGCGCGAACATGCCGAACTGCGGCCACAGATCTGCGCCACCTTCGACCCAATAGTCATTGAAGCGCGACCCTGGCATTTCGACATAGCCGACCGAGCCCCAGACCTCGTCTTTCAACATCGTGCCGATCTCAGCGATCAGCGACGGCAGATCGCGCCCGTCCGGCCAGCAGCGGTGCAGATTCGGGATGTTGATCCCCTTGTCATAATATTGGACGTCCTCTGTCACGCGCTTTTTCCTCACCCCCGATGCCGCCGTCACTTTGGCCGTCGTCAATGCCGCGGCCGGGAACCCCAGCACAATCTGCCGCCTCGAAATCAGGCCGGGAAGCCTCGAAACACCCCATCGGGTCCGGTATTCCGAGCAAACTCGGCAAAATCCATATTGCTGAGGCGCAAGTTGTTTTCTGGCCCCCAGATCTCCGCTGGAATGACGCGGAACGAAGCTGCTGGAGTATCCGAGCAGCTGACGCACAGCACGGTATGATCTTCCCCGCCATTAGCCTCGGCATCGGCAATAAAAATGACCGCGCAGCGCAAGTCCGCCGCAGCTTCCCTTGCCAGAGTTTCGATGCTTGTTTGCTCAAGGTTGCGATCATCGACAAAGACGAAACAAGCCTGAAAGCCATCGCTCGCGCTGGGCTGCTGAACGAGATTGCAGAGCGCGTGCCAGCCCGCGTCGTC
>JBJXEC010000232.1:0-8064 GCA_046155125.1 Sphingomonas sp. | reverse complement strand
TCCATCATCCGGCCGGTAAGGCACATTTCCATGGCCTTGGCCTTGCCGACGGCGCGGGCGAGCCGCTGCGAGCCACCCATGCCGGGCGACACGCCGAGCTTGATCTCGGGCTGGCCGAACTTTGCCGTATCGGCAGCGAGGATGAAGTCGCACATCATCGCCAGTTCACACCCGCCGCCCAGCGCATAGCCCGCAACCGCCGCGATGACCGGTTTGCGCGTGGCCGTCACGCGGTCATAGCCTGCAAAATGGTTGGTGCCGAACATCGCGGCAAACCCCATCTCCTGCATTTCTTTAATGTCGGCACCAGCCGCGAAAGCCTTTTCAGAGCCAGTGATGATCGCACATCCCTGCCCGTCATCGGCATCAAACGCTTCGAGCGCGGCGATCAGCTCCGCCAGCACCTGCGCGTTCAGCGCATTCAGCGCCTGCGGACGATTGAGCGTGATGAGCGTCGCGCGCCCGCGCTGTTCCACCAGGATCGTGTTATAACTCATAGCGGCGTCCACTCCTCATTGGCCGGCAAGGGCGCGAATATCGCGTCGAGCAGGTCTGTGCTCACGTCTTGCGGCAAAGCCGGGTTCCAGCGCGGCAGATTGTCCTTTTCGGTAATGACGGCCCGCACGCCCTCGGCGAAATCGGGGCGCAGCAGCACGCGAGAGGCGATGCGGTATTCCATGCGCATGTTTTCGGCAAAGTCGATGAGCGCTCCGCCTGCCGCCAACTGGCGCAGCGCAACCTTGCACGTCTGCGGGCTTTTGGTGCCCAGCGTTGCGCGCTCCTTCATCGCCCAGGCCGAACCGTCGGCTTCCAGCGCCGCGAGAATGTCCTCATAACGGTCCGACGCGAACAGCCGGTTGATCGCGCCGATATGCTCGATGAGCTTGGCCGGCGGCGGCGCGACGCTTAGCTGGCGGAGGATATTGTCGACGCGCGCCGGCTCCTCGGCGATGCGGGTCTTTGCCTCGACCAGCACTTCGCTCGGGAGGTAATGCGTGGCAAGGCCCAGCGCGACACAGTCCGCGCCATCGAGCCTGGCGCCGGTGAGCGCCAGATAGCGCCCAACGCGCCCCTCCAGCCGCGACAGATACCAGCCGCCGCCAACATCGGGGAACAGGCCAATGCCCGTCTCCGGCATGGCGAGCCGCGTGTTCTCGGTCGCGATGCGGACGGTCGCAGGCAGCGAAATACCCACGCCGCCACCCATCGTGATGCCGTCCATCACCGCGATCACCGGCTTGGGGTAGGTAAACAGTTGATGGTTGAGCCGATACTCGTCATGAAAGAAGCGTCGGCCCTCGGCCCCGCCCAGCGCCGCACTGTCTGCGAGCATCCGAATATCGCCGCCCGCGCAGAACCCCCGCCCCGCGGCGTGATCGACGAGCACCGCTTCGACCGCGTCGTCGCTTGCCCATGCCGACAGTGCGGCGCTGATCGCATGGACCATATCGAGGTTCAGCGCATGGAGCGCTGCCGGGCGGTTGAGGCTCATCCTGCCGACCCGCCCTTCGATTAGTGTTAGGATGGCGTCGGTCACTGGCGGGTCAAATCCCGGCCAATAATCATCCGCATAACCTGATTGGTGCCTTCCAGAATAGAGTGCACGCGCAGGTCGCGCCAGAAGCGCTCGATGGGGTAATCCATCAAATAACCGTACCCGCCATGGAGCTGTAGTGCACGGTCAGCGACGGCCGATCCCGCATCCGTCGCCAGCCGTTTCGCCATCGCGGCAAACCGCGTTTTGTCTGGCGCGTTGGCGGTCACCTTGGCCGCCGCCATGTAGAGCAGTGCACGCGCGGCCTCCAGCTCGGTTGCCATATCGGCGAGCATGAACTGCGTGTTCTGAAAGTCGCTGACCGCGCTGCCGAACTGTTTGCGGTCGCGGGTATAGGCAATCGCTTCATCAAGGCAGCGCTGCGCACCGCCAAGCGAGCACGCGCCGATGTTCAGCCGGCCACCGTCCAAGCCCATCATTGCGATGCGAAACCCCTCGCCCTCACCGCCGACACGGTTGGCGACCGGCACGCGCACGCCATCGAACACAACCTGCGCGGTTGGCTGCGAGTGCCAGCCAAGCTTGCGCTCATTTGCGCCGAACGACACGCCGGGCATGTCCTTTTCGATGACGAGGCACGAAATGCCCTTTGGCCCGTCCTCGCCGGTGCGCACCATCGTCACGTAAATCTCGTTCTCGCCGCCACCGGAGATGAACTGTTTGGTGCCAGTGACGATGTAGTCCTCGCCATCCCGCACTGCCTTGGTTTTGAGCGCGGCGGCATCAGAGCCGCTGCCCGGTTCGGTCAGGCAATAGCTCGCGAGTTGGTCCATGGCGACGAGGCCGGGCAGATATTTTGCTTTGACATCGGCGCCACCGAACCGGTCAATCATCCAACTGGCCATGTTATGAATTGAGATAAACGCCGACGTGGAGGGGCAGCCATAGGCCATTGCCTCCATGATGAGCGCCGCCTCCAGCCGACCAAGGTTGATGCCGCCCGATGCTTCGCTGACGTAAATAGCGGCAAAGCCGAGGTCGGCGGCTTCCCTGATCGTCGCACGCGGGAAAATGTGCTTTTCGTCCCACTCGGCGGCGTAAGGCGTAATGCGGTCCGCGGTGAATTTGCGCGCGAGATCCTGGATTTCGCGCTGCTCGTCTGTCAGGTCGAATTGAGTCATTTGCTCACCCCATCGTCGGAATAACGAACGCATTGCCGCCATCGGGCGCTCCATCGGGCCAACGCTGGGTTATCGTCTTCACCTTCGTCCAGAATTTCACGCCCTCCATCCCGTGCTGGTTGGTATCGCCAAACGCGGAACGCTTCCAGCCGCCAAAGCTGTGGTACGCGACCGGCACCGGAATCGGCACGTTGATGCCGACCATCCCGACGTTTACCCGCGCGGCAAACTCCCGCGCGGCATGGCCATTACGCGTAAAAATGGCGACGCCATTGCCATATTGATGCTCGCTCGGCAGCCGCACGGCTTCTTCAAAATCCGCTGCACGCACGATTTGCAGCACGGGGCCGAAGATCTCTTCCCTGTAGCTCTGCATGTTGGGCTTCACATGATCGAACAGCGACGGGCCGATGAAAAAGCCGCCCTCATGCCCCTGCAAGTTGAACCCCCGCCCGTCAACGACGAGTTCAGCGCCTTCGTCAACTCCCGTCTGGATCCAGTTCTCCACACGCTGCTTGTGCGCGGCATTCACCACTGGCCCGTAATGCGCATCGGGATCAGATGACACGCCAACCCGGAGCGCGGCAATCGCCGGCAGCAGTTTTTCGCGCAGTCGCTCGGCGGTCTGCTCGCCCACCGGCACCACCAAGGGAAGCGCCATGCAGCGCTCGCCCGCCGACCCGAACGCGGCACCCGACAACTCGCTCACCACTTGATCCAGGTCAGCATCGGGCATGACGATGCCGTGGTTCTTTGCGCCACCCATCGCCTGCACGCGCTTGCCCGCGTCCACCCCGCGCCGATAGACATAGTGCGCGATGTCGGACGAGCCGACAAAGCTGATGGCCGAAATCGCCGGGTGATCGAGGATCGCGTCGACCATTATCTTGTCGCCGTGCACCACTTGCAAAATGCCGTCAGGCGCGCCTGCCTCGCGCATCAGTTCCGCCAGCCGCACGGGAACGGACGGGTCGCGCTCCGAAGGCTTCAGGATGAACGCATTGCCCACCGCAATCGCCACGCCGAACATCCACATCGGTATCATCGCGGGAAAGTTGAACGGGGTAATGCCAGCGCCAATGCCAAGCGGCTGGCGCATCGAATACACATCAATCCCCGGCCCCGCGCCTTGCGAATATTCTCCCTTCAACACGTGCGGGATACCGCAGGCAAACTCGATCACATCCAGCCCGCGCTGCACATCGCCGCGTGCATCAGCCACGACTTTGCCGTGCTCCGACGACAACAGCCGCGCCAGTTCGTCGATATTGGCCTCGACCAGCCGCTTGAACTCGAACATCACTCGCGCCCGGCGCTGCGGGTTGGTCGCCGCCCAGCCGGGTTGCGTCGCCTGCGCCGCGGCCACCGCGCGGTCCAGTTCGGCTTGGGTGCCAAGCGTTACCTGCGCCTGAACCGTGCCGTTGTTGGGATCAAACACGTCCCCCATCCGGCCCCCGCCACCGCTCGAATGGCCGACTATGTGATGGTCGATAACGCGCATGCCAAACTCTCCAACGCCGGACTTTTCCCCTGTATCTCACGCGCCTTGCCACCGATGCGACATGGCTTCAACTGGCGAAACGAACGCAGCGGCCGCGGCTCGACCAATGCAAAAATTTACGGCGCGTTAACCCTCGTTCGATACCGTTAAGCAACGACGTTCTGCGGAGGGGCGCAAACAATCGGCACACCAACTCCTCGCAGCGCGCCGACAGGCAGTGTTGCCAATTGTTACGGGAGTGGCCGGTGCGCATTTTGATAATCGACGACGAACCGGGCATGCACGACTCGTATCGGCATTGCTTTGCGCCGCGCGCAGACGACAACGGGGCACTCGCGGCGATGGCTGCCGAGCTGTTTGGTGACGGAGCAAGTGCATGCCCTGCCGCCGACGCGCCGCTTGAATTTGCGCTTACCCACAGCATGCAAGGGCTGGACGGTGTGGCCGAAGTTCGCCGCGCAGTAGCCGAAGGCGACCCGTTCGCCGTCGCCTTTATCGACATTCGCATGCCGCCGGGCATTGACGGCAAGGAGACCGCAAAGCGCATTCGTGCGCTCGATCCCGCGATCAATCTGGTGATCGTGACGGGATTTTCGGACTTTTCACCGCTCGAAATTTCGCGCGCTGCAGGGCCTGCCGACAAGATATTCTACATCGCCAAGCCGTTTGAAGTTGCCGAGGTTACACAAATGGCAACCGCGCTCACCAAGCGCTGGCAGGTCGATCTGGAACTCGCCGCTGCCCGCGCGACGCTGGCTGCCCAAATCGTGATGCTTGAAGAGCAAAGCGCAGAGCTTGCCGCGAACGAAAGCCACGCCGTTCGGATTGCCAATTATGATTCGCTGACCGAAGCGCCCAACCGGCTGGCCTTTCTGAGGGCACTCACCGAGCGGGCGCGCGGCACCGAGACCTTTGCGACCGCCATGCTGGATCTCGACCGGTTCAAGATCGTGAACGACACGCTTGGGCACCTGGCGGGCGACGACATGATCCGCTCAGTCTACGCGATGCTCGCCAAATCCGCGCCGCAAGGGGCAATGGTTGCGCGTCTGGGTGGCGACGAGTTCGGCCTGTTGTTTGAGACACCAGGCGAAGAAGCGGCCGTAATGACTTGTGAACGCATGGTTCGTGATTGCTCGGTGAGCCTCAAAGTATTCGGTCATTCGGTTGAGGCAAGCGTGTCAATGGGCGTGGTCGTCACGGAGGCGGAACCTATCAGCGATCCGGTCCATGTCCTGCGCCGAGCAGATCTCGCGCTCAACGAAGCCAAGCGCGCCGGGCGCGGTGTGGTGCGCGCGTTCGACGAAACCATGGACGAAAGCATTCGCTTCCGCCGCCGCATCGAAGGCGGCCTGAGCGAAGCGATTGCCAACCGTGAACTGTCGCTCGCCTATCAGCCAATCGTCGCGCGCGAAGGGCTTGAAGTCGTTGGCTTCGAAGCGCTGTTACGCTGGCACAGCCCGGAATATGGCGCGATATCCCCGGCCATGTTCATCCCCATCGCCGAGGAAAGCAACCTGATCCACGAGCTTGGGGATTGGGTGCTGGGCGAAGCGCTGGCGGAGCTTGCCAACTGGCCGGGCCAATATGTGTCGGTCAACTTCTCGCCGCGGCAATTCCGCCGTCACAATTTCGTCGCGCGATTGCTCGAGCAAGTGCAACAATATGGTGTGGCGCCCGCGCGGCTCCAGATAGAAATCACCGAAACCGCGATCTTCGACGACGCGGACCGCGCAGCCGAGACACTCTACAAGCTGCGGCAAATGGGATTCAGGATCGCGCTGGACGATTTCGGTACAGGCTATTCCAGCCTCTACAACATCCGCAAATTTGCGCTCGACAGCCTCAAGATTGACCGCAGCTTCATCGACGGCATGGGCCGCGAGCGTGAAAGTGCCGCCATCGTCCACTCGATCATCCATCTCGGCCGCGCGCTTGGCCTGGGGATAATCGCTGAAGGTGTGGAGACCGAAGCACAGGTCCAATTGCTGCGGGTTGCCGGGGCGTCACACCTGCAAGGCTATTACTTCTCGCGTCCCGTGCCGGCCGAACAAGCCCGAGACATGGCCGCTGCCGGCTGCATCCAAGGCAGGGACGACCCGGGCGACGCGCCAATTATATACAAACAGAGGACCGGGACACACGCCTGATGCAGGTTGCCCGCCTTTTCGGCAGGCTGGGCGCACCGAGGTCGCTGGGCGCCAAGCTGCTGCTCATCCTGACAGCGGTTGGGCTGCTGGGCGCGCTTGCCATCACTCTGCTGCTAGCGCTGGTGATTACGCCAAGCTTTGACCAGCTGGAGCGAACTGCGGTGACCGCGCATATTCAGCGTACTCGTGCCGCGCTTGGCGAATATATTTCCAAGGTCGAGAGCGCGGTCCGCGACTATGGCGACTGGAATTCCAGCTACGACTATGTCGCGCATCCCAATCCGTCGTTCGAGCGTGAATCCTTTTCACCGCTTGCGATGTCCAATCTCGACGTCAACGGCATGGCTTATCTACGTGCAGACGGCACCATCGTCATCGCCCGGTGGCTTGATCTGGCGAGCCAGCGCGACGTCCCCGCGATGCGGAACCGGCTGGTCGATGCAATCCACAAGATTAATTTCTCTCAAGCGCTTGGGCATCGCAATTCAACTGCATTTTACACCAGAATTGGCCCAGTTGTTGCCGCAGTAGGCGTGGCGCAGATCCGCCGGAGCGACGGCAGCGGCACCCCGCGCGGGCACGTGCTGATGGTTCGCCAAATCACACAGCGCCAATTGTCTGCGTTGCTTCAGGTCGAAGCGGCGCTTGGCGGGCCAAACGGCAACAACGCGATCATTACGCCATCTGCCGGGCACATGACGATTTCGCTGCCGATCCGCGGACCAGATAATCGCGCGGTCGCCAGCGCTCGGTTTGCGGTACCGCGCGACGTATCACGTCTCGGTCAGGGCATTTTGCTGCTGGCGGTGGCGGGCTCCACGTTGCTGCTGCTGATGGTGTTGTTCGTGCTGCGACGGACGATCGCCCAACTGGTGCTCGCACCGCTCAACCGCGTTGAACAGCACATGCAGCACGTCACCGCCTCTGGCACCTTCGGGTTGCTGGCAGAGGATGACCGCCGGGATGAGATCGGGTCACTCGGGCATAGTTTCAACATGATGCTTAAGCAACTTAAGGATTTACGCGAGCAAATTGAGGTGCAAAGTTTTGCGCTTGGCCGGAGCGAGAGCGCGGTCGTGGTGATGCACAATGTCCGCAATGCGCTCACGCCAGTGAGCACCATCATGTCGCGCGCGCTGGGCGACGCCCCGGCCGCAGACGCTGCCATGCTCGCGCGAGCGGCCGCCGAGCTTGCCCGAGATGACATTCCGCCTGCCCGCCGCGAAAAGCTGGCCGCATTTGTGACCGCTGGGCTTGAGGCCGAGGGTGCGGCCCATGCCGAGCGTCAGCGCCAACTGCGGGCAGGCCGCGACGCGATGCGGCACGTGCTGGAGATCATTGGTGCCCAGCAGGCCAAATCGCACGAGCGTCCGCAGCTGGCGCCGTGCGACATGGCTGACATTCTTGCGCAGAATGCGACCATTGCGCGCTATTCGGGTGACACGGCAATCACGTTCGACTGCCCCATGACGCCGTGCCCGGTACTCGCCAATCGCGTGATCCTGAGCCAGGTCATCGGCAATCTGTTTGGCAACGCAGCGGAATCAATCGCGGCAACCGGCCGGCGCCATGGCACGATCGCGGTGTCGATTAGGACCTGCGACGATCTTGTCGAGATCGCCATTCGCGATGATGGTGACGGATTCTCCGAAGAAGTCGGTAAAGAGTTGTTTCAGCGTGGGTTCTCAACCCGAAATCACAAATCCGGCGGCCTTGGCCTGCATTGGTGCGCCAACG
>JBJXEC010000231.1:0-11231 GCA_046155125.1 Sphingomonas sp. | reverse complement strand
GCCCGGCTAACCGCCCGCCTTCGCAAATGGCCCCGCACCCCGGTGAAGCGGTGGCCCTGTCCGATCTTCAGCCAGATCAAAACAGCGCGATGACCGGGTAATCCGTGCCAATAAGGGTGCGGGTGTTGTTGGCAATTGCAAAGGAATACTCATGTCGAAGCGCCAAAGCGCCAAGTACAAGCTCGATCGCCGGATGGGCGAGAATATTTGGGGCCGCCCCAAATCGCCCGTCAACAAGCGTGAATATGGCCCCGGCCAGCACGGTCAGCGTCGCAAGGGCAAGGTCTCCGACTTCGGCCTGCAGCTGCGCGCCAAGCAGAAGCTCAAGGGCTATTACGGCGACGTGACGGAAAAGCAGTTCC
This sequence comes from Sphingomonas sp., assembly GCA_046155125.1. Lineage (GTDB taxonomy): Bacteria > Pseudomonadota > Alphaproteobacteria > Sphingomonadales > Sphingomonadaceae > Sphingomonas. The sequence goes on along the minus strand of JBJXEC010000231.1, from coordinate 10,869 downwards.
GCGCCTGCTATCATGAAGCAAGCCGGATGAAGGGCGATACCAGCCAGAACCTCATCGGCCTGCTTGAGCAGCGGCTCGACATCATCGTCTATCGCGCCAAGTTCGCGCCGACGGTGTTTGCAGCGCGTCAGCTGGTCAGCCACGGTCACATTCGCGTGAATGGCATCAAGTGCAACGTCGCGTCGCGCCGCGTTTTCCCGGGCGAAGAAATTACGCTGGGCACAAAGGCGCAGGAAATGGCGCTGGTGATGGAAGCGCAGAGCCTGGCCGAGCGCGACATCCCCGATTATGTGGCGCCGGACGGTTCGGCGAAGGTCACCTTCACGCGGGTGCCGACACTCGATGAAGTGCCCTATGCTGTGAAGATGGAACCAAACCTGGTCGTCGAATTCTATTCGCGCTGATCGGTTGGTCCCGCGACCAGGCGACAAAGGGCGGTTCCTTGCGGGGCCGCCCTTTTTCGTTCGTGGACAAGTTGCGCAACCCTTGCCAAAAAGCGCAGCATTGCCTGTTGCACCAACATAGGGAAATTGCCCATGCGCCGTCTTGTCATCGCGTTGCTGCTTGCAGGCACTGCTGCCAACGCGCAGGAGGCGGCGCCAGCGATTGCCGTTGAAACGCTGAAAGCCGTCGACCAGGAACTGTCGTCAGACGCCTATGAGGGCCGCGCGCCGACCACGCCGGGCGAGGCCAAGACGCTCACGTACATCGTCGATCGGTTCAAGGCGGCGGGGCTGCAACCCGGCAACAAGGGCAGCTGGTTTCAGGACGTGCCGGTGGTGGAGATGACCGCGAGCGAGGTTTCGCCGCTCCGCTTCACTGGTGGCAAGGCGCCGCTGGCGCTTGAGTATCGGCGCGACATGGTGATCGCGACGTACCGGGTGATCCCCAAGGTCGATGTGAAGAACAGCCCGGTCGTGTTCGTGGGCTATGGCATCAACGCGCCGGAGCGGGGGTGGAATGACTATGCGGGCCTTGATGTGAAGGGCAAGACCGTCGTCATTCTGGTGAACGACCCCGATTGGGAAACGCCCGGCCGGGAGGGCCCGTTCGAGGGCAAGGCGATGACTTATTATGGCCGCTGGACCTATAAATATGAAGAAGCAGCGCGGCAGGGCGCGGCCGCGGCCATCATCGTTCACGATACTGAACCGGCCGCTTATGGCTGGGGCGTCGTGCAATCGAGCTGGACCGGCCCGCAAGTGGAGCTGGATGCCAAGGGCGACCATCTCGACCAATCCCAGGCGATTGGCTGGATGCAGCTCGACAAGGCCAAGGCGCTGTTTGCGAGCGCGGGCAAGGATTTCGATGCGCTTCAGGCAGCCGCCAAGCACAAGGGCTTTCGGGCGGTGGCACTGGGGCTGAAAGCGTCGGTATCGTTCGCCAACACGATCAAGCGGCAAGCGTCGAAGAACGTGATTGGGGTGCTGCCCGGGGCGGCCGCGCCCGACGACTATATCTTCTACACCGCGCACTGGGACCATCTGGGTCGCTGCGATGCCGTGAACGGCGACGACATCTGCAATGGCGCGGTCGACAATGCGAGCGGCATTGCCGGGCTGGTGGCGCTCGCCGAAGCGCATGTGAAAGCGGGCCCTGCGCGCCGCTCGGTCGCGTTCATGGCGGTGACGGCCGAGGAGTCCGGGCTGCTCGGGTCGCAATATTATGCCGAGCATCCGATCTACCCGCTGGCGCGCACGGTGGGCGGCGTCAACATGGACAGCTTGAATGTGAAGGGCCGGACGCGCGACTTTGTCGTGACCGGTGCCGGCAAGTCCGAACTTGAGGACTTGATCGTGCCACTCGCCGCGGCACAGGGCCGCGTCGTAAAGCCCGAGCCCAACCCCGAGCGCGGCGGCTATTTCCGCTCCGACCATTTCAGCTTTGCCAAGCTTGGCGTGCCGATGCTTGATGCGGGCTCGGGCGAAGATCTGGTGGCCGGCGGCACGGCGGCTGGCCATGCCGCAGCGCTTGATTACATCGCCAACCGCTACCACAAGCCGCAAGATGAGTATGACGCGACCTGGGACTGGTCGGGCGCTGTCGAGGATCTGACGCTCTATTACCGGCTCGGGCGGCAGCTTGCGGGCGCCGAGGCGTGGCCGAACTGGTACAAGACGGCCGAGTTCCGTGCGATCCGCGACACGTCCCGCGGTACTGCACGACAATAACGGACGATAAGCCGATGAAGGCATTGGTGCAGCCGCCCGAATGGGCGCATCACAAGGCGGTGTGGATCGGCTTTCCCAGCCATCCTGAGTTGTGGGGCGAAGATCTGATGCTCGCGCGGCGCGAGGTCGTTGCCTTTGCCGAGGCAGTGCATGCCGGTGGCCGGGGCGAGCGCGTGCTGCTGGTTGCAGCCGACCTTGAGGCGGCCCGCGCCGCGCGCAAGCTTGCCTCGTTTGCTGACGTGGTGGTTGAGGATTTCGGCGACATCTGGCTGCGCGACACTGGCCCGATCATGATTTCCAAGCACGAAGCGCGGCTGTTCCAGTTCAACGGCTGGGGCGGGAAATATGATTTGCCGGGCGATGATGATCTGGGCAAGCGGCTGGCGAAACGCCAGAAGCTCGACTTTGCCGAGTGCGACTGGGTGTTGGAGGGCGGCTCGATTGACGGGGATGGCACGGGCCTTGTCGTGACCACCGAGCAATGCCTGCTCAACCGCAACCGCAATCCGGGTATGTCCAAGGCACATGCCGAGGAAAATCTGCACAAGGATCTGGGATTTACCAGCGTGCTGTGGCTGGGCGACGGGCTGCTGAACGACCATACGGACGGGCATGTTGACAATCTGGCGCGGTTCGTTGCCGAAGGCGTGCTTGCCATCCCCGATGCCTCGGAGAATGACCCCAATTGGCGCGTTTATCAGCTGGCGCAGCAGCGCGCGGCGGCCTTTGGCGTGGAGGTGGTGCACGTGCCGTCACCGGGGCGCATCCTGCACGGCGATGATATTGTGCCGGCAAGCTATATGAATTTTTATATTGGCAACGAAACCGTGGTGGTGCCGCAATATGGATCGGAGAATGACCGGTTGGCGGTGGCCGCGTTCCAGCGGCTGTTCCCCAAGCGCGATGTTGTCGGCCTTCGCGCCGACCATATTCTGACGGGCGGCGGCAGCTTCCACTGCATCAGCCAGCAGATTCCGGGGTGAACGTAACCGCTTTTGTGCTGCGCGCCGGTCTATCGGGAATCCTCGTTGCGGCGGTGGCCTTGATCGCGCGGCGCAGCCCGGTTGCGGGTGCTGTGGTTGCCTCCCTGCCGCTAGTGTCGGTGCTGGGTATGGTCTTCTTGTGGACCGACACACATGATCCGGAGCGGATCGCCCGGCACGCAGGAGCAACCTTGTGGTATGTGCTGCCCTCGCTCCCCATGTTTGCGCTGATCCCGGCGCTGCTCCGCCACGGCGTTTCGTTCTGGGTGTCGCTGGGCGCGGGTTGCGCGCTGACGGTTGCGCTCTATCTCGCGACGAGCATCATCGCGGCGCGCTTTGGCGTTGCGCTGTAGGGAAGGATCGCATGACCGACATCACCGTTGCCGCGCTTCAGCTTGGCTTTGGCCCGGCGCTTGAGACTAACATCGCGAATGTCTCGCGGCTGGTGCGTGAAGCGGCGGCCAGGGGCGCGCAAGTGATTTTGCCGCCTGAATTGTTTGAAGGCGAATATTTCTGCCGCATTGAGGATGAGGCGCTGTTTGCAACCGCAAAGCCGGTGGGCGAGCACCGCGCGGTGCTGGCCATGCAAGCGCTGGCGGCCGAGCTCGGCGTCACCATCCCCACCAGCTTTTTCGAAGCGGACGGGCCGCACCATTACAACAGCCTGGCGATGATCGGGCCGGACGGTGTGGTAATGGGCGTGTACCGCAAGAGCCACATCCCCGATGGGCCGGGCTATGAGGAGAAATTCTATTTCCGCCCCGGCAACACTGGCTTCAAGGTATGGCAGGCGGCGGGCACCACGCTTGGCGTCGGCATTTGCTGGGACCAATGGTATCCCGAAACCGCGCGCGCCATGATGCTGATGGGCGCCGAGATACTGTTTTACCCGACCGCCATCGGGTCAGAGCCGCATGACGAGGGGCTGGATACCGCGCGGCTGTGGCGCCGGGCGATGGTGGGGCATGCGGTGTCGAATGTGGTGCCGGTCGTTGCGTCGAACCGAATCGGCACCGAGCACGGCCAGACCTTTTATGGCACAAGCTTTATCACCGACGAGCGCGGCGACATCATGGCCGAGCTTGGCCGCGAGGAGGAAGGCGTCATCACCGCAACGCTTGATCTTACGCGCGTGAAGCGCCACCGCGCCGCCTTTGGCTTTTTCCGCGATCGCCGGCCCGAGCTGTACGGGCGGCTAGTGCAGGATATCTAGCGCCGCTGCGTGCCGATATCGTCGCGCACGACAACCGGCTTGGTGCACCCGCCCTCCGTGCGCAATACCGACAGATACTCGTTCGCGTTAGGTTCCTGCGTCATCCTGTGCGGGCGAACCGACACGCCGGATTGAGCGGTGTGCAGCTGCGCGTCCTGGCAGATTGGTTTGATGGGCGCGGCGGCCTTGGTAACCGGTGCCGTCTGCGCGAGCGCCGCCGCTGGCAGCAGCGCAAATATGGTCATGGTGAACACACTACGCATGGGGCCACTCCCGTTTGAAACGCTTGATATTTACCATGATTATCCGGCGCTGCCAGCCCCGCGCAAACGCGCGCGCTCCACCGTGCCACGCCGAATATTAGCAATATTACGACAGCGATTCGCCCAATTCCATGGCATCATGTGGCCATGACCCAACGTCCTGCCCTGCCCATAACGTCATTTCTCGCCGGCGATGCCGGGGCCTGGCAAATTACCTCCGTTGTTGCCGTTGTCGGTGCAGGCCTCGCAAGGGCGCCGGCATTGTCGATTGGTGACCATACCGATGCGTCCGTGGGCAGCGCATGGGAATTACGCGGCACGGCGAGCAATTTGCGCTACACGACGGCGGCCGAACGCCGGGAATTGCAGGCGAAACAGGAGGGCCTCGGGCGCCCCGCCGCGACACGAGCAGCGCTGCTGCCAATCCGCAAATCGGCGGAATGGTGGGCGCTTGCGCAGGATGAGCGCCGCGCAGTCTATGAAGCGGGCAGCCACTTGCCGATCGGGCTCGACTATTTGCCGGGGGTAGCGCGCAAGCTGTATCATTCGCGTGATCTGGGCGAGGACTTTGATTTCCTTACCTGGTTCGAGTTCGCGCCCGAAGACGAGTCGGCGTTTGACCACATGCTGGAGCGGCTGCGCGGCTGTGCCGAATGGGCCTATGTCGACCGCGAGGTTGATGTCCGGCTTGACCGCATCATCGGCTGAGCCGCGCTAGGGTTTGAGCGCCCGCGCCCGCGCAAACACCGCTTCGAACATCGGTGCCGTCAGCCGCCCGGTATTCTGGTTATAGCGCGAGCAGTGATAGCTATCGAGCAGGATGGCGCCGCGTGGCAGATGGTGCTCCGCCAGATGCCCGAAGCGTGCTTTCGGCAAGCGGCCGCCAAGCACCTTGACCGCGGATTGATGCGCGATCTGGCCTAGCGCGATGAAGATGCGCAGCTTGGGCAGCGCCGAAACCTGGCTCTCCAGAAACGGTCGGCAGCTATGGATTTCAGCAGGCGTCGGCTTGTTGGCGGGGGGCAGACACTTCACCGCGTTGATGATGATCGCGCCGTTGAGGGCGAGGCTGTCATCGGCGCGACCTTCGTAAACCCCGCTCGCCAGCCCGAACTTCAATAGCGTCGCGAATAACAGCTCCCCCGCAAAATCACCAGTAAAGGGGCGGCCGGTCCGGTTGGCGCCGTGCTTGCCGGGCGCAAGGCCAATCACGCCGAGCCACGCATCGGGGTCACCAAAGGCGGGGACGGGCGCGTTCCACCAATCGGGGAATTCGCCGCGCAGTTCCTGGCGGAAATCGACAAGGCGCGGGCAGTGCGGGCAATCGCGCGGCGGCTCGGTGGCGGGGATCGGGCTTGGCGCAACCATCGAGAACCGATAGGCGCAGACGATGTCTGTGCCAAGCGACCGAGCCCGATATGTGATTGCGCTGGGGTCAAACCGCTGCGGTCGCCATGGCAGGCCAGTCGCGGAGGTCCGCGCGGCGCTTGCGGCGCTGGGTCAGGGGATCGCGGCATCGCGCATCATCGAGACCGCGCCGCTTGGGCCTTCGATCCGGCGCTTTGCCAATGCCGCGGCGGTTATTGCAAGCGACGAGGCGCCGCCTGTGCTGCTGGCACGGTTGAAGGCGATTGAGCGCGCCTTTGGGCGCAGACGCGGTAAGCGCTGGGGGGCGCGCGTGATAGACCTCGATATCATCCTGTGGTCCGGCGGCGCATGGTCGAGCGCGGGCCTCACCGTGCCGCACACGGGCTTTCGCAAGCGTGCTTTCGTGCTTGGGCCGCTCAGCGACATTGTGCCCCGTTGGCGCGACCCATTGACCGGCAAAACCGTCCGTCAATTGGCTTGCCTGGCTGCCCGGCGCAAACCATGCGGTTGACCGGGCGGCAAAGCGCTCCTAACAGGCGCGCTCGCACGCTGTTTTCGGCCATGGTCGGGGCTCGTAGCTCAGTCGGTAGAGCAACGGACTTTTAATCTGTAGGTCCCGGGTTCAAATCCCGGCGAGCCCACCATTTCACGCGCGCGCGAGCTGCAAAATCCGCTGGGCGGCCGTCAAGTGCGGGGCATCGACCATGCGCCCGTCAAGGCTGAGCGCGCCGGCGCCCGGGTTCGCGGCGAACAGCGCGATGAGGCGTTTGGCGTGCGCGATTTCATCCTCGCTCGGGGTGAAGGCAGTGTTGATGACCGGAACCTGCGCGGGGTGGATCGCCATCATGCCGGTAAAGCCGTCGCGCCGGCCGCGCGCGGCATAGGCGGCAAGGCCTGCTTCATCGCGAAAATCGGGATATACCGTTTCAATTGCGGCAACGCCTGCTGCATGCGCGCCGAACAGGGTCAGCGAGCGGGCAAGCTGATAGGGCGCCGTGAAGCTGCCGTCGCTGTCGCGCGAGGTCGCGGCGCCCATCGCGGCGGGCAAATCCTCGGCGCCCCAGGTCAGCCCGCACAAGTGCGGCGCAACGCCTCCATAACTGCCGAGCGTGAACATGGCAGCGGGCGTTTCGGTCGCAATTGGAAGTATCGGGACGGTCTCGGGCAGCATCGCGGCAAGCGCGCGCACTGACGCCGCGCCTTCTGCCTTGGGCAGCACGATGCCGTCGGGCCGGGCCGGGAGGATGGCGGCGAGGTCCGCCTCGGCCAGCCCTGAATCGAGCGGGTTTATCCGAACCAACAGAATTTGCCGGCGTGGTTCGGACAGAAACTGCGCAATCGCCGCTCGCGCGGCCGGCTTTGCTGCCAGCGTCACAGCGTCTTCAAGATCAAGGATCAGCGCATCGACCTGCGTCAGCGCGGCCTTGGCCATGCGGTCTGGCCGGTCGCCAGGCACGAACAGGAGCGACCTAAGGCGTGAAAAAGGCGGGCGACTTGCGGCTGTTCTGGTGGCGTTCATCGGCGATCGGGTTAGCAGTTCCTGCCTGCTCGCGCAAAGCGGATGACAATGCTTGATACTTTATATCATCTCACCTATGGCTAGGGCACGGCAATGGAATTTGGTGAGGCGTAATCGATGACGAGAACGATGTGGGTCGCAGGTGGGGCGTTGATCGCGCTTTCGCCGATGCCCGTTGATGCCAAGACGGCCAACGCCGCGCCGCCTGAGACCGAGTTGAGTGATGCCGCAGCGCCACAAGCGGACCGCGGCAAGGAAATCATCGTCACGGCCACCGTCGCGCACAGCGAAAAGGATGTTCTGCAAGGCACGTCGGTGGTGACCGGGGAGGAGCTTGTTCGCCAGCTTCGGCCGACCATTGGGGAGACGCTTGCGAAGCAGCCCGGCGTGTCGGCCACGTCCTTCGGCCCCAATGCCTCGCGCCCCATTCTGCGTGGCTTTCAGGGTGACCGGATCCGCGTGCTGACCGACGGCATCGGCTCCATCGACGTATCGAACACCTCGGTTGACCATGCCGTCATCATCGATCCGCTGCTGGCCGACCGCATCGAAGTGCTGCGTGGGCCGGCAGCGCTGCTCTTCGGCTCATCGGCGGTTGGCGGTGTGGTCAACGTTATCGACAAGCGGATTCCATTGCGTGTGCCGGCCCATGGCTACACGATATCGGGCATCGGCACTTATGGCACGGCGGCGAATGAGCGCACTGTCGGCGCGGCCGCCGACCTCGCGGCGACCGGCACGCTCGTCCTCCACGCCGATGGGTCCTATCTCAAGACCAGCGATGTACGAATCGCCGGCTTTGCCCTGACGCCCGGGCGCCGGGCCGAAGCGCTGGCGACGGCGGCGCGCAACCCTGCGCCAGTGCCGGGCGAAGACCCGATCGACTTTGCCGGCAACGCTGCCATTCGCGGTCGCTTGCCCAACACCGCGAGCGAGACATGGACAGCGGGTGCCGGCGCCAGCGTCATCACAGGCGGCGGGTCGCTCGGCGTGGCGTTCAGCCATTATGCCAGTCTTTATGGCGTGCCGATCCGCTATGCGACGCTCGCCGGGCAAGGGCAGGAAAGCCCGCGAATTGACATCGTGCAGAACCGCATCGACATCCGCGCCAGCGTCGATACCGGCGGGGCATGGCTGAGGACTGTTCGTTTCCGCGCAGGCGGCGCGAACTTCCGGCAGTTCGAGCTGGCGCCGGACAACAGCATCACCACAACTTTCCGCAACAAGGGGTTCGAGGGGCGGCTCGAAGTGTTGCAAGCGACGCGCGGTATCTGGTCTGGCGCGTCGGGCATTCAGTTTTCCAACCGCGAGCTGAGCGTCGATGGCGAGGAGGCGTTTCTGCCACGCAACGCGACCGCGCAGACAGGCTTTTTTACGCAGCAGCAGATCAATTTTGGGAAGCTGAAGGCGGAGGCTGGAGTCCGTTACGAAGTCACCGATGTGGCCTCGCGCACCGCGATCGACGATGTGCGATTCTTTCGCGGCGAACGCCATTTTGGCGCGGTATCGGCAGCGGTCGGCGCGTCCTATGCTATCAGTAACGTCGTCACCGTTGGTATCAACCTCTCGCGCACCGAGCGCACGCCGACCGCAGAGGAGTTGTTCGCGAACGGTCCGCACGCGGGCACGCAAGCCTATGAAATCGGCAACCCCGACTTTGGCCTGGAAAAGAGCTGGGGCATCGAGGCGACCTTCCATGTGCACGCCGACGGGTACAGCTTCGACGCTTCAGCCTATTATAATCGCTTCTCCAACTATATTTCTGAAAATCAAGTGGAGCAGTCGATTTGTGAGGCGGCCGCGGCGCCAAGCGGGCGCGATGTGACGCTGCCGTGTTTCGTATCGTCGCAGGTGTCAGCGCGCTATTACGGGCTAGAAGCAGACGCATCGGTCAAGGTCGCGCAGCTTGGCCGTTATGCCGTCAACGTCGATTTGCTGGGCGACCTTGTGCGCGCTGACGTGATTGACGCAGGGCCATTGCCGCGAATCCCTGCGCCGCGCGTGCTCGGCGGGGTGGAGGCGCAATCGGATACGCTGTCTGCGCGCGCCGAAATCGAGCATGTGTTTGACCAGAATAATGTGACACGCTTTGAAAGCCGGACCAGCGGTTACACGCTCGTCAACGCGTCGATATCCGTCACGCCCTTTGCCGACAAGAAAACGGCACTCACGCTGTCGGCCAACAATCTGTTTAACGCTGATGCGCGCCGCGCCGCCAGTTTCCTGAAGGATTTTGCTCCGCTAACCGGCCGCGACATTCGGGTGACGGCCCGGTTCAGCCTGTAGTACGCTCGGCAAGGCGGCGTTCCCAGGCAAGCGCATGGGTGACGATGGTGTCGAGATCGTCGAGCGTTGGGCGCCAGGGGAGCGTTGCGAGAATTGCGCCGTTGTCGGCGATCAGCGCGTCTGGGTCGCCCGCGCGGCGCCCTTCATAGCGGCGCTCGATCGTCATGTTGGTCACCCGGTCGACCGCGTCGAGCACGTCGTTGACGGAATAGCCCCGGCCATAGCCTGCGTTCAATATGTGGCTTTCGGTGGGTGCTGCGACGAGCTTGTTGAGCGCGTGGACATGGGCTGTGGCCAGGTCGCTGACATGGATGTAATCGCGCACGCCGGTCCCGTCAGGGGTCGCGAAATCGGTGCCGAAAATGCCGACGCCCGCGCGCTTGCCGGTGGCGGCCTCCACCGCGACCTTGATGAGATGCGTCGCGCCTGCCGTCGATTGCCCGGTGCGGCCCTGCGGATCAGCGCCTGCTACGTTGAAATAGCGCAGCGCACAGAAGTTCACGGGGTGGGCCGCCGCCACGTCCTTCAGCATTGCCTCGGTCATCAGCTTTGACATGCCGTAGGGGTTGATCGGGCGAGTCGGCATATCCTCACGCACCGGCACGGTTTCGGGAATACCATAAGTGGCAGCGGTGGACGAAAAGATGAAATGCCGCACATGGCACGCAACCGCGCTTTCGATGAGCGCCCGGCTGGCCACCGTGTTGTTACGATAATATTTGAGCGGATCGCTGACGGATTCCGGCACCACGACCGAGCCCGCAAAGTGCATTACCGCACCCACATCATGATCGCGCATCGCGCCGCGCACGGCCGCGTCGTCTTCGATATTGGCCTCGACCAGGGTCGCGCGCGGGTCCACCGCCCAGGCAAAGCCCGTCACCAGATTGTCGACGACCACCACGTCCCAACCGCCATCGAGCAGCGCGAGCACCGCGTGGCTGCCGATATAGCCGGCGCCGCCTGTCACCAGAACCGAACCCTTTTGCATCGCCACCGCTCCCGTTTTATCGCGCTGGCCCTAGCACCGGCGATTGCGCGGCGCGAGGGCGCGCCTATCTATGCA
>JBJXEC010000230.1:0-4163 GCA_046155125.1 Sphingomonas sp. | reverse complement strand
CCCGGCATATGCAATGCCACTCTAGGCGCTTTCCACTTGCTTGTAATCCCGGCTAGATTGCGGCCATGAGCGACCATCTTCTTGTCATCGACGAGGGCACGACCTCGACCCGCGCCATGCTGTTTGCCGCAAACGGCACCTGCCTTGCGTCCCAGCAGCGCGACTTGACGCAGTTCTACCCGAAGCCCGGTTGGGTGGAACATGATGCGCTTGAGATCTGGGAGCACACGCTCGCCGTCACGCAGGCGGTCATTGAACAGGCAGGCGGCGCCGAGAGAATCGCTGCCATTGGCATCACCAACCAGCGCGAGACCGTGGTGTTCTGGGACAAGGCAACCGGCATGCCGCTTGCCCCCGCTATCGTATGGCAGGATCGCCGGACAGCCGATGATTGCCGGGCGCTGAGGGACGCCGGGAATGAGGCGGGCGTTCAAGCAAAGACAGGATTGCTGCTTGACCCGTATTTCTCGGGCTCAAAGATCGGCTGGGCAATGCGGCACTGGCCGCAGCTGCGCGAGGCGGGCGACCGGCTTGCCGTTGGCACCGTCGAGAGCTGGCTGATCTGGAAGCTGACGGCCGGGAACGGCAGCGCCGGCGCGCATATCTCCGATGCGACCAATGCCAGCCGAACGGCACTAATGGCGATTGGCAGCGGGCATTGGGATGACGGGTTGATCGACCTGTTCGGCGTGCCCCGCGCGGCGTTGCCCGAAATCGTCGATTGCGCCGGACGATTTGGCGAAACGCGGCTGTTTGGCGCGCCTATCCCCATTTGCGGGCTTGCAGGGGACCAGCAGGCGGCGACGATTGGCCAATCCTGCCTAAAGACAGGCGAAACCAAGGCAACTTTTGGCACGGGCGCCTTCATCCTAACGCAAGCGGGCACGACGCCGCCCGTTTCTCGCAACCGGCTGCTCTCAACGATCGCGTGGCAGCTCGACGGGAGGCGAGCCTATGCACTGGAAGGATCGGTGTTCGTGGCAGGCAGCCTCATAAAATGGCTGCGCGACTCGATCGGGCTGATCGGTACCGCGGCTGAGACGGAGGCGCTTGCCAGCTCGGTAGGCGATAATGGCGGCGTCTATCTCGTGCCCGCCCTGTCGGGGCTTGGCGCACCGTGGTGGCAGCCAGAGGCGCGCGCTGCGATCTCCGGCTTAAGCTTCACCAATACCCGCGCGCACATCGTCCGCGCCGCGCTTGAGGCGATGGCGCATCAGGCGCACGACCTGAAGACAGCCTTTGCGGCTGACGGCGTCGACTGGGCGCGCCTGCGCGTTGACGGCGGCATGGTCGCCAATAACTGGATGGCACAGGACATGGCCGATATCCTGGGCATCCCGGTGGAGCGCCCGCAATTTGCCGAGACCACCGCCCTTGGCGCCGCGATGCTGGCGGGCATTGGTTGCGGGCTTTTTGCCGGGCTGGAGGAAGCGAGCGCAATGCGCGGGGCGGTCGAGCTGTTCGAGCCAGCAATCAGCGCGGAGGCGCGCGCAGTGCGTCTCGAAGGCTGGCGGCGGGCTGTCGGCAGCGTGCTGGCGCTCGCAGGCGGTTGATCGACGCCCCAGACCCATGAGCGTCGCGCGCGCCTGGCGGATGGCGCACCCCATTTCGCGGGACCCAAATTGCCGCACGTCAATGCCGCAATTGGACGTCTGTTCTTCCCCTCGGCGCAATGCTATCTCGCCGTCGCAATCACCGAAAAACACAGGCCAAATGTCAAAAACCACGATTATCTTGATGGTTTTCGCGGCCATGCCGTTCGCCGCACCAATTAGTGCGCAGGAAAAACCGGCAAAGAAGCCGCCGGAGCAACCCGTGACGTTGCAGGGCGCGCTCGGCAATCCGACCGGGCTGACCATCTCCGGCAGCGTTCGCGCGCGCTACGAAGTGCTCGACAATCAGTTCCGCCCGGGGCTCCCCAAGCGCGATGACCTGCTGGCGCTACGCACGACCCTGTTCGCGCAATATGACGCCGGCCCGGTGCGGATCGGTGCTGAACTGGTCGATGCGCGCGCCTATTTTACCGATGCAGGCAGTTCAGTCGGGCCGAACGAGGTTGACGCGCTTGAACTGACGCAGGCTTATATCGGGTTCGACCTGGAAGATGCGCTGGGAAAAGGCTCTGCCACCAGCATTGACGCCGGGCGTTTCACGATGGATCTGGGGTCGCGCCGACTGGTCGGTCGCAACCAGTTTCGTAACGCCATCAACAGCTTTACTGGTGTGCGAGCACAGATCAGGGCCGCCGACAAAAGCGCGCTGACCGTGTTTGTCACCCTGCCCCAAACACGCTTGCCGCGCGACCGGCAAGGCGTTCTCAACAACAGAATCGAGTTCGACCGAGAGAGCTTTGACAGCATCTTCTGGGGCGTGTTCGGCACCAGGCCAAAGGCCATCGGCCGCGCCAGTCTCGACCTGTATTTCTATGGCCTCAACGAACGCGACGCGCCCGGCTTCCCGACCCGCAACCGGCAACTCTACACACCCGGCGCGCGGCTGTACGCAAGCCCTGCGCCCGGCAAAACGGACTATGATGTCGAAGGCGTCTATCAGCTCGGCTCAGCGCGCGCCACCACCGCCGCCAACGCACCCCGGAGCCAGGTTTCAGCGTGGTCCATTCATGCCGAAGTCGGTCGCCAGTTTGATGTGAAATGGCGCCCGCGCGTGGCAGTTGTCTATGATCTGGCGAGCGGCGACCATCCCGGCGGCGACAATAATCGCTTCGACACGCTGTTCGGCGTCCGCCGTGCCGATTTTGGCCCAACGGGCATTTACGGTCCACTCGGTCGAAGCAATATCAGTTCGCCGGGCGTGCGACTTGAAGTAACGCCCGACACGCGCCTGGACGGGGCCATCATGTACCGCGCAGCGTTCGCCGATAGTGCAAGCGACAGCTTTGCGAGCAGCGGCGTTCGTGATCCGTCGGGCGCATCGGGCCGTTTCGCCGGGCATCAAATCGAGAGCCGCGTGCGCTATTGGATCGTGCCAAAGCTGCTCCGCGCTGATGTTGGCGGCGCGCTCCTGGTGAACGGCCGGTTGCTCAACAACGCGCCCAATGCCAATCGCTTTGGCAACCCGATATACGGCTATTTCGACACCAGTTTAACGTTTTGACGATGTCGCTGACGATCGGCGGGCACGACCTTAAGGCGTATCGCAAAGCACGCCTCACAGGCCGATCATTCCCCGGCGCCCTCCTCAAACAGCGCCTTCAGATCTTTCTTCAAGATCTTGCCGTTTGCATTACGTGGCAGGGTGTCGGCGACAAACTTGATCGCAACCGGGGTTTTGAAGATTGCGAGATGTTGCTTCACCCAGGCCTGAAGCTCGGCTTCGGTCGCTGACATGCCCGGCGCCAGATGCACCACGGCCGCCGGTTCCTCGCCCAGCGTTCGGTGCGGAATGCCAATCAGCGCGCAATCGGTGACAGCGGGGTGCGCGTAGAGCACGTTCTCGACTTCGCTTGAATAGATATTCTCGCCGCCCCGGATAATCATATCCTTTGCGCGGTCGACGACATAGAGGAAGCCCTCCTCGTCCAGCCGCGCAAGATCGCCGGTCCGCACCCAGCCATCGACAAAAGTGGCCGCGGTCGCCTCAGGCTTGTTCCAATAGCCCTTCACAATCATTGGCCCGCGCGCCCACAGCTCGCCGACCTCGCCAACCGGCAGCTCGATCTCGCCGGCTTCGTCCATGATTTTCAGGTCAGCGGTGGCAACGGGCGGCCCGGCGCTCGTCGGGCGGTTCAGATAGTCCTCGGCCGCATGGCCCGTCACTGTCGCCATCGTCTCGGTCATGCCCCAGCCATTGCCCGGGAGCGCGCCGAATTCAGTGAAGATGCGCTTGACCAGCTCGGGCGCGGAGGGCGCCCCGCCATAGGCAATCGCTTCCAGCGACGAGAGGTCATATTTGTGCCGGTCGGGATGCTCCAGCAGCTGCCAGGCGACCGTGGGCACGCCGCCCGTCACATGCACCTTTTCGCGCTGGATAATTTCCATCGCGTGCACCACATCCCATTTGCGCATGAAGATGATGGTGTTGCCCGCTGCAACCGACCCCATCATGCCCGCGCTGCACGCCGTGACGTGAAACAGCGGGATGACGGTGAGCAAGGTCTTTGGCACTGGCGGCGCGACCTCCTCGCCACGCCGCAGCAGCGTGCG
>JBJXEC010000229.1:0-22147 GCA_046155125.1 Sphingomonas sp. | reverse complement strand
GCCGAGGACGAAAAGAGCTATCTGCGCGACATCGAGAAGCTCACCAAGCAGAAGATCGAGCACCGCCAGCTTCCGGTCGATTTCGTGGCGGAGGGCGCCCGGTTGAAGGCAGCGCGCGCCGCCACCGGCGTGTCCGACACGCCCGAGCGGGTCCGTCGCGACATCGGCAACAATCGCCAGCCGGCGCATCCGCGCGCCACGCATCGTGCGCGCCCGGCGGGTGCCGCTCCGGCCGGGGGTGCGCCAAGGACGGTCGCCAATCCTGTGGCAGCGAGCGGTCGCCCGGCCGGCCAGGGTCAGGGCCGCCCCGGCGGCCAGGGCCAGGGCCAGGGTCGTCCGGCAGGTAACGGCGCTGGTCGGCCCGGCGGCGGTCGGGGTCGCGGCGGTCGTGGCCGCGGCGGCGGCGGCGGTACGCGCGCTACGGCGTAATCTTTAGATCCGTTTGCCCTGAGTAGGGACTGAGCGAAGTCGAAGGCCCGTATCGAAGGGCGCACGCCAGGCATGGTCCTTCGATACGCGCTTTCGACAAGCTCAATCGCTACTCAGGACAAACGGTATTGATTAGTCGGCGATTTCAGCCAACCACCCTCAACCATTCCCCCACCGGCGCACGCGTCGCGCGAAGCCCATTCGCGGGGGCGGCCTCATCCTCATACCCCACCGCCATGCCGCAAAACAGCATCCGCTCGGGCGGCGTGCCGAGGAACGCGTCGACCGTGTCCGGATAAATCGCCCAGCATTCCTGCGCGCAGGTCGCCAGCCCCGCCTCGACCGCAAGCAGCATGAAGCTTTGCAGGTACATGCCTAGGTCCGACCATTGCGGCGGCCCCATCATCCGGTCGACGGTGCAGAACAATGCAGCTGGCGCGCCGAAGAACTCGAAGTTACGGCGGAATTCGCGGTTGCGGGCATCGGTATCGCTGCGCTCGATCCCCATCGCCCCGTACAGCGCCATGCCGACCTCGAACCGGCGCGTTTTGTACGCCCCCGACAAGCCGGGCGGGTAAATCGGATATTGCGCCGCCTCCAGCGCGCCCGCCGCAAGCCGCTCCGCCATCAGCGCCTTCAATGCCGCCAGCGAGTCGCCGGTCAGAATATCGATATGCCAAGGCTGGAGATTGCCGCCCGACGGTGCCCAGGCAGCATCGCCTGCGAGTCGCGCCAGCAGCGCGGGGTCGACCGGCTTGTCCAGAAAGCCCCTTACCGATCGCCGTGCCGCTACGGCTTGCGTCACATTCATTGCCAGGGCTCCGTTGATGACAGTCGCAGTGCCGACAACCCTTGCCGCTCTGCCCGGTTTGCGCAACAACGCGCGCCAAATCGCAAAGATGAAATGGAGAGAATGGCCATGCCAGACGCCTATATCGTGGACGCCGTCCGCACCGCCGGGGGCCGCCGTGGCGGCAAGCTTGCGGGCACTCATCCGGTCGACATGGCCGCCGCCGTGCTCGATGCGATCATCGAACGCACCGGCATCGACGGTGCGGCTGTCGACGACGTCATCATGGGCTGCGTGATGCAGGGCGGGCAGCAGGCAGGCCAGATCGGCCGCAATGCCGTGCTCGCAGCGAAAAACCTGCCCGACAGCGTCCCCGCCGTCTCGATCGACCGGCAGTGCGGATCCTCGCAGCAATCGATGCAGTTCGCCGCCCAAGCGGTGATGTCGGGCACGCAGGACATCGTCATTGCGGCAGGGGTCGAGAGCATGACCCGTGTCCCGATGGGCTCGACGATGATGCTCCACATGAAGGAGGGCATGGGCAACTACAAATCGCCGCGCCTCGAGGAAAAATATCCCGGCATCATGTTCAGCCAGTTCGTCGGCGCCGAGATGATCGTCAAGAAATACGGTTTTGACCGCGAGCAGCTCGATGCCTTCGCGCTGGAAAGCCACAGGCGCGCGATTGCTGCGACGCAGAGCGGCGCGTTCGACAACGAGATCATCGCGATCGAGATCGAGACGCCCGAGGGCATGGAGATGCACCGCACCGATGAGGGCATCCGCTATGACGCGTCGATGGAATCGATCGGCTCGGTCAAGCTGCTGCAGGAAGGCGGCGCGATCACCGCCGCTAATGCCAGCCAGATTTGCGACGGGGCGAGCGCGGTGCTGATCGTCAGCGAAGCCGCACTCAAGGAGCATAACCTCACCCCGATAGCGCGCATCGTGAACCTGACCGTCACCGGCGGAGACCCCGTCGTGATGCTCGAGGAACCCTTGTTCGCGACCGACAAGGCGCTGAAGCGGGCGGGCATGAAGATCGAGGACATCGACCTCTATGAGGTCAACGAAGCGTTCGCGCCGGTGCCGCTCGCCTGGATGCGCCATGTCGGCGGCGACCACGCCAAGCTCAACGTGAACGGCGGCGCAATCGCGCTCGGCCATCCGCTCGGCGCGTCGGGGACGAAGCTGATGGCGACGCTCGTCAACGCGCTCAAGGCGCGCGGCGGGAAGTACGGCTTGCAGACGATGTGCGAAGGCGGCGGCATCGCCAACGTCACGATCATCGAGCGGCTTTGAAAACATAATCTATTCACCGTTCGCACTGAGTAGGGACTGAGCGAAGTCGAAGGCCCGTATCGAAGTGTCGGCGCTTGGGGCACTGCCCTTCGATACGCGTCTTCGACTTCGCTCAGCCGCTACTCAGGGCGAACGGCTATCTGGAGAAAACATATGAAACTCGACTCAACCATTGCCGCCGTCGTCACCGGCGGTTCCTCCGGCCTTGGCGAGGCCACTGCCCGCGCGCTCGCCGCCAAGGGCGTCAAGGTCGCGATCTTCGACATGCAGGCCGCCAAGGGCGAAGCCGTCGCGGCCGATATCGGCGGCATCTTCTGCGAAGTGAACGTGACGTCTGAAGAGAGCGTCGACGCCGGTTTCGCCAAGGCCCGCGAAGCCCATGGCCAGGAGCGCGTGCTCGTCTGCTGCGCCGGCACCGGCAACGCGATGAAGACCGCCAGCCGGTCAAAAGAAGATGGCAGCATCAAGCATTTCAGCCTCGCCGCATTTGACTGGCTGATCCAGATCAACTTGATTGGCACGTTCCGCTGCGTCGCGAAATCGGCAGCGGGCATGTTGACGCTTGCGCCCGGCGAAGACGGTGAGCGCGGTGCGATTGTGATGACCGCCTCGGTCGCGGCGGAAGACGGGCAGATCGGCCAGGCCGCCTATTCTGCCTCCAAGGGCGGCGTGGTAGGCATGACGCTGCCCATCGCGCGCGACCTGATGGGCGAAGGCATCCGAGTGAACACCATTTTGCCGGGCATATTCGATACCCCGCTGATGCAGGGCGCGCCGCAAAGTGTTCGCGATGCGCTGGCCGCGTCAGTGCCTTTCCCCAAGCGCCTGGGACACCCGGGCGAATATGCCCAGCTTGCGCTCGCCATGGTCGAGAACAGCTATTTCAATGGCGAGGATGTGCGGCTTGATGGTGCCATCCGTATGGCGCCGCGCTGAACCCTGCCAACGCCCGCTCTGACGAAAGGGGATTGCGATGACCGTCTCGCTGTTCAGCTTTGTTGATCTGTACCGTCGCCAGCTCGATGCCGCGGCGCATTTGCTGACCAAGGGCGCTGCCTTTGCCGCGGAGAATGATATTGCCGAGGCAGACATGCTGGGCTGGCGGCTGGCCGACGACATGCACCCGCTGGCGTTTCAGCTCATGGTTGTAACCAACTTTGCGCTCTGGTGGCCCGCGCGCGCGGCCGGTCTGCCAGAGCTTGGCGAGGTTGAGGCAACGCTTGATGTCGCCGGGTTCCACGCCGCCATCGCCAACGCCAAGGCCAAGCTCGCAACGCTGACGGCCGATCAGTTCGCCGGGCGCGACGACGTGCCGTTTACCCATACACTCCGCGAATCGATGGAACTAACCTTGCCGTCCGGGCAATGGCTGAGCGTGTTTGCGACGACCAACATCTATTTTCACCTGTCGATGGTCTATGCGATTTTGCGGATGAAGGGCGTGCCCCTCGGCAAGCTCGATCTGTTCGCAGGCGGCATCTGATTGATCGCGAACAGCCATGGCCCGCCCTGAAGCCTGGCGGCTGAACCCCGCCAGCTATCCGTTCGGAACGCCAGTCCAGACCCGGTTTCAGGATCTCGACGTGCTCGGCCACATCAACAATGTGGCGATGGCAGCGCTGTTTGAAAGCGGGCGGGTCCGCTTCAACATCAATGCCGGCGTTGCCGGGTCGGGTGGCCCGCGCTGGCTCGTTGCCCAAGTCCTCGTCAACTACCTGGCCGAAGGGCAATTTCCCGCCGATGTCGAGATACGCAGCGGGATTGGCGACGTGGGCACACGCAGTTGGCAAATTCTGTCCGCCGCGTTTCAGGCAGGCGCGTGCATTGCCACGTGCGACGTGGTCGTGGTGCTGAGTGCCGAAGGTGGCGCGACCGCGCTGCCGGAGGGACTGCGCGCCTCGCTCGAGCAATGGCGAGCTGTTGCCGCCTCTTAAAAGGCAGCGCGCCCCGTTTGCGGTTCGCGGCCAAATGCCCTTAAGTAGTGCCAATGATCGACGACCCGTCACGTGCTGCACCCACGCCCATCGAAACGACGCTTCAGGCGCTCGACCAGCGTCGGCGCCAGCCGCGAGTTTATCGACGGAGGCCGCACGCGGTGGTCGCGCCGGTTGAACAAGGAAGGGCCGTCGGGCGGATTATCGGGGATCGCGGCTGGTCGGGGCGTGATGCGTTCATGGCGCTGATGCCCGCAGGTATCGCGGCGCTGCGTGGACGGCACGTCGGTCCGAGGCGGACGCCCGCTAGCCGAGGATTGCTCCGATTGCGCCCGGTGGAGGACCACAGGCCGGGCGGCGCTGCGCAATGATTAACGGCATACATATCACCCCGCTCGACGCAGCGGCAGTGCTCATCGTGCTGGCGGCAAGCCTTGGGTTCTTCAACCACAAGGTGCTGAAATTGCCGCCTTCGGTTGGCCTAACCATCATGGGGGCGTTTGCGTCGCTTGTCGTGGTCGGTATTGATCTCGTGCTGCCCGGCAGCCGTATCGGTGCGGAGATCGTTGCGTATATCAGGCAGATCGACTTCCACGCGACACTCATGGACGGCATGCTCTCGTTCCTGCTGTTCGCGGGCGCGCTGCATGTCGACTGGCATGATATGAAGCGCGGCGGCATGCCAATTCTCATTCTCAGCACGATTGGCGTCATCATTTCCACGGTGATCGTTGGCAGCGGTTTTTGGCTGCTCACCGCGGCTATCGGGTTGCCGGTACCCTATCTTTGGTGCCTGGTGTTCGGCGCGCTCATCAGCCCGACCGATCCAGTCGCGGTCATGGGCGTATTAAAGCGCGCCCATGTCGGCGATACCCTGGAGGCAACTGTCGCGGGCGAAAGCCTGTTCAATGACGGGGTTGGCGTCGTCATCTTCACCATCCTGCTGGCAACGGCGCTTGGCACCGAGCCCTTCACCCTGGCCAACGCCGCACATCTGTTTGCGGTCGAAGCAATTGGTGGCGGGGTGCTCGGCTTGGTTGTCGGCTGGATAGGCTACCGGGCGATGCGCTCGATCGACGACTATGGGATTGAGGTGCTGATCAGCCTGGCGATCGTGATGGGCGGCTACACCCTGGCGCACTGGGTGCATGTTAGCGGCCCGGTCGCGATGGCGGTCGCCGGGCTGCTGATCGGCAATGAGGGCGTCGCCACCGCGATGAGCGACACCACGCGCGACTATCTGCTGAAATTCTGGTCGCTGATCGACGACATTTTGAACGCGGTGCTGTTCGTGCTCATCGGCCTCGAAGTGGTAACGATCCCGTCCGACTTCCGCCTGATCGTGCTCGGACTGGCGGCGATTCCGCTGGTGCTTGCCGCGCGCGCCCTTTCGGTAACCGGGCCACTAATGGCATTGCGCCCATGGCTGTCGCTGGGGCCGTTGGCGCTGCCGACGCTGATCTGGGGCGGGTTACGCGGCGGCATCTCGGTCGCGCTGGCGCTTGGCTTGCCCGACGGGCCGGCGCGCGCGACCCTGCTGGCGGCGACCTATATCATCGTGCTGTTCTCGGTTATCGTGCAGGGCGGCACCATCGCCAAACTGCTCACGCGATTGACCGGCGCGCGCACTGCCGCCGGTGGGCAAGATTGATCACCGCGGTTACGGGGGCCGCGATCGTCGGCGTGTCGCCGATTGCTCAAGAGGTCGGCGCGCTCGAGTGGCCGGCCGAGCCGATTGAAACTCAGCCAATTCAAGCCGTAAGCTACGGCTACGGAAAGCGACATGGCAATGCCCTTTCCCCAAACGCGATGTGTACGCGCAGCTGATTGGCGCGACACCGGTAACTCAGCGCCCCTCAATCCGAAAACACTGCTGCTCGCTTCTGCATGTTCGCCATCACGGCTTCCACCTGATTGGGCCGACGAATCACCTGCAGCTGCACGTCGCTTTCGGCTTGCAGCAGCGAGGCGCCATCTTCGTCCGCTGCCCGGTTGAACAGGGTTTTGGCGCCGCGAATGGCCTCCGGGTTGCGCGCAGCGATCAGCTTGGCAAGCGTCATCGCCTCGCCCCATGGATCATCGGCGAGCGCCGTCACGAACCCAAGCTCGCGCGCCTCGCTCCCGTCAAATTCGCGCGCGGTATAGGTCAGTTCGCGCAGCACGTCGTCGCGCGCCAGCCCCCGCCACAGCGCAATGCCGGCCATGTCGGGCACCAGCCCCCAGTGCAGTTCGCGGATCGAAAACCGCGTAAAGGGCGACGCGATGCGGATGTCTGCCCCCGACATGATCTGAAACCCGCCGCCAAATGCCACGCCGTGCACTGCCGCGATCACCGGCATCGGCAGCGTTCGCCAGCCCCACGCGACCTGCTGCACCATGTTGGCGTCACCGTGCGTGCGCTCGGCAATCGACACGCCGGTGCCGCCCGAGGCCATGCTCGCCATGTCGAGCCCGGCGCAAAAGGCGCGCCCCTCGCCCGACAGCACGACGCATCGCACCCCCGCCATGCCGCGCACTTCCTCGATAGCGTCGATGATCGCCTGAAACATCGCGGGATCAAGCGCGTTCATTTTATCGGACCGGATGAGTTTTACGTCGGCAACATGGTCGGCAAGCTCGATCCGGACGCGGTCGTTCATGGCAGCTATTCCTCTCAGACGATGCGGCTATCGCTATTGCCCCAATAGCGATCCCGCAACAGCCGTTTGTAAAGTTTGCCAGTCGGGTGGCGGGGAAGTTCTGGCGTAAAGTCGATTTGGCGGGGGGTTTTGACGCCCGACAGTTCCTCGCGACACCAGCGCGTCAGCTCGTCGGCGAACGCAGGTCCAGCATCCGCCATGTCGACCGGCTGCACAACGGCGACGACCCGCTCGCCCATTTCCGGGCACGGCGCACCAATAACGGCGACATCGGCAACGCGCGGGTGGGTGATGAGCCGGTTTTCGATTTCCTGCGGATAGATGTTCACGCCGCCTGAAATTATCATGAAGCTCTTGCGGTCGGTGAGATAGAGATACCCGTCAGCATCCATGCGGCCAATGTCGCCAAGCGTCGTCCAGCCATAAGCGTTGCGCGCTTCGGCGGTCTTGGCGGGATCATTATGATATTCGAACACGCCGCCGCCTTCGAAATAGACGAGGCCCTCCTCGCCCGGTGCAAGCTCGTTGCCCGCCTCATCGCAGATGTGAAGCACGCCATAAGCGGCCTTCCCGACCGAGCCCTTGTGCGCGAGCCATTGCGCGGAATCGATTGTCGTCAGGCCATTGCCTTCTGACCCTGCATAATATTCGTACAGCACCGGCCCCCACCAGGCGATCATCGCCTCCTTGACCGGTATGGGGCACGGCGCCGCGGCGTGGATGGCGACTTTGAGCGAGCGCAGATCGTATGTCGCGCGGGCGGCCGTATCCAGCTTCAGCATGCGGACGAAATGGGTCGGCACCCATTGGCTTGCGTTGATTTGATAACGCTCGATGGCGGCAAGCGCTGCCTCAGGCTGGAAATGCTGCATCATCACCACGGTGCCGCCGAGCCGCATCACCGTCATCGACCAGCGCAAGGGCGCCGCATGATAGAGCGGTGCCGGGCTGAGATAGATGCTGTCCGGCCCGAGCTTGTAAAGGTGCTGCGCGAGCATCATCAGCACATTGGGCGCCGCGATATTGGGGTCTTCCGGCAGCGCGACGCGCACGCCCTTTGGCCGCCCGGTCGTGCCCGACGAATAGAGCATGTCGATGCCCGCGCGCTCATCGGCGATCGGGGTCGCCGGCATAGTGCCGACCGCCGCTTCCCAACCTTGCCACCCCGTGATCGTGCCGCCGAGCATGAAGCGTTGCACATCACCGAGCGTTCCGGTCAGCTGGTCCGCGACGGCTGCCACACCATGCCCCGCAACCAGCAGCTTGGCGCCGGAATCTCGGACGATATAGTCGACCTCGGGCGCGGTGAGCTTGGCGGGGATGCACACAAAGAACAAGCCACTGCGCTGTGCGCCCCACACGATGTCGTAAAATGCGGCCGAATTTTCTAGGAACAGCGCAATTGTGTCGCCAGCCGCCAGCCCGGCCGCGCGAAACAACTGCGCCACCCGATTGGCGGCAGCGTCAAGCGCGGCGTAGCTCACGACCTCACCCGTCTCGGCAACGATCAGCGCGGGTTTGTCCGGCAGACTCTGCGCATGGATGCTTGGATGCACTGCCCTCTCCTCGGCCTATGATTGCGGCGAACGCTACCGGGTGGCCGCGATGGCGGCAACAGCCAAGGCTGCATGCGGGGCGTCGACCGACTCCCGCTCGCAAGGACTTTGCGCGACGAGGCGAAAGCCTCGGCCCTTTTCGGTGTGGATCAGCGGGTAATCAAAGGGGCGGTCGAGCTTGGCCCGCAACCGCGATAGGTGCACGTCGAGCACATTCGTTCCGGGGTCAAAATGCAGCCCGAACACCGCTCGCAGCAGTGCCGTCCGCGTCAGCAGCTCGCCCGCATGCTCCGCAAAATGCAGCAACAGGCAATATTCCTTGGGCAGCAACTCAATCGCCTGCCCCGACCGGGCAACCTGTCTGCCGACCCGGTCAATTGTCAGCGGGCCAAGCCGATGCATCGTTGCCTCCGACCGGCGCAACAGCGCGGCAAGGCGCGCGACGACCAAGCGGTCTGGCGCGGTCGCGGGGAAGGCATCGTCGGCGCCATCATCAAGCGCGCGCACCGCGTCTTCCTCGCTCGCGGTCGGCGGCAGTTCGACCAGCAACAGGCCGGGCCACCATGCCCTTAGCACCGAGAGCCCAGACATGGGTGACCGCGAAGGATCGCCTGGCAGGCGTGGGACGTGCTGTGCCACGATTCCCCGTGCGGCGAGCGCGGTCGCGAGCTGGGGCCGTTCTATGCCGATAAGATACACTGCGCGCACCGGCCAATGGTGCCACGCCTCTCACGCAATTTGCGCAAAAACTACGTCCGTTGCGGCGCTACCTCGCGCTCGATATTGCTGATCGCGTGCGCGGCGCGTCGGGCGACATGACCGCTCGCATCGCGCAGCCCGCGTTCATACACTGCCGCGCGACCGTCCACTGACAGCTCGCGCCCGGCAAGCGCCGTGAGTGCCGTAAAGCGCATTCTCGGGCTCGGGTGCGTAACCGCAACATCCTGCGCGAGGTCCAGACCGTTGCCACCGCAAAATTCTACCGCGAGCGCCAGGAGCCCTTCTGACGGTGTCGTCGTCAACCCTTGCGCGATCGTGCCCGAGCCCAGATCAAAACGCAGCTGATCCCGCCAGGGCTGCGCCAGATCATAGCCCAGAATGTTGAGCGTTACCGAAAAGCTGTCGGGCGGCAGCTGCGCGTGAACATCAACGCCAGTGCGGTAGAGCATCAGCTTGCCAGGATCGAGCCGAGCGCGCTCGACAAATCGCAGGCCAGCCAGCTCACCCGGCACCACGTCAACCGTGTTTGCATCATACTCGTAATAATCACTCCAATAGCCAGGGCCGAGATAACCATAGGTCAGGAACGGAAAGTTGTGATCGTGCGGCACGTCGTAGAAAAACGGCGCGGTGCCGCTGGCGCGCACGACCGGGTCTTGCCGGGCTGGCCAGAAATTGGCACGCAGCACGAAACGGCCGTTGTTGGGGCGCAGCAGAAACACTTGCGCGCCATAGCTGTTCATCCCGGACTGGTCGCGGCACCGCTCCTTGAGCTCGGCGACCACCAGATCGGCGAGAAAATCGCGGTTGCGCCCCAGTCGGGCGAGCAGCGGGCCAAGGCTTGCGAACCCATCCTCGTCGCGCACATCAACGTCGCTTGCGTCGAGCGCTGCTACCAAGTCGTCCAAGGTGAACGCATCCCCCGCGCCGGGGTCGATCAGGCGCGGCATGCCAGGTGCGCCTCCGCCACCTTTAGCATCGCGGCCGCGGCCGCGCGTATTTCGGGATGCGCATCGTTATCCGCCATTTGCGAGAGGCGAGGGAACGCGCCACGCACATCGGTCGTCAGCCATTGCTGCATGGCGGACCAGCGCACAAAAAAAGCCGGGTCGCTCGAGAGCGCGGCCATCAGTGCCGGGGCCTCGGGTCGCGCCGCCTGCGCCAGGAATGCAAGCAGCATCTGCGCGCGCGCTGCGCCATCATCTAGCGACACCAGCCGCAGCAAACGCCCGGTCACCGCGCAATAATCGCGCACGACCCGCGCGGACTGCCGCGCGATTATCGCGGTCACCATTACCAGATGCCCTGCCCCACCCAGCGTGAGATGCCCGCCGGTGCGCCCGTCCTCCCGGTAAATGCCGCCATCCGAAAGCGTCGTCGAGCCCATAGGCAGGCACGGAGCGGCCTTGCTTGCCGAGAATTGATCGTCGGCCGCGCCTGCCTCAAACCGCGCCCAACGCGCCCCGCCCGACCGGTGGCAGCATGTCACCGCGAGCCGCCCCGACACGACAACCACGCTGCCCTTATGTGGTGAGGCCGGGCGTTCGCCGGGCGCGACCACCGAGGCGGTTATCGTCACCGCTGGCGACTGGAATAGCACTGCGCCAATCCGGTCCGTGCCGCGGCTGACCCGAAACGGCGGCTGGAACCACGGGCCTTCCCGTAGCGCCGCCACAAGCGGCTCCAGCAACTCCTCCAGCCAGTCCGGCGTTGCGAACAGGCGTTCGGCCTGGTCGGCAATCTGCTCGGCTGACGCAAGCTCGGCATCTGCAAATGCTTTAGTGAGGCGCCGATATGCCGGACGTGCGACCCAGCGCTGCGCCACCGCGCGCGACGTCACGTCGGCGAGCGCAAGACCCTGCTGATCCGGCACGAAACGGTCGGCATTCAACCTTTGGGATCCAACACGTAAATGAGATAGACAATGCTAATGATCAGCTCGACAAGTTCATCCCCGCCAATCGTCGCACGCGCGGCAGCGCTTGTCGCTACCTGGGTCTCCAGATCAACAATCTGGCTCACGTCCAATCCAGTCGACGCCATTGCTATGCTCCCTTGCGCATGATTGCGACGCTGGAACGGCTACCGATGCTGGCGCTGCGCCGATAGTTAATTTGGGTTAAGATGATCCACCCCGGATGCTTTACGGCCAGCGCCACCTGCGTGTAGAGCCGCGCAACCATGACCGACCCGCAAACCCTCCCTCCCTCACCCCAAGGGTTCGACCCGGCGCGATTCTTTCGTCGCGGTTTTGGCCATGGCGGCGCGCTTGGCATTGAATATCATGCGCACGGGGCGGATTGGGCCGAGCTTGCCCTGCCTTATGATCCAAAGTTGATTGGCGACACGGCCACCGGCGTGCTCGCTTCCGGCCCCATCCTGACGATGATGGACATGGCGACCAGCCTTTCGGTGTGGCTGAAACTCAACCAGTTCCGCGCCCACGCAACGCTTGACCTGCGCATTGATTATCTGCGCCCGGCAACGCCCGGCAAAACCGTGTTCGGCCGCGGCGAATGCTACCGCATCACCCGGTCGATCAGCTTCATCCGCGGCCAGGCGCATGATGGCAACCCCGGTGATCCGCTCGCCCATGTCGCCGGCACCTACATGTTTCTGGAAGCGCTGGCATGAAGCTGCCACCCTATGCCGAAATGCTCGGGCTGATCGTCGAGCCGGGCGATGGGGGCCCGCCGGTGCTGAGGATGCCCTATGCCAACGGGGTAATGGGGCGCCCCGGCTTTCTGCACGGCGGAGCGATTGGCGGGCTGCTGGAAATGGCCGCGATTGTCGCCCTCCACCACGCGCTGTTTGCAGATGGCGGCGGCCAGATCAAGCCCATCAACGTGACGGTTGATTTCATGCGCGGCGGCCGTGAAAAGGAAACGCGCGCGGCGGGAATTGTGACGCGGCTCGGCAACCGGGTGGCCAATGTCGAGGCGCAGGCATGGCAAGACGAACGCGACCGTCCGATTGCTGCGGCACGGATGAACTACCTGATCGTGCGCCCTTGAGCGACGCGGGCGAGGTGCAACGGCTTATCGCGGTGGCGAGGGCTGAACGCCGCGCAGGACGCCTTGATACCGCGCTTGTTGCGCAACGCGCCGCGGCCAGGTTGCTTGGTGCAACGCCCCGCAATGCAGACTACGCCCATGCGCTCCGGCATGTCGTCGACATTCTGGTCGAGGCGGGCCGCCCGCATGAAGCAACGGCAATCTGTGCCGAAGTGGTCGCGCTGTACAAAGATCTGCCCGATGCCGACCCGCTCGATATTGCCAACGCCATCCGCAGCGCGGCCATGCACGCGGTCGCCACGGGCGACAGGCAGGCTGCCCGCCTTTTGTGGATCGAGGCGCGGGAGCGCTATAGCGGCCTCGATGATCGTTTCGCGCGCCTCACCGGCAAGGCGGACAACCCCGGCGTCTCTGAAGCGGATGAGCAACTGGCAGCGCTCAAACCCTGATCCGATGCGCACTTGCGCTTGCGGCCGCTTGGACGTATAACCCAGACCGTGCATTCTCTACATCGGTAACGCTGCGGAGGCTGGTCCAGACGGACCGGCAGCGCGGACGGGTATGTTTTGGAGAAGTGGGTTGGCGAACATCGCCTTGTTGACGCAGTTGATCGAGCCTGAGGCGCAAGCGCTCGGGTTTGCGCTGGTGCGTGTCAAGCTGTTCGGCGGCGCAGGCGACCTGACCTTGCAGGTGATGGCCGAACGGCCCGACACTCGCCAGCTCACCATCGACGATTGCGCTGCGCTTTCGCGGGCCATTTCAGGGAAATTCGATGCGCTGGAGGCAGAAGGTCGCGATCCAATTGACGAGGCGTACCGGCTGGAAGTCAGCTCGCCCGGCATCGACCGGCCGCTCACCCGCCTTGCCGATTTCACCGATTTTGCCGGGCATGAAGCGCGCATTCACCTCACCGCGCCGATTGACGGCCGCAAGCAGCTCACTGGCGAATTACGCGGCGTCGACGGCGACCAGATCACCATCGACGTGAAGAAGCACGCCGCAATGACGATCAACTTCGAACAGGTCGCCGACGCCAAACTGCTGTTTACCGACAAGTTGCTCGCGGCAACCGCCCCGCTCTCGGCCGAGGGCGCCGACGAATTTGAACCCGACGCGGCCGATGCCGCCGACACCGAACCCCAAGCACAGGACTGATACTCATGGCCACCGCCCCCGGCACTGCTGCCGTTTCCGCCAACAGGGCCGAACTGATCGCGATTGCAGATGCAGTTGCGAAAGAAAAGCTGATCGACCGCGCCATCGTTATCGAGGCGATGGAAGACGCGATCCAGCGCGCTGCCCGCGCGCGCTATGGCGCCGAAAATGATATCCGCGCCAAACTCGACCCCAGTACCGGCGATTTGCGGCTGTGGCGCGTCGTTGAAGTCGTCGAAGCGGTGGATGATTACTTCAAGCAGGTGAACGTCAAGGAAGCGCAAAAGCTGCAACCCGGCGCGGTGCTGGGCGATTACATCGTCGACCCGCTGCCACCGATTGAGTTTGGGCGCATCGCGGCGCAGGCGGCGAAGCAGGTGATTTTCCAGAAGGTCCGCGATGCCGAGCGCGAACGGCAGTTCGAGGAATTCAAGGACCGGGTCGGCGAGATCATCACCGGCGTTGTGAAGCGCGTGGAGTTCGGCCATGTCGTGGTTGATCTTGGCCGTGCCGAAGGCGTTATCCGCCGCGACGCGCAAATCCCGCGCGAAGTGGTGCGGGTGAACGACCGCATCCG
The DNA here is from genome assembly GCA_046155125.1 of Sphingomonas sp. Taxonomy (GTDB): domain Bacteria; phylum Pseudomonadota; class Alphaproteobacteria; order Sphingomonadales; family Sphingomonadaceae; genus Sphingomonas. The sequence continues at coordinate 8,031 of JBJXEC010000229.1, read as the reverse complement.
CAGCCTCATCCTCAATGTGCGCCGTGAAAACCGCGGCCCGCAGATTTTTCTCAGCCGTGCGCACCCCGACTTCATGAAAAAGCTGTTCGCGCAGGAAGTGCCGGAAATCTATGACGGCATCATCGAGATCAAGGCCGCCGCGCGCGACCCCGGCAGCCGCGCCAAAATCGGCGTCATCAGCCATGACAGCAGCATCGACCCGGTCGGTGCGTGCGTCGGCATGAAGGGCAGCCGCGTGCAGGCGGTGGTGCAGGAAATGCAGGGCGAAAAAATCGACATCATCCCGTGGTCGCCGGATACTGCCACCTTTGTGGTGAACGCGCTCCAGCCAGCGTCGGTCAGCCGCGTGGTGATCGACGAGGAAGAAGACCGCATCGAAGTGGTGGTGCCGGACGATCAGTTGAGCCTCGCTATTGGTCGGCGCGGTCAGAATGTGCGGCTCGCCTCGCAGCTCACCAACAAGGCCATCGACATCCTGACCGAGGCCGATGCGAGCGAAAAGCGCCAGAAGGAATTTGTCGAACGCTCCGAAATGTTTCAGCAGGAGCTGGACGTTGATGAAACGCTGGCACAGCTGCTGGTCGCTGAAGGCTTTGGCGCGCTGGAAGAAGTCGCCTATGTCGAGGTTGACGAAATCGCGTCGATCGAAGGGTTTGACGATGATCTGGCGGCGGAACTCCAGAGCCGCGCAACAGAAGCGCTTGAGCGGCGCGAGGAAGCCAACCGCACGCTGCGGCGCGAGCTTGGCGTCGAGGATGATCTGGCAGCGATGCCGCACATGACCGAAGCGATGCTGGTCACGCTCGGCAAGGCGGGCATCAAGACGCTTGACGATCTGGCCGATCTTGCAACCGACGAGCTGGTGCAGAAAAAGCGTGCCGAGCCGCGCCGTCGCGCCGAAAGCGACACCAAGCGCACCGAAGACAAGGGCGGCGTACTTGCCGAATATGGGCTGACCGAAGACCAAGGCAATGAAATCATCATGGCGGCGCGTGCCCACTGGTTTGCCGATGAAGAAACGGGTAGCGCCGCCTGATGCCGTTTGTCAGCATCCGCATATCGGGCAGCGCCACCCGCGACCAGAAAGCGGGGATCGTCGCCGACGTTACCCGCTCGCTGGTCGATCGGCTCGGCAAGGCGCCGGGCGCGGTGCAAATCGTGATCGAGGAAGTCTCGACCGAAAATTATGGCGCCGGGGGCCAGCTTATCGCCGATCGCGATGCGCTGAAGGCCGCCAATCAGGCGCCTTTGAGGGAGGACGCGCATGCGGCTCCCACACCATGAGGCGCTAGGGCACCAGATAGTTCCGGGCGATGCTGCGCGCGCCTCCTTTGGCGGGAGGCGCGGATGAGCGACCCTGCACGCCGCTGCATCCTTGCCGGAGAAAGCGCGCCGCGCGACACGCTGGTGCGGCTCGCGCTGTCGCCCGATGGGCTGGTGCTGCCCGACGTGCGCGCCAAGGCACCCGGGCGCGGCGCCTGGATTGGCGTGCCGCGTCAGGCTTTTGAGACCGCGATGGCCAAGGGCAAGCTGAAAGGCGCGCTTGCCCGCGCGTTCAAAACCGCCGACTTCCGGCTACCCGATGACTTGCCCGGCATGATAGCGGCCGCGCTCGAAAAGGCGTTGCTTGACCGGCTGGGGCTGGAATCGCGGGGCGGCACCATCGTAATCGGTGCCGAACGCATCGAAAAATCGGCCCGCAGCGGCAAGCTTACCCTGCTCCTCCACGCAAGCGACGCCAGTATCGACGGCAACCGCAAGCTCGATCAGGCATGGCGGGTCGGCAACGACGCCGAAGGCTCTGGCGCGCGCGGGCTGGTAATTCCCGCGAGCCGCGCCATATTGTCCGTGGCGCTCGGCCGCGAAAACGTGGTACATATTGGCGTTACCGACCCTGGAGCGGCCAAGCGAGTGGGCGATGCACTGGCCCGCTGGCTCCAATTCATCGGACCCGAAAACCATAGTGCGCCTTGCGAAACGGCCTCGCAGGGCGCATCGGCGTCTGAGATTTTCGGCCCCGACCCTATTTACCCGGCCGCGGCCGACGCGACGACACAAGGACTTTGAGCGACCCGATGAGCGATACTGATAACGAAAAACCGAAACTTGGCATGCGCGCACCTTTGGGCGTGAAGCGCACCGTCGAGACCGGCAAGGTGAAGCAAAGCTTCAGCCATGGGCGCCAGAACACCGTCGTGGTCGAGGTGAAGCGCCGCCGCATCCTCAGCAAGCCAGGGGAAGCCGAAGGCCAGCCCGCTGATGAAGCCCCCGCGCCAGCGCCAGTAGCACTTGCGCCCGAACCCGTCGCACCACCACCGCCGCCGCCGCCGAGCCGCGGTACCGGGACGAGCTTGCTGTCCCGCCAGGAACTGCAGGCCAAGCTGCTGCGCGAAGCCGAAGAAGCGCGGATGAACGCGAACGAGGAATCGCGCCGCCGTGAGGAGCGCGAACGTCAGGAGGCGGCCGAAGAAGAACGCCGCCGGCTCGAGGAAGCCAAAAAGGCGGCGCCTGCCGGGCAACCGGCCACGGTCGAGCCAGCCGCACCGCAGGTTGAAGCAGCGCCAGATCGCCCCAGCGAGCCTGAAGCACCAAGCATGGAGCTTGCGCTTGACAGCGCGCTCCCGGCACCGCGCCGCTTTACACCCGTTGCCCGCCCCGAGCGGCCGCAGCCGACCCGCAAGCCTGAGCCCGAGGCACGACCTGAGCCTGCGCCCTCTCGCGCGCAGGAACCAAGCGTCGCGCCTTCCGGACCTTCCGGACCTTCCGGCGGCGTCAAGCGCGGGGCCGAACCTGCACCCCGCCCCACGCGCGATCGAAAAGGCGTTGATGACCGGCGCCAATCTGGCAAGCTCACCGTCAACCGCGCGCTGAACGATGGTGACGGGGCCCGCGCCCGCTCGCTCGCGGCGCTGAAGCGCGCCCGTGAAAAAGAAAAGCGCCACTTTGGCGGCCCGCGCGAACCACAGGCAAAGCAAGTCCGCGACGTCGTCGTGCCGGAAGCGATCACCGTGCAGGAGCTCGCCAATCGTATGGCCGAAAAGGGCGCGGATCTGGTGAAGGCGCTGTTCAAAATGGGCATGCCGGTCACCATCAACGCGACCATCGACCAGGATACGGCGGAACTGCTTGTGACCGAATTCGGCCATAACATTACCCGCGTCAGCGATGCCGATATCGACATTTCGCTCGACACGACGGACGACGCCGACGACGCGCTGGTGCCGCGGCCACCGGTTGTCACGATCATGGGCCATGTCGATCACGGCAAGACCAGCCTGCTCGATGCGTTGCGCGGAACGGACGTCGTTTCGGGCGAAGCGGGCGGCATCACCCAGCATATCGGCGCCTATCAGGTGACGATGAAGGACAAGTCGCAGATTACCTTCCTCGATACGCCGGGCCACGAAGCCTTCACCGAAATGCGCGCGCGCGGCGCGAATGTGACGGATATCGTCATCCTCGTGGTTGCCGCCGATGACGGGCTGAAACCCCAGACCATCGAAGCGATTAATCACACCAAGGCGGCCGGCGTGCCGATGATCGTTGCGATCAACAAGTGCGACAAGCCCGATGCCAACCCGAAAAAGGTGCGCGAGGCGCTGCTCCAATATGACGTGATCGTCGAGGAACTGTCGGGCGACGTGCAGGATGTCGAAGTCTCGGCGCTCAAGCGCACGGGGCTTGATGAACTCACTGAGAAAATCCAGCTTCAGGCCGAATTGCTGGAGCTTAAGGCCAATCCCGACCGCATGGCCGAGGGCAATGTGATTGAGGCCAAGCTCGACAAGGGCCGCGGGCCGGTCGCGACCATCCTCGTTGCGCGCGGCACCCTGAAAGTCGGCGACGTGTTCGTGGTCGGTGCCGAAAGCGGCAAGGTCCGCGCGCTTGTCAACGACAAGGGCCAGATGGTGCAAGCCGCTGGCCCGTCGACACCAGTTGAGGTGCTTGGCCTGTCGGGCGTGCCGCGCGCCGGAGATCCGCTGCAGGTCGTCGAAAACGAGGCGCGGGCACGTGAAGTCGCTGAATATCGGCAGAGCGTGCTCACCAGCAAGCGCACCACGTCGACGCCCGCCAGCCTTGAATCGATGTTCTCGGCACTGAAAGAAAAGCAGGCAATCGAATATCCGCTGGTCGTGAAGGCCGACACGCAAGGCTCGGTCGAGGCAATCGTTGCCTCGATCAACAAAATCTCGACCGACGACATCCGCGCGCGCGTGCTGCATTCGGGCGTCGGCGGCATTACCGAAAGCGATGTGACGCTGGCGGGGGCGAGCGGGGCGCCGATCATCGGGTTCAACGTGCGGGCCAATGCCAAGGCCCGCGAAATTGCCGAGCGGCAAAAGGTGGCGCTCAAATATTACGACATCATCTATGACCTGATCGACGAAATCCGCGCCGGCATGGCGGGCGAACTTGGCCCCGAAGCCTTTGAAACCGTCGTTGGCCGCGCCGAAATCCGCGAGGTTTTCCCCGCCGGCAAACACGGTCGCGCGGCCGGGTTGCTGGTTACCGAGGGCATTATCCGAAAGGCGCTCAAGGCGCGCATCACGCGCGCTGATGTCATCATCTATCAGGGCGAAATCGCGTCGCTGCGCCGCTTCAAGGATGATGTCGCCGAAGTGCGCGCAGGGCTTGAATGCGGCGTGACCTTCACCCAGAATTTCACCGACATCAAGCCCGGCGACTTTCTGGAAACCTTCGAGGTCGAACTGCGTGAACGGACGCTCTAAGAAGCTGGCGGCCATGACCCGGGCGACGGGAGTTTCAGGCGGCAGTCTGGCAATTGGCGGGTTCGTCGCCCGCTCACTGGCCTAAGTCTGATATGCAAAAGGAATCCCCCGAAGCTCGCTCCGTCCGCACGCTGCGGGTCGGCGAGCAGGTCCGCCATGCACTCTCCGATATCCTGTCGCGTGGCGATGTGCATGACGAAACGCTCGCCAAGCACCTTGTGACTGTAACGGAAGTGCGCATGTCGCCAGACCTGCGCCACGCGACCGCTTTCGTGAAACCGCTGCTCGGCAAGGAGGAGGCAGTGGTGCTCAAGGCCCTGCGCACGCACACGGCCTATCTCCAAAGCGAGGTCGCGCGGCGGGTGAACACCAAATATGCCGCCAAGCTGAAATTCCTGGCCGATGAGAGTTTTGACGAGGGCAGCCATATCGACAGCCTGCTGCGCAACCCCAGGGTAGCACGCGACTTGACGAGCGACGACGACGAGGCGGCGACGCCTGCCTGATATGGCCAAGCTCTATTTCTACTATGCGTCGATGAATGCCGGCAAATCTACCACGCTGCTACAGGCCGATTTCAACTATCGCGAGCGCGGGATGCGCACGCTGCTGTTCACCGCCGCCATCGATACGCGCAACGGCCCCGGCGAAATCTCCTCGCGGTTGGGCATTACCCGCCCGGCAACCCCGTTCAGTGAAGCAACGGACATCGCCGCGCTGGTCGAGGCCGAGCACGAGCGCAAGCCAGTTGCGTGCGTGCTGGTCGATGAAGCGCAGTTCCTTACGCGCAAGCAAGTGTTGCAACTCGCACGGGTGGCGGACGCATTGCGGGTGCCGGTGCTCACTTACGGCCTGCGCACTGATTTTCTGGGGCATTTGTTCCCCGGAAGCGCCGCACTGCTGGCGCTCGCCGACGAGCTGGTCGAGATAAAATCCATCTGCGATTGCGGGAAAAAGGCCTCTATGAACTTGCGTGTCGATGGCGATGGCCGCGCCGTTCAGCGGGGCGCGCAGACCGAAGTCGGCGGCAATGACCGGTATGTACCATTATGCCGCAAGCATTTTTTCGAGCGGCTGGCGCAAACCGGCGCCTGAGCGATGCACGGCTGGATCATCCTCGACAAGCCGCTTGGCCTTGGCTCTACGCAGGCCGTGGCGGCCGTCAAGCGCGCGCTGCGCGACGGTGGCTATGGCAAGTTCAAAGTGGGGCATGGAGGCACGCTTGATCCGCTGGCGACGGGGGTGCTGCCCATCGCGATTGGCGAGGCGACCAAACTTGCCGGGCGAATGCTGGATGCCACCAAGGCATATGAGTTCACTATCGCCTTCGGCACCGAGACGGATACGCTCGATGCCGAGGGCAAGGTTGTCGCAACGGCGCCCCACCGTCCTCGCCCCAGCGCGCTTCGCGCCATTCTGGGCGACTTTACCGGGCCAATCAGCCAATTGCCGCCCCTTTATTCGGCGCTGAAAGTGGGCGGCGAGCGCGCGTACGACCTGGCGCGTGCGGGCAAGGACGTTGTGCTTGCGCCGCGCGACGTCACCGTGCTCCAGCTTGCCATTCGGCACCCCATGCCCGACACTGGAGACCCGCCAGTCGACAGCGCCGTGCTGTTTGCCCATGTCTCAAAGGGCACCTACATCCGCAGCCTGGCGCGTGACATCGCCCTGGCGCTTGGCACGGTCGGCCATGTGACCATGCTGCGGCGAACCAGCGCAGGGCCATTTGGGCTGGATGACGCGATATCGCTGGACAAACTTGCCGAATTGGGCCATGCGCACGGCCTTGAAGACAAACTTCTGCCGTTGAGAGCAGCGCTGGACGACATCCCGGCGTTTTCCCTCACCCCCGGTCAGGCAGAGCTGCTCCGCAACGGGCAGATGGTGATCGGGACTGCCGTGAACGATGGCTTGTGCTTCGCGATGCTGGGCGATGTCCCCATCGCGCTTGCAAAGGCCGAAGCCGGAGAAATCCGGGTCGTGCGCGGCTTCAACCTGTAATGTGATGTCGAAGGAACGAAGCGAATGTCGATTACGCAAGAGCGCAAGGAAGCGCTCGTCAAGGAACATGGCCGCGCCGAAGGCGATACCGGTTCCCCCGAAGTTCAGGTCGCGATCCTCACCGAGCGCATCCGCAACCTGACCGAGCATTTCAAGGGCCACGCCAAGGACAATCACTCGCGCCGTGGCTTGCTGATGATGGTCAACAAGCGACGCTCGCTGCTGGACTATCTGCGCCACAGCGATGGCTCGCGGTATACCGATCTCATCGCGAAGCTTGGCCTTCGCAAATAACCCGAACGGCGCCTTCCCGGCGCCGTTTTCATATCCCCGCCAATGATGCGGGCGTTAACCGGGCAGCGGGCAATTCGGCCCCCTTGCTCACCGAGGCCAAGAAAGGCCTCACTCCGCGCGGGCCGGCTTAGCCCGCAGACAGGCCCCGTCGGCATCCGGCCGGCGGCGTTGAAGGAAATAAAATGTTCGATACGAAAACTGTAAGCATCCAGTGGGGCGGCAAGACCCTCACGCTGGAAACGGGCCGCGTTGCCCGTCAGGCCGACGGCGCGGTGCTCGCGACGCTTGGCGAAACCGTGGTGCTGTGCGCGGTGACTGCCGCCAAATCGGTGAAGGAGGGCCAGGATTTCTTCCCGCTCACCGTGCATTATCAGGAAAAATTCTCGGCTGCCGGGCGCATTCCCGGGGGCTTTTTCAAGCGGGAACGCGGCGCGACCGAAAAGGAAACGCTGACCAGCCGCCTGATCGACCGCCCCATCCGCCCGCTGTTTCCGGAAGGGTTCTACAACGAAATCAACGTGATCTGCCAGGTGCTGAGCTATGATGGCGAAAATGAGCCTGACATTCTCGCGATGGTTGCAGCGTCTGCTGCGCTCACCATCTCAGGTGTGCCGTTCATGGGTCCAATCGGTGCAGCGCGTGTCGGCTATGTTGACGGCGCGTACATCCTCAACCCCACGCTCGAGCAAATCAAACAGGGCGATCTCGACCTGGTGGTTGCCGCAACGCACGCCGCAGTCATGATGGTTGAATCCGAGGCGAAGGAGCTTTCCGAAGACGTTATGCTCGGCGCGGTGCAATTTGCACACGCCGCTTGCCGTGACGCAGCCGATGCGATCATTGGGTTAGCAGAGCAAGCCGCCAAGGAGCCCTGGGAGATGGCCGAGCAGGCCGACCTGTCAGCCGCCAAGCAAAAGCTGCGCGATCTGATCGGTACCGATATTGCCGCGGCTTATAAGGTCACTGACAAGTCGGCGCGTTCGACCATGTTGAACGAGGCCCGCGC
>JBJXEC010000228.1:0-6934 GCA_046155125.1 Sphingomonas sp. | reverse complement strand
TGGTCGGGGAGACAGGATTCGAACCTGCGACATCCTGCTCCCAAAGCAGGCGCGCTACCAGACTGCGCCACTCCCCGACGCTTGACGGCCCTAGGGGCTGCTGCCCCCTTCCGTCAATGACCGAGTGACGACTGCCCGGCGGCGGCGCATGGATTACTGGCCCGGCGCAAGGTGATGAAGTTCCAGGCCCAGCGCCCAGCGCCGTTGAAACCCCGGCCAGTACCGCGCTGACGGGCCCGTATTCTGGGCAAATTGCGCGCCGGCAATGTCGCCGTCCGCAAGCGCCCAGTCGCCATCATCGCTCGCGGTGGTAAGTGGCGCGAAAAATGCCGCGCGGTCCGGCACGTGCTTTAGATGCTGGTCCAGAAACGCGGTTATGAAATGGGCGTTGACCGCCAGAATCCTGTCCTTGCGCCAAACAGGCTCATCATATCTGTCGAGATAGCGATGGTCATACCGCAGCGCATCTGGTGCTGCGTTCATTGCGATATTATGCCGCGCTTCGCGATAGATTAGCAGATGGCGATCAGCGCCGGACATCTGATCGAAAATCCAGCGTACACCGCTTTTGAAATCGACGATATCATCCCTGTCGCCGTCAATAAGCAATGTTGGCGCGCGAATAGTCGCCAGGGCCGCGGGCGTCCACATGCGCACCAGCGGTGCACCGCCCCATGGCGCAAACAACACCAGCGCCTTGATACCCGGCAGCGGTTTGGCGGCCCCCTCCAGCAACGGGTCTAGCAACCCTTTGGGCAGGCGGGCTGCTATTGAGGATCCGGCAGCATACCCGGCACCAGCTGTGGCCAGCGCCCCGAAACCACCCATCGAATAGCCGGCCAGCGCCACATTTTCCGGGTCCGCATGGGCAAGGATGCCCGTTTTTGCACTGCGCGCCCGCTTCAGCAGCTCGGCGACCACAAAGCGCTGGTCTGCGCTGCGATGGATCACGACATCCACAAACGAAAGCTGTCGGGAAACCCCGGCCCGTGATGTCGCGTCGTCATGCTCAATGGCGGCGACAATATAACCCTTGGAGGCCAGGTTCTCGCCCAGCTCGCTGAACATGACAGCCCGATTTCCAAAGCCATGCGACAGTATCACGATAGGAAATCGGCCGGCGGCAGGCACTGCGCCACGCGTCGCCGTTCCTGTGAAAACCACGATCGCCGGCGCCTTCAAATCGCCACCTGCGATATCGGGCGCCGGCATGCGATAAGCCGCCTGCCCAGTGGCGCCGCGCTGGCCAACTGCCGGATACCATAGCACTACATTTAGCAAGCGCAGGCCCCGTGGTGCGGCACTGCCGTTGCCAGGGCCGTGCAGAACATCGACCTGATCGGGCGCCGTCACCACAAGTTCGCTTGTGCCAACGGAAAATTTGCCGCGCGGCGCCAGTTCCGGCGCATCGGCCGCAATCGGTGTGGAAGCGCCGAGCGCCATGACCGCCCCAAACATCGCCAGCATGGCGGCCATGACCATCTTTAACATCATCGACATTGTCCCCCCGGGAGTGGTCGGTCGCCTAGTCAGTGCGTGAACGATTAAGTCGTGCCACCGATTGCTACCCAGCCGATCATCCGCCGGCCGCAACAGCCACCGCCCTGCCAAGCAGCCTCGGAGCAACCGCCCGGCATCGGTTAGCTGCCCGCCCCCACTTTGGGGCGAGCAGCTATTGCGTCAGAAGTTTGCCCGGAAACCAAAGGCGTACCGCGCTCCAGTATCGACAAAGTCGAGCACCTGGTTGTCGAAACGCCCGGTGGTGATGTTAACGTTGCTCAGCACATTAATGCCTTCGAAAAAGACTTGGATTTTGGGCGTGATGTCATAGCTTGCCCGGACGTCGATCTGATCGAATGGCCGCCGAAACACTGGATCGCCGCCTTGACCTGGCGTCACCAGATTCTGCAAGAAACGCTCCCGGCGATTATAAGCAAACCGCGCGCCAAAACCGTATTTTTCATAGAAGACCGTGGCGTTTTGCGAATTGCCCAGCCCTTCAAGCGCGAACGACACTGACGTGGCATTCGGGTCGAACGAAGCATTGCTCGTAACAAAGGTCGCGTTCAACTGCGTTCCAAGACCGCTTAATACGCCTGGCAGATAATCAAACGTGTGCACCAAATTCAGTTCGACACCGCTAATCGTTGCAGTATCAGCATTGCGTGGCCGCCGTACGTTGAACGTCGCTGCATTCGGCCCGGTAATGCCGTTTCCAATCGGCAGATTGCCAGCATTGGCAATTCTGAATACTTCAGCGGCCCGAGTTTGAACTATGAAGTTGCTCACGTTTTTGTAGAAGAACGCCGCCGCCAACGTGGTCGTTCTTGTCGGATACCATTCAGCAGATACGTCGAAATTGTTCGACGTATAGGGGAGCAAATTGGGGTTGCCCCCGCTTGCATCAAGGCTGGCCGGGCGCACCACATCAAAGTTGGTGCGGGGCGCGAGATCTTGAATTTGCGGCCTGGTCAATGAGCGCGAACCAGCCAACCGGAGGATGACGCGCGGCGTGATATCGATCTTCACATTCACGCTCGGCAGAAAATAATCATAACTCGACCGCTGCGTTGTCGAGATGGGGGCGCCGCCATTGGCAAACACCGCGTTGTAGATCGTCGGGTCGCCCTGCACCGGCAACAAATCAAGAAGCGACAGTTGCTGGCCCGAAGCCTGAATTTCGGTATGAATGTACCGCGCGCCGATATTCACAAACCAAGGCAGCCCGCCGAGTGTTCCTCGGAAGTCAGCATCTAGATAACCGGCGTAATTATTCTCGCTGACCCTGAACGAGCTTGGCTGAGGCGCTGCCGCATAGCCGTTGGTACGCGCCAGCTGCGCGGCGATTGTGCCAGGGGGCAGTCCCAGCGCGGCATTTTGCGCAGCCGCCGCCGCGGGACTTTCCAGGAACCTGAAATATGCCTCGGGATCATAGCTTTGGAACACCGTCGGCACGCGCCCGTTGCTGCCCAGGAAACTGCCGAGCGTGAATGGCCGCAGCAATGACGCAGGAGCGGACGTTGAATAGCCGCAGTACAGGCACAACGTGTTCGGGTTCGTCTGGATCAACTGGTTGTTCTTGGAACGGCGGGTATGCAGCAAACCGAAGCGAACGGCATCAAGTGCGCCACTTTCGGCCTTCCATTCACTATCGAGCTTGAATTCCAGAACCCGTTCGGCCTCCGTTACGCCCTGCCGCAAGGCGATGTGGTTGCGGCCGAGATTTGGGTTCGTCAGATCAGCGGAATACCCAAAAACCGATGGGAATCCGTTGCCCTGCGCTTCCTGGAAACTGTAGCGTGACGGGATGCCGATCACCGTGAAATAGTTGCGGCCGCCCGAGTTGTTGCGCGCACGCGACCACGACGCATCAAGCTTGACGGTCAACTTGTCGGTCGGCTGCCAGTCGGCATTTAAGCCGGCGGCCCATGTGGTCGTGAATCTGCTGTTGGAAGTCGCAATCAGATCGCCGTTGCCGCTGGTCGTTAACGAGGTGACCGTCCGATTACTGTCGATCGCGGCGGCAGTATAGCTTGACGGTTCGAACCAGCTTCCCAGTGAGCGGACGTCTGATTCCACCGTGAACCGGTTGTAAAGCCCGTCGAGCGTCAGGGTCAACGTGTCGACCGGGCGCCATTGCCCGGTAACGTTCACGCCCAGCCGTTCCCGTGACTGGACGTCGCGACCAGTGTCTTGGTTTCGCGGCGCAAAGACGTTGGTGAAAAGCGGCGCATTGGTCGGGCCGACAGTTGAACCCGGCAGGTAGCCACGATTTTGCGTGAAGTTTATCTGAGCCTCACGCCGTTGATAGGATACGGCCGCGAGCAATCCCAATGTGTCACCAGCAAAGGTGTTGCTGAGCAGGCCAAAAACCTGCGGCGAGAATGCATTGCTGTTTTGCTCGTACTGGCCCTTGGCGGACAACAAGCCTTTGAAACCGCCAATATCGAGCGGCCGCGCGGTTTTGATGTTCACGGTGGCGCCAATGCCGCCTTCCTGCACATCTGCACGCGAACTTTTATAGACATCCGCGCCGTTGATCAGTTCCGCCGCCAGCAAATCGAAACTGAATTCGCGGCCCGCATTGTCGCTGGCAAAGTTGCGGCCGTTGACCAGGACTGTGTTAAACGAAGGGCCAAAGCCGCGAACGGTCACAAACTGACCCTCACCGCCATTGCGATCAATCGACACGCCAGGAATGCGCTGCAGCGCTTCGGCAACGTTCGAGTCGGGGAATTTGCCAAGATCTTCAGAGGTGATCGAGTCCTGGACGATCGACGATTCGCGCTTAAGGTCCGCCGCCGCCGAAAGGCTTCGACGGATGCCGGTGACAACGATGTCGTCGTCGGCAGCCCCGTCCTTCGCGGCACTGCCCGGCGCAGCCTGTTGCGGCGCTTCCGGCCGTGCATAAGCAGGCGCAGCCGCAAAAAGCAGGGCCGCTGCCAGCGCCCCATAGCCGACTTGTGCGCCCAAGGACCCTGCCCGTGACGGATTGATATTGCTGACAATGTTCACGTCGAACTCTCCTCCCTATCGCCTGGCATTCGAGGGCAACGCATCGAATTACCGATCGGGTTACGCTGACCGCCCCGTTTTCTGGCAAGCCCTACTTATATGATCTATTCAGGCATTGAAAGAAATTTTGGGTGCCCTATTTGCTAGGCGTGGTCGGCCTAGAGTAGGCAATGAAGGGCTGATGACGCTGCGCCCGTGGCAACGCCGAAAAGCGAGGCTGGCGATGCGGCATGCGCCGCCAGATAAACGGGGGCCTGATTGTTGGACAACTTGCTGCGGAAAGTTGTGATTGTCGGAGGGGGCAGCGCGGGCTGGATTGCCGCGGCTCGAATCGCCGCGCGGCACGGCCAGGGACCAGATGCAGTGCAGGTGGTCCTGATCGAGTCATCCGCCATTGGAACCATCGGGGTCGGCGAAGGCACCTGGCCAACCATGCGCAACACGCTGCGCAAGGCAGGAATATCGGAGACCAGCTTCATTCGCGACTGCGATGCAGCGTTCAAGCAGGGCGCAAAGTTCGTGCGCTGGACAAACGGCACTGATGCCGACGGCTATTACCATCCGCTCAATCCGCCGCAGGGGGCAACACAGGTCAACCTGTCAGGCCATTGGGAGGCCCGGCAGCGCGCCAACCCGGAAGCCTTTGCTGACGCCGTCGATTTTCAGGCGGCGCTGTGCGAAGCGGGCTTGGCGCCAAAGGCAATCACCACACCTGAATATGGCGCGGTTGCGAACTATGCGTATCATCTGGACGCTGGAAAATTCGCAGCAATGATGCGTGACCATGCGGTTGGCACGCTTGGCGTGGACCATATCATTGATGATGTGGTTGGTGTTCGCATGGCGGACAATGGGGATATCGCCGGGCTTGATCTCAAGCACGCAGGCGCGATCGACGGCGATTTTTTCGTCGATTGTACCGGATTTGCGGCCTTGCTCATCGGCGGCGTTTATGGCGCCGCCTTCCGTGATTGCAGCGATGTGCTGTTTGCCGACCACGCGCTGGCAATGCAAGTTCCCTATCCCGCCGAAGACAGCCCGATCGCGTGCCATACGATCTCGACGGCGCAAAGCGCTGGATGGATTTGGGACATCGGCCTGTGGACCCGGCGCGGCGTTGGTCATGTCTATTCCAGCAGCCATATCAGCCACGATGAAGCCGAAGCCGAACTGCGCGCTTATATCGGCCCCCAGGCCGACGGCTTGGCCGCACGACGCATTTCCATTCGCGCCGGACATCGAGAGACATTCTGGTCGCACAACTGCGTCGCCGTTGGTCTGTCGGCAGGCTTTCTGGAGCCTTTGGAAGCATCTGCGCTGATGCTCGTCGAAACCGCGGTAGATTACATAGCTGACCGACTACCGCGCACCCGCGCGGTCATGGATGTAATGTCGGCCCAGTTCAACTTGGCGTTCACGCACCATTGGGAGCGGATTATCGAGTTTCTGAAGCTCCATTATCTGCTCACCAAGCGAACAGATACCGCTTTCTGGCGCGACAATGTCGAGCCTGCTAGCGTGCCCGATGGCCTGCGGGCAAAACTCGAGCTGTGGCGCCATCATCCGCCGGTTGCGCAGGATTTTGCCCATCAGCCCGAAGTGTTTTCCTGGCCGAGCTACCAATATATTCTGCACGGCATGGGCTTTGCCAATGCGCATGCCGACCAGCCCAATCTGTATGCCGAAACGGGTACCGCGCAGCGCCTGTTTGCCGCCAATAGCAAGGCACGCGATCAGGCCATGGCGCATTTGCCATCGCACCGCGCGCTGCTGGGCAAGATCCGCGTCCACGGCCTGCAAAAGGTTTAGCGCGGGATGGCGATCATCCCGCTCAGCGCCGCTCGACACGGTAAAACCCGGGTCCGGCCAAGACCCGACACAGCTTATGGCGCGCAGCATAATCATGCAGTGCTGGGCTTGAGCGAAATCCAGCTGGCGGGCGCGGATTATCCGCTGTTGCTGCTGAAGGACGAGCAGACCGGCGCCTTCAGCATCGTTGCCCTGTTTGGCTTTCAGCCCGGCAGCAATCTGTATGTCGTCGACAGTCACTGGCTGGCAACATGGGTTCCAGGCGTGATGCTGCGGTACCCGTTTTACCATGACGAAACAGCGCCGCACGGTTTGGCAATCGACGAGGCAAGCCAGTTGCTGGATGATGCGTTGGGCGAACCTCTGTTTAACAATGGCGAGCCCACCGCGTTTACGCGCAGCGTTGCCCAGACCCTTGCTGCGCTGATTGCTGATGTCGCAGCGGCCAAAACCCTTGCCGAGGCGCTCGCGGCGCACGGCGTTCTGCGACCACTGGCGCTGGTGCTTACCGAAGCAGACGGGCACGAACATCAGATTGAAGGGCTCTATGCCGTCAGTCAGGCGGCACTGGATACCCTGGCGGATGACGCGGTCTTGAATCTCCACCACC
>JBJXEC010000227.1:0-28927 GCA_046155125.1 Sphingomonas sp. | reverse complement strand
GTTTCGCGCTTTGACGATGAAGGTCTTTTCCTCACCGTCTCTGGCAGCCCAACCACCCCGGTTCTGTTCTTTGTGAATGACGGCACAGCGGTTGGCTCGTTTGCGTCGGTAACGCTCGGCACTTCGCTGAGCGAGGCGCTGAACACGGCAGCAGCTGGTGGCTATGTCAACGCTGGTGGCGGCAATGATACGCTGAACGGCGGCAATGGTGTCGACTATCTCGTTGGCGGCGCTGGCAATGACACGCTGAACGGCGGCGCTGGCAATGACACGTTGCTTGGTGGCGCAGGCGATGACCTGTTGAACGGCGGCGCTGGCATTGACCGGATTGACGGTGGCGAAGGCAGCGACGTGTACGCGTTCAACGCAGGCGAGTTTGATTCGGCTGAAACGATCACTGACACGGGTACTGCGGGTGTTGACACCCTGAACATCGCCAGCAACGCACCGCTGACCGACAGCCAGTTCGCAGGCAAGGTGGGCTTCGAGGCGCTGACGACGCGGGTCAATGTTGGTGGCAGCCAGGACAGTGTGGCTGAGGTCACGCTTGGCGCCGTTGCGCAGGCATCGGGCATCGTTACCGTCAATTCGAATGACGATGACTTGAACGCGTCGGCCTATACTGTTGGACTGACGGTCAACGGCATTGGCTCGATCTCGACCGGCTCCGGGGCAGACACGGTCAATCTGGTTAACTTCAACACCAATCCTACTATTGCGCCGGTCGTTCCTACTGCCGCGGATTTTCAGTTCTCCCCGGGGACGGTTTCACTGGGCGCCGGCGACGACACGTTGAACGCCGGGTTTGCCCTCGTCAACCCGTCGGGTCTGATTGATGGCGGCGCCGGAAACGACACGCTGGTATACGGTCGTTCGGGTACAGGGCAGGGCGGGTTAGACTTCACTGGCCCAGCCAATGGGATCAACGGGTTCAACGCTAATATCGTGAATTTTGAGGCCATTCGTATCATCACGGAAGATGGCGCGGTGGCGGTCGAGGGGTCGAATAATGATCGGCCGGGTGCGGCGAATTCCTACACGTTCAACGTGGTGGACGCGAATGTCGGCACGGTGCTCACCATCGACGGTTCAACGTTGCGTGCTGGCGTTGTTGTCGCTTTGGGCAGCGACAATGAGATTGGTGGTACGGGGACTGCGGCCGATACGCTCATCGACGAAGTCCTCACCGTCAACGCGTCGGCGCTCACAGCGGGCCGTGCGGTCAACGTCATTGGTGGTGCGGCGAATGACATCCTCACCGGTGGTGCGGGCAACGACACGCTGAACGGTGGTGCCGGTAACGACACCCTGGCCGGTGGTCTTGGCAACGACACGCTGATCGGTGGCGCAGGCAACGACACGTACGTGTTTAACAATGGCGAACTGACTGCGGCCGATGTCGTCACTGGCGGCCTCGGGAACGACACGCTCCGCGTTACGCAATCGACCCCGCTGGTTGATGCGGTGTTCGCTGGCGTGACCGGCGTGCAGACGCTGACCACGGATGTTCAGGCAGGCACGCCTGGCGACAGCATCTTCGAAGTTACGCTCGGTGCAGCCGCGCAAGCCGCTGGCATTCGCAACGTGAACAACGGCAATGACGATCTGAACGCGGTCGCCTATACTGCCGATCTGGTGGTTCGCACTGGCACGGGTGGTGTCATCACCGGTTCTGGCAACGACAATGTCGCCATCTCGACCGCGACGCCAACGGCAACGCCTGGTCCGATCAACACCGGCGCTGGCGATGATACGGTCAATCTGTTCTACAATGGCCCGCTCACGGCCAACCAGGCAACTAACCTGGTATATAACGGCTCGACCGGCAACGACACGCTCATCCTGGGCTTCAACTTGAGCTTCTGGACGATCGGCATCGCTCAAACAGCGCCGGGTGGCTTGCGCGGCAGCGCGAACACCGCCGTTAACTTCAACTTCAACACCGGCTTGACCAACGTTGAGACGATCCGGCTGGTGTCGGCTGAAGCGGCAGTTGCGGTTGATGGTGCTGCCAATGACATTGCGGGCAATACGGTTGCCTTCAATCTCTCGGTGGTGGATGCCAACATCGTGTCAGGTGGCACGCTGACGGTTGACGGTTCGGGCCTCACGGCTGGTGTTGCAACCGCGCTTGGTGCGGACGGCGAGATCGGCGGCACGGGTGCCAATGCCGATACGCTGACGGCCAACACGTTGACCTTCACGGCAGCTGGCCTCACGGGCAACCGTGCGGTTAACGTAAGCGGTGGTGCTGGCAACGACACCCTCACTGGCGGTGTTGGCAACGACACGCTGAACGGCGGCGCGGGCGTTGATACGCTGGTCGGCGGTGCAGGCCTCGATACGCTCTCGGGCGGTGACGGCAACGACACTCTCGATGGCGGCACGGGCAACGATACGTTGAATGGCGATGCCGGCAACGACACACTGACCGGCGGTGACGGCAACGACACCATCAACGGTGGCGCGGGCAATGACCGCATCATCGTTACGGTCACCCAGTTTGGCAGCGACAATGACCAGGTTGATGGTGGCGACGGCACGGACACGCTGTCTATCCTCGCGACGACGCCAACGGCGGAAATCGCCGATGTCGGCTTCAACGGCCGCTATCGCAACACGGAAGTCGTGGAGCTGACCGGTGCTGCCGGCGGCACGGTATTCACCTACTCGGCGGGCACGTTCGCTGAGACGGCGGGTGTCCGGCTTATTAACCTCGGCGCAAACGCTTCGGGCAGCGTCTCGATTGCCAATTACACCTCAAGCGGCACGACCGTGAATGGTGGCACGGGCAATGACACGCTGACGGGTTCGGGCTTTGACGATACCTTCACCAATGGTGGCGGTACCGACACGATCAACACGGGCGCTGGCAACGACGTGGTCACGTTCAACGCGGCAGGCACGACCACGGTCGACCTCGGCATGGGCAATGACCGGGTCAATACAGGAACCTTCCTTGATGCTGCCGATGTGTTGGTCGGCGGCAGTGGCACGGACACCATCGCAATTGGTGCGGCGGCTACGGGTTATTCCGGGCAGGCAGTAACCTTCAACGCAAACATTCTCGGGTTTGAGACTGTGGTGTTGGCGGCGGGCCTTGCGCCAATTGATAACACCGCGCCAACGGCGGATGTTGTGGGTACGGTGAACAACTATAACCTGACAGTACAGGATACCTCGTTTGTCGCTGGCACGGCGGATTCCACATTGACTATTGATGCGTCGGCGCTGCGGGCCAACGTTATCATCGGGCTTGGCGGAAACGGTGTGATCGGTGGTGGCGACGACATGACCGCTTCCGAGAACCTGTTCCTCAATGCAGGCGGGCTGGCAGCCAATCACCTGCTCAACGTCACTGGCGGTGCCGGCGCTGACATTCTGAATGGCGGCGCGGCCAACGACATCTTGTCGGGTGGTGATGGCGGAGATTCCTTGTCCGGTGGTGCTGGCAACGATACGCTCACGGGCGGTAATGGTGCTGATGTCATTATCGGCGGGACTGGGGCAGATACCATCAATCTGGGTGAAAGTGTTGCGGCACGCGATACGGTGATTGTAAACGACCTCGACTCGGCTCGTGTGAACAACGACACGATCACTGGCTTCGGGGTTGATACTGACGGTATCGCTGGCCTCAACGCTACAGCCGACGTTATCGACTTTGGTTCGGCGATCCTTACCTCCAGCGCGGTTTCCAACGGTGTGGTCAGCGCGACCAGCACTCTGGGCATCAACCTGGCGCAGATCGAGAATACGACAGGCTCTTTCCTGGCGGCGATCCAGCTCATCGAGCAGGAGTTCCAGGCAGAGACCGGTCAGCAAGGCGGCACGGTGGCATTCACCTTCCGGGGTGACACCTATATCGGTGAGATCACCGGCACGGCTGGCTTTGAATCCTTCACGGATATCGTCCGCTTGCAGGGGACGACCGGCGTCACGTCATTGTTCGATGTCGATGGCGGCGGTGCCGGCACCGCGGTTGGCTTGATTGCCTAATATATCGCCCCGCCTGGTTGGCGAGGCACAATGACAAAAGGCATCGCGGGAGAGATCCTGCGATGCCTTTTCTTTTATGCGGCGTCGTCGTTGACTGAGATAAGGGCAAGGGCGTTCGTTCCGCCTCAGGGGACAGTTGCCGCATTGAACAACGCCGCCCTCGCTGCTCTGGTTTGGCGGTCTTGTCACGGGCGCGCTGCTTGAGGCGCTGTTGGTTTGCCGATAGGCCGGGCGCCGGGCAACACAGGGGAAGACGCGCATGATGGGGTCCGGAACGCGGATATTGGTAACCGGCGCGGCTGGTTTTGTCGGCTATCACGTCGCCAATCGGCTGCTCGCGGCGGGCTGTGACGTTCTCGGCCTGGATAACTTCTCAGCCTATTATGATGTTGCGTTGAAGGAGCGTCGCGCGGCACTGCTTGAAGCGCATCCCGGCTTCCGGATGGCACGGATCTCGGTCGATGATATGCCAGCGACCGAGGCGGTGTGGCGGGACTTTGCGCCCGATATCGTGCTGCATCTCGCCGCGCAGCCGGGGGTGCGCTATTCCATCGATCACCCGGAAGCCTATATCACGGCTAACCTCATCGCGACCTTCAACGTGCTGGAACTCGCGCGGCACACTAAGCCCAAGCACTTGCTGGTAGCGTCGACCAGCTCGATTTATGGCGCCAACACGCAGTTGCCCTTTGATGAGCTGCAGCGCTGTGCGACGCCGGTATCGCTCTATGCTGCGACCAAGGGCGCGACCGAACTGATGGGGCATAGCTACGCCCATCTATTTGGCGTACCGATGACGTTCTTCCGGTTTTTCACGGTGTACGGCCCATGGGGCAGGCCGGACATGGCGCCGTTCAAATTCACTAAGGCGATAGCGCAGGGCACGCCCATAGACGTGTACAACCATGGCGATATGGCCCGGGATTTCACCTTTGTGGGTGATCTTGCGGAAGCTGTCTTTAGGCTGATTGACGTCGTGCCGGGCGCTTCACCTGCCGTTGACGGTGACAGCCTGTCGCCGGTCGCGCCGTTCCGCGTTGTGAATATTGGGCAGGGAAGGCCTGTGCAACTGCTCGATTTTATCGGCGAGATTGAACAGGCGCTTGGCGTGAAGGCGATCATGAACATGTTGCCAATGCAGGAGGGCGATGTTTACGCGACGGAGGCCTCAAGCGCCCTGCTGGAGAGGTTGACGGGCTATGTGCCAACGACGCCGGTGTCGGTTGGTGTGCCGGAATTTGTGCGGTGGTACCGTGATTATCACCAACGCTGAGTTGAAGCATGGCCGAGCATTGTGCTGGCCGACATGCTAACGTAGCAAGTTTTTAACCGGAATGGTGATGTCCATTGCGAGGCCGTCGGTGTTCCAGTGGCGCTGAGTGGCGGCTCCGAGCTGCGCCTTGATGGCGCGCTCTGCCATGACTGTGCCAAAATCGTGATGATCGCGTTCGCCTGTAACAGGCGGGCCGCCGGTCTCTATCCATCGAAGGCTGAAGCTTTCGGCAGTTACGTTGCAGCGCACTGCCACATGGCCTGAGTCGCTCGACAGCGCGCTATATTTAACCGCATTGGTTGCGAGTTCATGAAGGATCAGCGCAAGCGCCGTTGCCGTGTCGAGGCCGATCGGGCAATCATCACCATGCACCATAATCCGCTGCTCGGCGGCATCCTGAAAGGGCGAAATGATCGTGGCCAGCAGGCCGTGGATGGTGCGGGCCGTGTGGTTGGTCGCGGCATTGGCCCGGTGGTCGGGGCGCACATAATCATGCGCGCGCGCAAGCGCCTCGATCCGCTGCCGCACGGTTTGAGCAAATCCTTGCGCGTGCGGATCGCCCTTGGCCGACAGGGTAATCAGGCTGGTGACGACGGCGAAGATGTTCTTGATGCGATGCGACAGCTCTTGCGCGATGAGCGCGAGGGCGGCCTCTTCACGCTTGCGATCAGTGAGGTCGCGGCCGGTCGTCGCAAAGCCCGTGACCTCGCCGTCTGCGCCGCGCATCACAAAGATGCTGCACAAAATCGGCACCGATTCGCCGGTTCGTCCATCATGCAGCGCTAGTTCGCCGACCCACTCGGTTCCTGTCTCGAGCACTTGGCTGGCCTCGCTGGCGAATTGCGCCCTGCTCGGTTCGTCGAAGAGATCCGCCAGCAGCGTGGCGCCGACCTCAAGCGCGCGACCGTTGGACAGCATGGCGCGCGCGGCATCATTCACGAACAGCGCACGGCCATCGCGGTCTGCCATGGCGATGAAGCCGCGCGATTGCCCCACCATCGAGGCGAGCGACGCGGCGCGCTGCTCCGTCCGTTTCAGGTCATCAATGTCGGTGCAGGTGCCAAACCAGCGAGCGATGCTGCCATCGGCATTGCGCACCGGCATCGCCCGGCCGAGGGTCCACCGATAAGCGCCGCTATGGTGCCATAGCCGATATTCGATCTCATAGGGTTCGCCGGTCGCCACGGAATCGACCCAGGCGTTCCAGGCGCGGGCCTGATCGTCAGGATGAAATAAAGTCTTCCACCCCTGGCCATCGGTTGAGCCAATCGGCGCTCCGGTAAATTCATACCAGCGGGCGTTGTAAAAATCTGTGCGTCCGTCAGCATCCGTCGACCAAATCATTTGCGGAATAGTGTCCAGAATGGGCCTGAACCAGTCGGATGATATTGCAGTTTGCAACTGGGGAGCCTCGCCTTGGGATGGTGTGTTGATGAAAGCGCCAAGGGAGTTGTTGCCAGACGATAGCGGCCAAACGCGAATAAACCGAGCCCTGTTACACCCGAGATAATCCGCTCCATCCGCAATCCTGTGAGCGTTAGCGGACCCCACCTGTTAGCGGGATCTGGCAATTGGTAAAGGCTGCAAGAAGCCATGGCCCTAGGTGTCCGGCGTGCGTTGGTCGCCAATCAGGCGCCAATGCGGGCGCTCACGCCGATCGTCAAGGGCGGAGGAACCTAGCCCCGCCGGTAACTCATAGCCAAAGCACAGCGGTGATGTGCTGGTGGCGGCGTGTGCGAAGCGCCGGTCATTTAGTGCTCATGTTCGGCGCCATTCCTTGCGCCAACTGGCGCGCCGGCGTTCGCCGCAACGGTATGCCCAGCAGGGTACCAACCGAACGCAGCCGCGCGCGTTACACTATGCACGTTTGGCTGCAGCAGCTTGCCCTCGGCTTAGACCAACTGCGGCTTGCCCCGCTAAAACCCCTCAACCCGGTGCATCTGCGTCACCGGCAATAACTCCATGCCGCGTGCTTGCGCTCACTTTCCCGCGCGATCTGTTGCCGCCAGCAGTGCCGCGCGGTCATCGCGCAAATTGCGGCCATCGCGGGTGGTCGGTTCCGGGCCGGTGCCAAGTCCTTGCCACAAGGCGGTGTTGAAGGCGGCCGCATCGAGCTTGTCCTCTGTGCTGAAATCCTGGCCGTGCATGGCCGCTGCCCAATAGCTTGCGGTGCGCAGCGGCCGGTTGGCGGCGCTGGCAGCCGCGTCGAAGCGGTCTGCGGGGATCGGCAATTGCGTGGTGCGCAGCACTTGGGCAGCGGTCGCGCTGTAGTTCCAGGCCTTTTGGTTAAGATCGAACACATCTGCCATCGGCAGTGCCATCGCATCATTGAGACCCAGCGGCGCGAGACCAAGCACCGCTTCGATCGTGCGCAACATGCTGACGGTGGTGTAGCGGGTGGAGACAAGCGCCTTTTGCCGAACATAGGGGCCAACCACAAAGGCGATGCTGCGGCGAGCGTCGACATGGTCAGTGCCGTTCTGGGCATCGTCCTCGATGATGAAGATCAGCGTCGAGTCTTTGAACTTGCTTTGCGCGACACGCTCAACCACCAGGCCAATGGCGTAGTCATTGTCGGCCATTTGCGTCTCGACGGTATTTACGCCGTCAAGCGCCTTGTCGAAGTCACCGAAATGATCATGCGACAGGCGCAGCAGCGTGAGGGACGGCAGCGCGCTTGCCGCTTCTTGCTGCGCAAATTCGCGCTGCCATTCCAGCACGCGCCAATAATCGGCCAGGCGCATGTCAAAGCCGCGAAAATAGGGGTCACTGTGCGGCGCGAGCGCAGGCGCCGCGGGCGCATAGATCACCCGCTTTTCGCTCGCCGGGTCGCGGAGCAACGGCACATCGCCCGGCGCGTTCGCCTCATATACCGAGGCATCGGCAAAGCCATAGTTGCGCACGCTAAGGCCAGCGCGCAGTGCTGCGTTCCACAAAAAGCCCTGGCCGGCGGCTTCGTCGCCATCGCCATCGGGCGCGGTGAGCAAGGCCGAGCCGGGCAGCAGATCGTCATCATCGGGGATGGCAGGATTGACCTTGCGCCGCTCCGCCTTGGCGAGGCCCGTCGCAATATTGCGATCAAGCTGTTCGGCTTCATAGGCCAGCCCGCGCTGGGCATAGTTTACCGGGGCGGTCTTTTCGAGCAGATCCGGCACGCGGCCCGCTGTCGTCCAGGTCCAGCCAGTGCTTGATTGCTCGCCGCTGTCATAGAAATTGTCGAGCGTTACGAAATTCTCGGCCAGCGCATGGTGATTGGGCGAGAGGGTTCGCCCGAGAATCGCCAGATGCGGGTCGCCATTGCCAATCGGCAAGTCTCCGAGCACCTGATCGTAAGTGCGGTTTTCCTTCACGATGAAGATGACGTGTTTGATGCGCGCGCGGACTGCGGCCATCGTCGCTTCGGCGGCGGCGCGCGCCTTGGTGTCACCAAGGCCGATATTGTTGGCGACTTGCCGGGTCGTTGCGACCAGCGCCTTTGCGCCAGGCATCGGGAAGTGAAGCAGCCCGGCCTTTTCCAGCTGGAAGATATATTGGTTGGCGGCACCGCACGCCTTGGGCTGGGCTTTCACCACCGCCAGTTTTGGCGCGCAGCCCAGCGGATTGGGCCCCGGCGGGCTTTTGCGGTTGACGACAAAGACGCGAGCGCCATCAGCGCTGGTGGCAACGGCGGAAGGGTACCAGCCAGTTGGCACCAGCCCATCGACTCGTGCGCCTCCGGCGGTGGGTGTCACCATCGCAACCGCATTTGCGCCGCCATAAGTGACGAGCAGCCGGTGATTTGGCGTCATCGCCAGGCCGTTTACGTTCAGTCCTTTGGGCAAAATCCCGGCATTGCCGCCATCAATCGCATCGGGCAGCCCGAGCCGGGGCTCCGCCACCAGCCGGTCGGTCGCGAGATCGAGGATCGCCAGCCGATCGGCATTGTCCTCGGTCGCATAGAGGCGCTTGGTAACCGGGTCGACCAACATCGCGGTCGGCTCGCCAATCGTCGGCAAGCGGTGCGCAACGTCGATCCGCGCATCGCCGATCGCCAGTTTCACGAGCTGCCGGTCGCGCGGTGCCGATACATATGCGGTGCTTGCATCGGTCCAGACCACCGCGAAGGGATATTCGCCGCCAGCGATGCCGCGTGCGGCTGGATCAATCCGGCCGGGGCGCAAATCCTGTTCCACCACAATGGTCCCGGCCGCCAGGTCGATGAGGGTGATTGAATCATTATAATAATTCGCAACCAGCGCCCGGCGCCCATCGGGGCTGATCGCAACGCCTGCCGCCTGTGGTCGCACGTCGGCGCCATTGCCCTTGGCATGGCCCAGCTTGATCGGGCGGCCTTTCAGCGCAAAGCCACCGGTGCCGCGCGCAAACACATGGACAACATCGTCCACGCCGCCACCAACGATAAAGCCATTGCCGTCCGGCTGCCAGGCAATGCCGGAAAAGCTGTTGGCAACGCTTAGCGTTTGCGTCCGCGTCGCGCCCCTGGCATCGATCCGGTAGACGAAAATGAACTGCTGGGACTGTGCCGGGCTAAGCGTCCCGGCGGGATCGTTGACCCGGTTGAACCCGCTGGTCAGCACAAGCATCTCGTCACCGCGCGGGCTGACGCTGATGGCGGCTGCACCGTCGGCGATGTAATCGGGCAGGGGGCCGGTCCGGGTGACAAGCGGCTCAAACCGCGCGCCGGGCGCTGCCAGGGGGGTCAGCGACTGGCCGGTTGGCAAGTGTTGCGGCGCGTCGCCCGCGGCTGCGCTGGCCGCCATCAGCGCGACGCCAAGGACCCCGCTGATCGTCATCGCAAGTCTCATTGCCGCTCTCCACAAAGTCACCCTTGCCGCTACTAGCACGTCAACTATGGCACATCAGTGACGGCCGCTCCCGATGTGGTGTGGTGCGCTGGCTGCTCGATAGCCACGGTATGGCGGATGATCGCCGCTGCTCAGCCGCGGTTGCGCCGACGCAAATCACCCTTGCAGCGCTCAGAGCAGGTTTTGACCCCCTCCCAGTCGCGCGCCCATTTCTTGCGCCAGGCAAAGGGTCTGCCGCACGCAGCGCAGATTTTTTCCGGCAATGTCGATTTGGTGTAGCGGGTCGTGGTCACAGGCTTGCCAGAAAGTCGGCAGCGGTATCGGCAATGCGTTGCTGCTCGTCGGAGGAGAATTTGTCGTACACGCGCACCATTTGCGCCATGCGCGGGTTGTGGCCGATCGCGTCACGGTGCCGGCCGATAAAATCCCAGTAAAGCCCGTTGAACGGGCACGCATCCGGCCCGGTCCGTTGCTTGACATCATAGGTGCATGCCTTGCAGTAATCGGACATGCGATTGATATAGGCCCCGCTTGCTGCATAGGGTTTCGATGCCAGCAGGCCCCCATCGGCAAACTGGCTCATGCCAATCGTGTTGGGCAGTTCAACCCATTCATAGGCATCGGCATAAACGCTCAAATACCACAGATGGAGCGCGTGGGGATCAATCCCGGCCAGCAGCGCGAAGTTGCCGGTCACCATTAATCGCTGAATATGGTGCGCATAGGCTTGTTCTTTGGTTTGCGTGACCGCTGCTTTCACGCACGCCATCTTGGTCTGCGCGGTCCAGTAAAATGCCGGCAATGCGCGCGCATGGCCAAAAAAGTTGCTTCGGTCATAGCCGGGCATTTTGAGCCAGTAGATGCCGCGCACATATTCGCGCCAGCCGATCACCTGGCGAATAAACCCTTCGGCGGCGTTGAGCGGTACATCGCCCGCACGATAGGCGGCCTCGACTTGCTGGCAGATGCGCACGGGGTCGAGCAGGCCGCAGTTCAGATATTGTGCGACCACGGCATGGTACAAAAACGGTTGCCCGGTGAGCATCGCATCCTGAAAGTCGCCGAATTTGGGCAGCGCCTCGTTCACAAAAGCGGTAAACGCCGCTTCGGCATCGGCGCGGGTGACCGCATACCAAAATGGCGCAATATCGCCGAAATGATCCGGAAATCGCGCCGCGACCAGCGTCAGTACGTCGCTGCTTATGGCATCTGGAGGATGCGCCCTGGGTTGCGGCATGAACAGGTCGGCAGGCGCTGCTTTGCGATTTTCCGCGTCAAAGTTCCACTTGCCCCCGGCTGGCTGATCGCCGTCCATCAGCAAGCCGGTTTGGCGGCGCATATCGCGGTAGAAATATTCCATGCGCAATTGTTTGCGGCCAGCCGCCCAGGCGCTGAAGGCATCGGTTGAGCACAGGAACCGAGTGTCGGCCAAAATATCAACCGGAAGCGCAAAATCCGACTGCCAGTCCTTCAGCATTTGCGAAACGCGCCATTCGCCGGCGTCGGTAACGACAACCCGCTCGGGTCGGTGCTCGGCAATCGCATGCGCAAGTTGCGCGGAAAAGTTGCGCCGATTATCGGGCGAGTCGAGCGGGATATAGTCGACGCTCCAGCCCAATGCGCGCAGTTCCTCGGCGAAATGGCGCATCGCGGAAAACAGGAACGCGATCTTCTTTTTGTGATGGCGCACATAAGTTGCCTCCTCGGCAAGCTCAGCCATCAGCACGCGGTCGCGCGCGGGATCGCCGGCGGCAAGGCTGGACAGCGTAAGGCTTAGCTGGTCGCCCAGGACAAGGATGAGATTGCGGACGCCCGGCATTGCAGGACCAGCCTAAGCGGAGGCATCCGGGGGTGATGTGCACTGCACGTGGCTGCTCCTTTGCGTTATCGCCCGGGGCTGGGTTGCGGCTGCCATCACCGGTATCAAGTCACGTGCGATTTGCCCAGCGCATAGCGGTTCTCATCATGAAACCGCCAATCCTGCAGACCCCCAATTCCCCTCTGGAATCCATCGCAGAACAGAAGTAGAACCCCGGCTCATGCTGACTCACATCTCCGTACGCGGCGCCCGCGAGCACAACCTCAAGGACGTGAGCGTGGATATTCCGCGCGACACCCTTACCGTCATCACTGGCCTGTCGGGCTCCGGCAAGTCGAGCCTGGCGTTCGATACCATCTATGCCGAGGGGCAGCGCCGCTATGTCGAGTCGCTGTCGGCCTATGCGCGCCAGTTTCTGGAGATGATGCAAAAGCCCGATGTCGACCATATCGAGGGGCTGTCGCCTGCGATCAGCATCGAGCAGAAAACCACCAGCCGCAACCCGCGCTCCACGGTTGCGACCGTCACCGAGATTTACGATTATATGCGCCTGTTATGGGCGCGGGTCGGCATCCCCTATTCGCCTGCAACGGGTCTCCCGATTGCCGCGCAAACGGTGAGCCAGATGGTCGACCGCGTGCTCGCGCTGCCAGAGGGTACGCGGCTCTATCTGCTGGCGCCCGTCGTGCGCGGCCGCAAGGGCGAATATCGCAAGGAGCTGGCCGAGTGGCAAAAGGCAGGCTTCACGCGCGTGCGCATCGACGGCACCATTCACGAAATCGACGAGGCGCCGGCGCTCGACAAGAAGTTCAAGCACGACATCGAGGTGGTCGTCGACCGGCTGGTCGTCGGGCCTGACCTGTCGACGCGGCTTGCGGACAGCTTTGAGACGGCGCTGAAGCTGGCCGAGGGGCTTGCGTTTGTCGATCTGGTCGATGGCGTGGTGCCGGGCCGGGAAGACGAAGGCGAGGGCGGTGGCGCGATGAAGGGCGCCGGCGTTCCGGCCAACCGCATCGTGTTTTCAGAGAAGTTCGCCTGCCCCGTATCGGGATTTACGATCGCTGAAATCGAGCCGCGGCTGTTCAGCTTCAACGCGCCGCAAGGGGCGTGCCCGACTTGTGACGGGCTGGGCGAGAAATTGTTGTTTGATGAAGACCTCGTCGTCCCCAACCACGCCCTCAGCCTGAAAAAGGGCGCGGTCGTGCCTTGGGCGAAGTCGAACCCGCCGTCACCCTATTACATGCAGGTCCTGGCGAGCCTTGCCCGCGAGTTCGGCTTTTCGCTGGAGACGCCGTGGGAGGATCTGCCCGGCGAAGTGAAGCTCGTTATTCTGCACGGCACGGGCGGCAAGCCAGTGACGCTCACCTTTATTGACGGTCGCAAATCCTATGACGTGAAAAAACCGTTTGAGGGCGTGATCGGCAACCTCAACCGTCGGATGCTGTCCACGGAAAGCGCGTGGATGCGTGAGGAGCTGTCGAAATACCAGTCGTCGGCCCCGTGCGAGGCGTGCAGCGGTGCGCGGCTGAAGCCGGAGGCGCTCGCGGTGAAGATCGGCATGCGCGACATTTCGAGCGTCACCTGCCTGTCGGTGGTCGATGCGCTCGCCTGGTTTGAGCAAATGCCGCACGCCCTGACCGACCAGCAGCGCGCGATTGCCGAGCGCATCTTGAAGGAAATTCTCGAGCGGCTTGGCTTCCTCAACAATGTCGGGCTCGATTATCTCAACCTCAACCGCACGTCGGGCACCCTGTCAGGCGGCGAGAGTCAGCGTATCCGGCTGGCGAGCCAGATCGGCTCGGGGCTGTCTGGCGTGCTTTATGTGCTTGATGAGCCGAGCATTGGCCTGCACCAGCGCGACAACGACATGCTGCTCGCCACGCTCAGGCGCCTGCGCGATCTGGGGAACACGGTGCTCGTCGTCGAGCATGACGAAGACGCAATCCGCACCGCCGATTATGTTATCGACATGGGGCCGGGCGCGGGCGTGCATGGCGGTGAGATCGTGGCGCAGGGCAGCTTTGCGGAGGTGCTCGCGAACACCGCCAGCATTACCGCAGATTATCTCGCGGGCCGGCGCGCGGTCCCCGTGCCCGCCAGGCGCCGC
This sequence comes from Sphingomonas sp., assembly GCA_046155125.1. Taxonomy (GTDB): domain Bacteria; phylum Pseudomonadota; class Alphaproteobacteria; order Sphingomonadales; family Sphingomonadaceae; genus Sphingomonas. The sequence continues at coordinate 14,924 of JBJXEC010000227.1, read as the reverse complement.
AAGGGCACCGGCAAGAAGCTTACCGTGCACGGCGCCACTGCCAATAATCTGCGCGGCGTGACGGCCAGCATTCCGCTTGGCACCTTCACCTGCGTGACCGGCGTGTCCGGATCGGGCAAATCGAGCTTCACCATCGACACGCTCTATGCCGCCGCCGCGCGGACGCTCAACGGCGCGCGGATGCTGGCTGGCCGCCATGAGAAGGTCACTGGCCTCCAATATCTCGACAAGGTCATCGATATCGACCAGTCGCCGATCGGCCGCACGCCCCGCTCCAATCCGGCGACCTATACCGGTGCCTTCACGCAAATCCGCGATTGGTTTGCGGGTCTCCCGGAATCACTCGCGCGCGGCTACAAGCCGGGCCGGTTCAGCTTCAACGTCAAAGGCGGCCGGTGCGAGGCGTGCCAGGGCGACGGGCTGCTCAAGATCGAGATGCACTTCCTGCCCGACGTCTATGTCACCTGTGATGTGTGCCACGGCGCGCGCTATAATCGTGAGACGCTGGAGGTAAAGTTCAAGGGCCGCTCCATCGCCGATGTACTCGACATGACGGTTGAGGACGCGGTCGAGTTCTTCAAGGCCGTGCCGCCTATTCGCGAGAAGATGGCGATGCTGGCCGAAGTTGGGCTTGGCTATGTGAAAGTCGGCCAGCAGGCGACGACGCTGTCGGGCGGCGAGGCACAGCGCGTGAAGCTTGCCAAGGAACTGAGCAGGCGCGCGACCGGGCAAACGCTTTACATTCTCGATGAGCCGACGACGGGCCTGCATTTTGACGATGTGCGCAAGCTGCTGGAAGTGCTGCACGCGCTGGTCGAACAGGGGAACACGGTGGTCGTCATCGAGCACAATCTGGATGTCATCAAGACGGCGGACTGGGTGCTGGACCTGGGACCGGAAGGCGGCGTGAAGGGCGGCGAGATTGTGGCGGAAGGCACGCCAGAGGCGGTCGCAAAGGTCGCCGCGAGCTTTACCGGGCGGTATCTGGCGCCGTTGCTGGCGAAGGGCGCGTAAGCTCAAGTACGTGGCGGTCGAAAACGGCTATAGTGGAATCGGCGTTCGAGTTACTCTGCGGCCTCGACCCAAGTCTCGCCTATGTGCGCGCGTGAATTATGCGAGTAAGTATCCCAGCCAATTTCGTAATCTTCGGCCTGATTTCCCCAGACGGTCCAGCCCTTACGCGGGCCGCGCGCAAAGATCTCCAGCCGTTTGGCGGGGCTGATCCACGAGCCCGAAAGCGGCCGCCCGTTCATCACCAATGGGGCGTCCGATGAACGGCCGAAGTTGGGCCAAAGATGCCATTTCAGCGTCGGCAAATCCACGTATTGCCCGGCCGGCTTCTCACGCAATTGGCCTCGCGTTGCGCGTGCTCGATGAATCTCGGCGTCGTACGCCGTTATTCGCCCGCTGCGAGTTCAAGGAAGTACTGCTTTTGCGGCGGGTAATACTCGGCGAATTTGCGGAAGGGGCGGCCTTCACGAGAATCGACGAGCAGGTCGAGATAGAATTCCCAACCGGGGCCGAAGTCGCCCGCCATCGTCCGATCGGCAAGGTGGTGCACGAATGTCAACGTGGTCGTTCCCCCAGTTTCTTCAAGCGAGATCTCATAGGACACGCCGTATGGACCGGTGCTGGAGATCGCGAGATGGCGCGGGGCTTCGCACCGCTCGACGACCGCGGTGGATTCAGGCGCGCCCTCTTCCTGGATCATCGTATATTCAATCTCATTGCCCGGGCCGGCCTTGTCGACCCAGCGCCAAGGGCCGAACCAACGCGCCGTGCTTTCGGGATCGGTAAGACTTTGCCAAACGTTTTCGATCGGGGCGCGAAATGTGCGCACAAGGTGGAGGTCGTTTCCGACTAGTCGGCCAGTTGGGATTGGGTGGGTCATCCTGTCTTCCTCTTCTTGTCGCCTGAGGGGCTCTTGCGTGCGGCCTTGTTGCGTGCGCCGACGCGATGGACTTCGGTTTCAAGGGCCATGAGGCGCCGCTCCCATGCGTTCCGCTCGGCGTCTTGTGGGGCGCGCAGCTCAGCAAGGTAGGTCTCAATTTGCAGGAGGGGCGCGAGGTCAAGCTGATAGACGCGTTCGCGCCCCGAAACTTCGACACTGACGAGTCCAGCGCTCCGCAAGACGCGCAGATGGCGGCTCACAGCCGGGCGACTGACCAAGAAGTCCCGTGCGATCACCCCTGCGGATAATGGAATGTCTCGCAGTCGGCATAGGATTTCTCGCCGGATCGGATCTGCAAGGGCCTGCACAGCGTCGTTCATGGGAGATGTGTAACGTAGTGGTTACGCGTTTTCAAGTGGCGTTCCTCGTCTGCGTTTCTCGATGCGGGCGCTGTTGGGCCGACACGAAGGTGACGAGCGACGGTCTTTGGCCAATCACGGCCTAATTGCAGACAGTCCGCAATCCACCAGACGTCGCCATTTCGCTGGCGCAGGATCGCCCTCAGATTGCGTCCGCTTTCAGGCTTTGCCTTTCAATGAACCAACGTCCGAAAAGTAGTCGTGACCGGCCATGGCAGCTTTCCAGCGAAGAATGCGCCTTTTCAGCCGTCAACCTGCTTAGCGTATATCTGTGCTCGCTTTATATCGTGACCCCTGATTGGAGCGAATTTGCGGGCGGCGTTGACAGCGATGTCGAGAGGCTCCAAGTTCGCGACACGATAGCGCTACCATGACAAACAGAACCAAGGCTCGGGCAATCATTGAGATTTGCGACACGGTTGGGCTGTGTGACGGGGTTGGGGATTGGCATGACGAGTGATGACGCATGACGACTGACACGGGCCAGACTGACACGGGCCAGACCAATTTGCCGTTGATTGCGGCGATTGTGGGTGTGGCGACCATTGGCGGGTTCATGTTCGGGTATGACAGTGGCGCGATCAATGGCACGCAGGAAGGCCTGAGAACCACGTTCAACCTTAGCGAGTTGTGGCTGGGGCTGACGGTGTCAGCGTTGTTGCCGGGCTGTGCGCTGGGCGCCTTCATGGCTGGCCGGCTGGCGGATTCGATGGGGCGCCGGCGGGTGATGATGGCAGCGGCGGTGCTGTTCATCGTGTCCGCGCTCGCCTCCGGCGCTGCTACAACGGCGCTCATCCTCGGTATCGCGCGCTTTATGGCAGGTGCCGCGGTTGGCGCCGCCAGCGTGCTGTCACCGGCCTATATTTCTGAAGTGACGCCGGCCAACATTCGTGGCCGGTTGTCGAGCATGCAGCAGATCATGATAATTGCCGGGCTGACCGGGGCGTTTCTTGCAAACTACTGGCTGGCGGGGGCGGCCGGCGCTTCGACCGCGCCGTTCTGGCTGGGCTATCCGGCCTGGCGCTGGATGTTCTGGGTGCAAGTGGTGCCAGCCATATTGTTCATGGTTACGTTGCTGTTCATCCCGGAGAGCCCGCGCTTTCTGGTGGCCAAGGGCCGCAATGATGAGGCGCTGGGCGTTCTCACGCGGCTGTTCGGGAAGGCGGCGGCCATCACGAAGGTCTCCGAAATCCACAACTCGCTGGCGACTGACCATGAGCCCAGACTGTCTGATCTCAACGACCCGGCGACTGGCAAATGGCGTAAGATCGTGTGGGTGGGCATTGGATTGGCCACGTTCCAGCAGCTCGTGGGCATCAATGTGGTGTTTTATTACGGCGCAGTGTTGTGGCAGGCGGTGGGATTTAGCGAGGCGGATTCGCTCAAGATCAACATTCTTTCGGGCGCTCTGTCGATTGTGGCGTGTCTGGCGGCGATCTTCACCATCGATATCATCGGCCGCAAGCCGTTGCTGCTGATCGGCTCTGCCGGCATGGCGGTCACGCTTGCCATCTTGACCTATTGCTTTGCGACGGGGTCGTTTGTTGACGGCAAGCTGGAGCTGGCGCCGGGCAATGGCGTGATCGCGTTATATGCCGCCAACATCTATGTCATCTTCTTCAATTTCAGCTGGGGTCCAGTGATGTGGGTGATGCTGGGGGAAATGTTCCCCAACCAGATCCGCGGGTCAGCGCTGGCGGTCGCAGGCGCCGCGCAGTGGCTGTCCAACTATGCAATCAGCCTCAGCTTCCCGTGGCTCGCCAAGAATGTCGGCCTGCCAACAACTTATGGGTTCTACACGCTGTGCGCTGCTATCTCCATCATCTTCGTGCTGCGCGCCGTCCACGAAACACGCGGCACCGAACTCGAAGATATGGTGGGGTAGCGGCGCAGGCTCCCCGGTTCGCTGTGGTCGCCGCAGCCCCTGGAACTAACGTCGCGATGGCCATGCGTGTACTGGGCAGAGCCGCTTATGGTACCTGCTTGTTTGTCGCGATGGTGAAGGCAAAGCCCTACTTCTTTTTCCAGACGACGTCGCTCTACGATAAAATGATAGCGCAACCACAAGGGGTAACTCAGGCGAGTGTCAATCCCCCATCGGAACCTCGCCGACTGGACGAGGGCGCGAAGTTGCGACATGCCGCAGCCCTGCGGTTCGGCGCCCGTTTGTAGCGTAACTGGGCCTTTGAGGGATGGCATGAGTCAGAAGCTGCTGCGGCCTCAGTGGGGCGCGCCGACAATCGCCGATGTGGCGGCGGCGGCGGGGTTTTCACCGATGACCGTGTCACGCGTCATCAATGGCGAGAAGAATGTGCGCGAAACGACGCGCGAGGCGCTGCTGGAAGCGATTGCCAAGCTGAATTATTCACCGAACCTTGCTGCGAGAACGTTTGCCGGTGCTGATCAGATCCGTATCGGCCTGGTTTAAAGCAATCCGAGTGCGGCGTATCTCAGCCGGTTCCTGCTTGGTAGCCTTGAACAAGCTCGACTGAGCCAAGTGCAGCTCATCATCGAAAAGTGCGATAATGATGCGGTTGACGAAGCACAGGCGCTGCGCGAGCTGCTCATGACCGGGGTAGATAGGGTAATCTTGTCGCCGCCGTTATGCGATTCAGAAGCGATACTCGCGCTGCACGAGGAGTCGGGCAATGACGATATGGCGGCCGCGATCGTCGCAACCGCGCATCGTCGGCAGCTTTCTGTGCCCCAGGATCTCACGGTGTGCGGGTTCGATGACACCGACTTTGCCCAATCAATCTGGCCGGAACTGACGACCGTCCACCAGCCAATCGCGGAAATGGCACGTGGCGCCGTCACTATGCTGGTCGACGCAATCCGCACGCGCCGCGCCGGGCGCATGGTGGGCAAGCACGACGCCGTGCTCGACTTTGCGCTTATCCGCCGCGACTCAGAAGGACCGCCTCCTGCCATTTAGCGCGCGGTGTCGCCTTTTGCGGATCATAGTCAAAGCCCCGCCCCAGTGAACTGGTTAGAGCGCTTGCTGGCGATTACGCAGGCGTGCAGGCGCGCCAAGATCGACCGCCGGTCACAGAACCGCTTGAAAGCTGATCTCAACCGCATAGCTTTCGCCAGGACCGATAACTGGCATGGCGGCATCGGCACCATTACGATTGAGCGCATCGTTGATGTGGGGCACTGGCTCGAAGCAGAAAATGTCGCCGCCCCGCGGGATATAAACCACCGCAGCCGGTAGCGCTGGCACGGTGGTGATGTGGAGGCGCCATAGGCGGTCCGCCCAGTCGATCCGCGCCGCTCCGTCCCAACCCGTATAGCAGTGGTCTACCACGCGCCCTTCAACCGGCGCCCCGTCCCCGAAGTCAAAAACACCGGCGGGCGAGGTCGCTCCGCTGGGAAGGGCGCGGGCGTCGTTGGTCCACAGCGTTTCCGCGGTGAAATGCAGCGTCGCGCCGGTTGCATCGAAATACGGGTGGTGCCCAAAGGCGAGCGGCACCGGGTGCGTGTGCAAATTGGTCACGCGCAGTGATAGGATCAGCGCAGTTGGCGTGAGCGCGATGCGTTGGGTCGCTCGAAAGGGCCACGGCCAGTCGGCGTTTGCGACATGGACGAGATCGAGCGCAACCTCCGTTTCCGAAGTATCGCTGACTTGCCAGGCGCGCTGCCAGCCAATGCCGTGGATGGCGTGCGGTTCGGGCGCGAAATTGCGCGAAAGCTTGATCCGTTCGCCCTGCCAGTCGAAACGGCCATCAGCGATTCTGTTGGAATAAGGCACGAGCGGAAAACCCGCCATGCCAAGCGGTGCGCGGGCCGCAACGTCGGCTGCGGACGCCGCGCGCAACAGGTGCTGGCCGCTGATCGTCCAGCTGGCGATGCTTCCGCCGCATTCCGGGCTTATGGTGCACACCGCATCGCCTGCGCGCACGGTGAGGGCCTGATCGGGAGCTGCCATGGGCGTCGCCATCAGGGTGCGGGCGCCTTGATGACATAGGCGCGGCCGATTTCGAGCATCTGCTTGGCGCCCGCCAGATGGAACGACAATACGCCCTGGCCTGCCGGAACGTGGATCATTGACCGGGTTTTGATCTGATAAAGTTTCGAGCCCGGCGCGACGGCGATGATATGGTCGGCAAAGCCGTTATAGGAGGCCGTGTTGCTCTGTATGCGTGCGCCCAGCACATCAGATCCTTCCGGCGTCAGCGCGCTTGGCGCACGCGCAAGAAACGCAACGATCAGGATATCCCCCGCTTTGATCGCATTGTCGATTGGCATGCTGGCCCCGGCGGCATATGCAGTCTCACTCGCCGCCGCGATGGTAAACTGAAGCGCGCTGTCGCCCGGCAGCCCGCGGGCAACCACACGCTGATTCGTTTCGCCTATGCTGAACACGACCCAGCGTTGTGCCGACGGATCGTAGAGCCGCGTACCCTTGTCGGCAAGCTGCGGCACAGGCACAGGCGGAGCCGTCCCGGCCGGCGCAGCGGCTGCGCCCGATTGCTTGGTGATCGAGGTCGCGCCTTCCACGACGATCGTCTGGGCAATCTGAATGACTTGCTTGGCGCTGGCGAGCTGAAAGCCAACGACGGCGCGCCCTTTTGCGATGTCGGTATTGGCCATGCCACTCACTTCGTTGTGCTTCCAGCTGCTACCGATGTCGAGCACGGTACCGTTGCCGCAACCCGTTCCCGCTTGATTTGTTGCGCCGGATCGTCGCCGCGCGCCAGCACCTTGCGCGCTGCGACGCGCGGCGCCCCGGACATCAGCCAGCCCGGTGTCTGGCCATACGCCGAACGCCAGCGTCTTTTGCTTGCCGAGATGGCGGTAGTTCATCCGCCAATAGGGTGCGCCGTTCGGTGCCATGGCCAGACAGAGACCGTCTGTATCCGCAAGCTTGTAAGATTTCGCGCGACCCTTAGCCGCTTTGATCGCCACAACTGAAAACGCCATGATGGTATCTCCATCGAAGCGAACGGCGCGCTGCCATCAAAAATACCATCAAAATTGAGGTACGCAGTGGTATCGTGCTGATCCGATTGAGATGGGTATACTAACAAAAACCTGCAGAAAACAGCCGTTTATGACATCTTCTGGTACCCGCCGGGAGCGCAACTTGGTGACCCCTACGGGAATCGAACCCGTGCTTCAGCCGTGAAAGGGCCGCGTCCTAACCGCTAGACGAAGGGGCCGTTGCCGGTCGAACCGGACAGTATGGAGGCTGCGGTTAGGCAATACGGGCTATCAGGTCAAGGGCCAGTATTGGATAGGGTCTCGACGGGTGGCTGATGGCATACGGCCTGTAGCTTGTTCCCATCCGGATCGCGGACATAGGCGGCATAATAATGCTGGTGATAGTTCGGGCGCAGGCCCGGCGGCCCTTCATCGCTGCCACCATGGGCCAGCGCGGCAGCATAAAACGCCTCAACGGTTTGGCGGTCGGCGGCGTTCAGCGCGACATGGCAGCCATTCCCCCGGTGCGCGGGCGCTTTGTCATACGGGTGCACGATGAACAACTTGGGGCCGTTGGCGTCGCCGAACACCAGCGCGCCCTGCATCGAAAATGGCGATGGGAGCGCAAGGGCGTCCATTACCGGCCCGTAAAACAGCGATGCGCGCGCAAGGTCATTGGTTCCAAGCGTCACATGGCTGAACATGGCGTATCCTCCGGTCATTCTACCCAGGCCGCGTCGTCAAGATGAAGCTCAGCCGCGCCGCGCCCGCCCCAATCGTCAATTTTTGCACGGCCAGCGACCCATAGCTTGCGATGCGGCCCTGCGCCCAGCAACGCCTGGCCAAGCGCTCCATCCGCTGCGCGAAAAGCGACCGCCTTCAGGCTGCGGCCATCGTCGCCCGCGAGGATCGCGCGGACATGGCCGTTGCCGACAATGTCCGCCTTGACGATCCGGACTGGCCCGGCCGCGATCCGTGGGGCGGGCCACCCCATGCCATATGGCCCGCCCTCGTCGAGCGCTGCGACAAGCGCCGGCGTGACCCCGCCGGGCGCCACCAGCGCATCAAGCAGCAGCGCGCGCTGCCCCAGTGCGGTTGCGATCCGCTCGGTAAGCAAATCGTCCAGAAACGCAGAGAACGCCTCGATTTTGTCGCAGCCAATGGTCAGCCCGGCGGCCATTGCGTGGCCACCGCCCGCCACGAGCAACCCCCGTTCCTTTGCCGCGAGCACCGCCTTGCCGAGATCAACACCAGCGATTGACCGGCCCGAACCCTTGCCGATACCAGCCTCATCAACCGCGATGACGATGGCAGGCTTGCCGAATTTCTCCTTCAGCCTTCCGGCCACAATCCCGATAACGCCGGGGTGCCAGCCGTGCCCGGCGACGACCAGCACCGCGCGATTGTCATGGGCAAGTGCTGCAGCTTCTGCGGCGACCTGCACCTCGCCCTCGATGGTGCGGCGCTCCCCGTTCAGCCGGTCAAGCTCAGCGGCGATGGTACGCGCTTCTTCAGGATCTTCGGTGGTAAGCAGCCGGACGCCAAGGTCGGACTTGCCAACCCTGCCGCCCGCGTTGATGCGCGGCCCGAGCGCAAAGCCAAGGTCGGTCGCAGAGGGCGGCTTGCTGAGCCCGGCGACGTCCAGCAGCGCGGCGATGCCGATGTTGCGGCGGCCCGCCATTATTTTGAGTCCCTGGGCCACGAACGCCCGGTTGAGTCCCTTGAGCGCCGCGACATCGGCCACCGTGCCAAGTGCTACCATATCCAGCAAATCGAGCAGCCGGGGTTCTGATCGGGCGGCGAAATATCCGCGCCCCCGCAACGTACGGAGGAGTGCTGCGGCCAGCAGAAACGCAACTCCTACAGCCGCCAGATGCCCGTGCGCCGCGCCGGCGCCTTCGTCCATGCGGTTTGGGTTCACCATTGCAAATGCAAGCGGCAGTTCGGTTGCGCATTGGTGATGGTCGACGACGATGACGTCGACTGGCACCGCGCGCGCCATTGCCAGCGCCTCAAACGCCTGCGCGCCGCAATCGACGGTTACGATCAGGCGGGCGCCCTCGCTGGCGAGCCGGACCAGCGCCTCGCCGGACGGGCCATAGCCTTCCATCAGCCGGTCGGGAATGTACGGCCGGGCAGCGACGCCAAGCTGGCGCAGCAGCAGCACCAACAGCGCCGCCGACGTGGCGCCGTCGACATCATAGTCGCCGAAGATCGCTATCGCCTCGCCCCCGATAACCGCATCGGCGAGCCGGTCGGCGGCGCGGTCCATGTCGCGGAAGATCGACGGATCGGGCATGAAACCTCGAATGCTCGGGGTGCGATGCTCGGCCAGCGCCTCTGGCGGGCAACCGCGTGCCATCAGCAATTGGTTCACGAGGTCCTCCGGCGCAAAGCCTGGGTCTCGCGCATCTGCCGACAAGGAGCGCCAATGCCAGGGCTGGCCAAGAATAGAGTGCGTAATGTTGAGAACGGCGCCCATTGCTTTGTGTAGCGCGGTCGCAGAGCAATGGGGAGGGGCACTTCAGGCTCGCTGCCGGTCGCGTCAACGCCAAAACCCGGCAAATGCCCTGGGTGGGGCAGCCGGCTGGGTGCGCAGACGCACCGGATCGGTGGCCAGACAGCAAACGCTGGTGGCCCGGGAGCTGCGCCAGCGCAATCGCGCATCGGCCAAATTCAGGCCGCCATGGCAGCCATTACACAGAATTCCTAAGTCTCTCTGCGGCAGTGAAGCTCCCGCTACCGCCGATACCGCTTCGTTGCCGAGGCGATATCGACGGGATCACGGGGAGGACTTTTACCGCAGGAGCTGGAGCACGCCCTGCTGGGTCTGGTTGGCTTGAGCAATCAGCGCGTTTGATGCCTGGCTCAAAATCTGCTGACGGGCCAGTTCGGTCGTTTCGGTCGAGAAGTCGACGTCTTCGATGCGGCTGCGCGCGTCGGTCAGGTTTGCCACGTTGTTCGTCAGGTTGTTGACGACCGACTGGAGGCGGCTCTGGCCTGCACCCAGCGTCGAGCGCGTGGTGTTGACCGACTGAATCGCCGTGTCGAGTGTGGTGAGCGCGGTCGTTGCGGCGCCCGCGTTGGTAATGTCGACCGCAATTGCCGCCGTCAGATCGAGGCCGCCGAGGTTGAGCGTGACCGTATCCGTCGCGGACGAACCGGTTTGGATGACCACCGTTGACGCGGTTGTGCCGACAATGGCCGTAACGCCATTGAAGTTGGTCTTCGCCTGAATGTCGGTGAGCTGACCCTGCAGCTCAGTGACTTCCGCCTGCTGATTGGTGCGGTCGCTGTCGCTGTAGGTACCCGATGCGGACTGGACAGCCAGTTCGCGAATACGCTGCAGAATGTTGCTGACTTCACCAAGCGCGCCGTCGGCAGTCTGCGCAAGCGCAATGCCGTCGTTCGCGTTGCGGATCGCCTGGCTCTGGCCACGGATCTGCGCGGTGAAGGATGAGGCGATGGCGAGGCCGGCGGCGTCGTCCTTCGCGGAGTTGATGCGCTTGCCCGTCGAAAGCCGTTCGATGCTTTGCGACAAGGCGTTGCTAGCCCGGGTATTTGCGTTGGTCGCACGCAGCGCGGCGACGTTAGTGCCAATTACAACCATTAGTCGATCTCCGTTCGAGTGATGACCCGCCGCCCCCCAAGGCAGTGAACCGAGCCGTCAACGAAGAAAACGACAGGGTTGATTGGACATTAAGCATTATTTTTCAAAAAAAATTGCCCATGTCACTCATTTCAATATAATTCGTTATATATCAATACGATACGCACCTAATCTGGGAGCCAATTTCCTTCGCGGAACCATTTTGTGACGACATATTTGGTCCCTTTCGTCACCGCCATCCCCTCATGCAACGTGCGCTGGTTGGGCGATCCATCGGCGTTCATATTATTCCAGATGAGCAACAAGCCACGTTTTGGCGCAATACGGATACCGGCCTCGGGGAACCAAGTAGCGCCGCCTTCGTCGACTGTGTTGAGATAGATCATGGCCGTCCAGGTGCGCTGCCCGCCCTCGCGCTTCACCTTTTGCCAATAGCCTTCGGTTTCGAAGAAATAGTCGTGGTGCGCGCGAAAATGCTGTCCGGGTGCATAACGCTGACCTTGCATCGTTTCGCCTTGCGCCGGGTCAACACCAAGTAGCTCGGCAATGCCCTCGTCAATGGGGCGAACGTCCGGCGCCCAGCGGTTAAGATCACAGCTCTCGCTCGTCCGAAAATTCTCCCGCGGGCTATCGCTTAACAGGGTCGACGGTCGGCGGCCTTCGTCGATGATCTGCATGAGCCGTTCGCACTGGCTGGGGCGGATGAAATTCTCGCCATAATATAGCTGGATGCCCTCGACCTCTGGATTCACGAGTTGGCGGTGTGCGTCGAGCCGCGCCGCGACCTGTTCGCCGATTAGCGCACGCGCCTTGGATTTTCCGCCAGACTTCTGAAACAGTTTCATCACGGGGCGGCAATCTGGCCGGGATTGCGGAAAAAGCAAGGCCCGGCAGCATAGCCGCCGGGCCCCAAGGGTGTCTTACAGCAGTCAGTAGAAAATATCGTACACCACATCGACGACATAGCCGGTGCGCAAATCCACCAGCAGGGCGTCGTCATAATAGCGCACCCAGCGGTAGGAGCCGTATGCCTGGGGCAACCGGTAATAATATGGGTCTTCAATCCAGTAATTTCGATCAAAAAGTAGAGCGCTCAACGTATAACCGATTGAGAAGCGCTGGTATCCGTAATTATATCCATAGGGGGCATAATAATTTGGCAGATTGAACAAACCGCGATTGTATGAACGATAGCTTTGCCAGTTATACTGATTGTTGCGTCGCCATTCGCGGTTCCATTGGCCGTTGTTATAGTATCCGCCACGATTGTTGTAAGAATGGGCGCGATTATCGAACTGACGGTTGTTATAAAATCGATTGTCCGAACGCTGGTCTTGCCGGAAGTCCCGGCCATCGCCACGCCAGTCCTGACGCTGGCCCTGGCGGAAATCTCGACCATCACCGCGCCAGTCCTGCCGGACGTCCCGCCCGTTCTGACGCCGGTCCTGGCGGAAGTCCCGGCCATCGATTCGCTGGTCCTGCCGGAAGTCCCGGCCTCCGATTCGCTGGTCCCGTCGGAAGTCTCGCCCATCGCTTCGCCCGTCCTGGCGCGCCTGCTGGCCGAACTGTGCTCCGGACTGGCCGTCTGGCCGATCCCGCCGCTGGAACTGGGGCAGTATTTGCGCTGGTGGAACAGGCTGAGGTGAGGGTTGCGCTTGTTGCCTTGGAAATTGCGGGCGCTCGAATTGTTGACGCTGGAAGTCGCGCTGCTCGAAACGTTGTTGCCGCTGCTGCTGGAACGGCGCCGACGGCGCGTCATCGCCCCGTTGCCGCTGAAACTGCGGCGCTGCTTGCGGGCGCTGGAATGGTTGCTCGCGCGCTTCCTGGGGTTGTGCGTCGATTTGCACGTGCCGATCAGCGAAAACGCGGCTGCCCTGTTCCTGCGCGATCGCCACGCCGGGGGTGATGGCGGTGGCTGCCAGCAAGCCAAGCAACAACTTCTTCATCTCAAGTTCCTCCTCAGCGCTGATGGAAAAACTCCCCAGCGACGATGGCACGGATATGCGCGATTGGCGATGAGCCGTTTCTGAATTGCGATGACAGCATTCAGAAAGCATTTGCGCGCGTCTAAGGTTTGGGCGGTGGTGTCAGCGCGGGCACCAGCTTGGCGGCGTCCGCTGGCTCGATATCCGGCCGGACGCCAACCGGAATCGTCTCGTCGCCACGCTGCACCCGTGCCGCGCGCTGCACGGCCTCCACAATCCGCGGATATGTGCCGCAGCGGCAAATGTTCGTGATGGACTGGCGGATCTCGTCCTCGGTAGGATCGCGCTTCTGTTTCAGCAGAATGGCCGCCGCCATAATCATGCCGGGCTGGCAAAACCCGCACTGCGGCACGTTGGCCGCGATCCACGCCTGCTGAACCGGGTGTGCCCGGTCACGCGACAACCCCTCGATCGTCGTCACAAAGGCGCCTTCGATCGACTCGATGGCGACCATGCACGCGCGCACCGCGCGCCCATCGACGTCGACGGTACAGGCGCCGCAATGCCCCGTACCACAGCCATATTTGGTGCCGGTGAGGTTAGAGCCGTCGCGCAGCGCCCACAACAACGGCGTTTTGGGGTCCATGCGGTATTCGACCGGCTGATTATTGACCGTGAACTTCGTCATACCAGCTGTGTATCGGTGCGCGGTGCCCACCTCAGCCCGCCGACATCGGTGCTGCCGAGCAGGGGGGCGGCCTTGCCAAGCGCAAGTGCAGCATCCGAGAACCGGATCGGGGTGCGCAGTCCTGGCAGTGTGTCGCCGTCGCGCTCGACGGCGATGCGCATGGCCCGATGGATGACCTGCGGGTCGGCAAAGGCTTGTTCGACGGTGTTGATTGGCCCGACCGGCACGCCCGCTGCCTCCAGCGTCGCCAGCACAGCGTCGCGCGGGATTTTCGATGTCGCGGCGCGGATGGCGTCGAACAGCGACGCCCGGTGCTCCAGTCTCCCGGCATTGCTGGTATAACGTGCGTCGGTCGCCAGATCGGTCAGCCCAAGTGCTGCGCAAAATCGCTGGAACTGCCCGTCATTGCCAACCGCCAGAATGAACCACCCGTCGGCGCACGGGAACACGGCATAAGGCGACACGTTGATATGCGCGTTGCCCATGCGCGGCGGCGTTTGCCCGCTCACAAAATAGTTGAGTGCCTGATTGGCAAGCACGCCGGTCATCACGTCGAGCAGCGCCATGTCGATATGCTGGCCGCATCCGGTCTGGGCGCGTTGCGCAAGCGCTGCCTGAATGGCGATGACCGAATACAGCCCGGTGAAAATGTCTGCAAAGGCCACACCCGATTTTTGTGGCGCGCCTGCCGGCTCACCCGTCAGGTCCATGATGCCGCCCATGCCCTGAATGATGAAGTCATAGCCCGGGCGGTGCGCATAGGGCCCGTCCTGTCCGAAGCCTGTGATCGAACAATAGACGAGGCGCGGGTTGAGTGCCGAAAGCGTTGCATAATCGAGGCCATATTTTGCAAGGCCGCCGACCTTGAAGTTTTCGATGAGCACGTCGGCGTCTTGGGCCAGCGCGCGCACTGTTGACTGCCCGTCGGCGGTCCGGAAATCGACCATGACGGATCGCTTGCCGCGGTTGCAAGCATGATAATAGGCCGCGTCCTGGCTGCCATCGGGGTTGTCGATGAACGGCGGCCCCCAGCGCCGGGTGTCGTCGCCTTCCGGGCTTTCCAGCTTGATGACGTCTGCGCCGAGATCCGCCAGCACTTGCCCGGCCCAAGGCCCGGCGAGGATACGCGCCAGTTCCACCACGCGCAGGCCGGAAAGGGGGGCGGCGGGTGTCATACAGGCAGTTGCCCCATGGCATAAACCACGTGCTGCGTCATGGTGCCCGCCATAGTGAATGCGCCCGTGCGCTCCACCAGCAACTCGCCGCCGATTTTCTCCATGGCGCGCCGCGACCGGACATTGCCCTCACCGACATAGAACACCGCGCTGTCGAACGACTTGAGCGCGTGGGCGATCATCAGCGTCTTGAGCTCGCGATTGGTGGTGCCACCCCAATAGCGCCGCGCGAGGAAGGTCCAGCCAATTTCCACCTCGCCGGGCTCAACCCGGGTGCGGTCGTACCGGCTCGA
>JBJXEC010000226.1:0-6079 GCA_046155125.1 Sphingomonas sp. | reverse complement strand
TCGGCATCATGGTGGTCGAAATAGATGAGGCAGGTGTCGTCAACCGCATGGAGGCGCACATAAGGCAGCCGCCCGGTCATCTCGTGGCGAGTGAGCTTTGCCGGGTCAATGGCGCATACGATGAAGCCGCCCGGGACAAAGGTTGACGCATAGACCTGCCCGTCATGGCAAATTGCTGGCGGCAGATAGCGATAGCCACCCTTGGGCTGGCGCCCGTCGATGAGCAGCCGCCCGCATCCCGGGCCACCGGCCCCCACCTCCAACACGTCTTCCCAGCTGATCGTCGGTTCGGTCATCGCACTCGCTCAACGCTGCTTGCAACTGGCAACGTCTGACGTGTAGCGCGTGGCCGCCTGCCGGATCAAGCCGCTAGGCCTTGCCCGCACCAACCAGCGCATTGGCGCGTTCGGCCAGCTTATCGACAGCGGCGGCGTGGATACCAGGCACCGACGCCAGCACGCCAAAGGCCTGCGCGCTGGGCGTGTTGAAGGCAAGCGGGTGGCCAAACGCATCGCTCACCATGGCGCCCGCTTCGGCAGCAATCAGCGCGGCAGCGGCAATGTCCCACTCATACCCCCAGCGCAGGGTCGCAACCAGGTCCGCCTCGTCAGCGGCCACCATCGCGATGCGTAGCGCAATCGAATTGGGCTTGGCGACCATCACCAGCGCGCTGTCGGTCTTGGGTAAATTGTCGGCCGGCACGCGCGACCCCGCAAAATCGGTCCGCAAGCCGACCTTCATCGGTGTGTCACCCCGGTAGGCGCCGCTGCCCGCTGCCGCCCGCCAATGCTCACCACGCGCCGGGGCATCGAGCACGCCGATGATCGGGACGCCGTGCTCTATGAGCGCGACCGATACCGCCCAGCCTGGCCGCTTGCGCAGATAATCGCGGGTGCCGTCGATCGGGTCGACCACCCATAGCCGCGCACAGGCCAGCCGGTCGGTATTGTCGGCGGTTTCCTCAGACAACCAGCCCGCCGTCGGATCAAGCGCCATCAGCCGCTCGCGCAGCAGCGCGTCGACCTCAAGATCAACATCGCTCACCATCTGGCCCGGTGATTTCTCCCAGCGGCCGAAATCATCCTGCCAGCGCGCAAGCGCGAGCGCCCCGGCCTCGGCAGTGATCGCGGATACAGCCGCCAGCATCCGATCAACCACTGGCCACCGTCATGCCGTCAATGCGCAGCGTGGGTGCGTTGATGCCATAGCGCAATTCCAGGTCGCTGGCGGGTGTCAGCGCGCGGAACATGTCGACAAGGTTGCCCGCAATCGTGAATTCGGCAACGGGCCGGGTAATCTTGCCACCCTCGATGAGGAAGCCGGCCGCACCCCGGCTATAGTCGCCTGTCACGCCGTTCACCCCCATGCCAATCAGCTCGGTGACGTAGATCCCATCCTCGATATCCGCGATCAGGCTCGCGGGCGGCTCGTGCCCGGCAGCGAGGAACAGGTTGCTCGACGAAACGCCCGGCGCGCCGCCAATGCCGCGCGCGGCATGGCCGGTTGGCTCCAGCCGCAATTGCCGGGCCGAAGCGCTGTCGAGCAGCCATGTCTCCAGCATGCCGTCGCACACGATGTCGACCGGCGAAACCGGCAGCCCCTCGCCATCAAACGGGCGCGAGCGCAGACCATGCGGCAAATGCGGATCGTCGCGAATATGCACGCTGCGGGCAAAAACCTGCGTGCCGAGCGCGTGCAGCAGAAAGCTCGACTTGCGTGTGATCGACTGGCCCGCAATCGCGCCGATCAAGTGGCCAAGCAAGCTGTTGCTCACGCGCGGATCATAAACGATGGGCTTGGCGCCACTTTCCGGCTGGCCGGGGTTGAGGCGGGCAACCGTACGCTCGCCAGCGCGCGCGCCGACCAACGCAGGTGCCTCCACCCGTGCCAGGTGGCGTGCCGAGTGATAGGCATAGTCACGCACCATTGCGCCGCCGCTCCCGGCCAGCACGCTTGCCGAAACGCCGTGCGACGATGTGCGATACGCGCCCGAAAAGCCGTGGCTCGTGGCAAGCGCCAGCACACCGAGTGAATAGCTGGCGCCAGCGCCCTCGCTGTTGCTGACCCCGTTTACCGCGCGCGCGGCATCTTCCGCCTCAAGGGCGCGTTCCTTGAGCGCTTCAGGCGAAGGTTCGCTCGGGTCGAACAGGTCGAGCTGAGGCGGTTGCCCCTTGAGCAGGCGGTCGGCCGGCGCAAGCCCGGCCCACGCGTCCTCCGGGGCCTCGCGCGCCATGGCAATCGCCCGCTCGACCAGCGCATCGAGGGCAGCGGGCGTCATATCGGACGTCGACACACTTGCGTTGCGCTTGCCAACGAACACCCGCAGGCCAAGCTGCATCCCTTCCGACCGACCGACATCCTCAAGCGCGCCAAGGCGCACCGAAACCTCAAGCGAGGTTCCATCCGAAACCACCGCATCGGCCGCCACCGCACCGGCCAGCCGGGCCCGCGCCACAATGTCTTCGGCCCGCGCGCGAGCGATGTCGATACTGTCCATCGGTTGGCCTTATCCGCGTTGGCGCGAGATTTGAACCATTTCTATCCGATCGCCGTTATCCCGACGACAAAGCATGCAGCGAACATCAAGGCGCCCGCGCCACGATTGGCCCGAAACCGCGCCAGCGCGCCCGCGCCATCATCGGGCACCAGCGTCAGCACTTGCCACGCGAGATGCGCGGCGACCGGCACCAGCGCGGCAAGTGCCAGCGCGTCGGGGCGCACCAGCCAGAAACTGGCCGCCCACAGCAACACCGCAAGCGCATAAAATCCCGCGACGCCGGCCTTCACATGGCCCCCAAGCGCCCGCGCGGAGGACCGAATGCCAATCATGGCATCATCCTCCCGGTCCTGAAGGGAATAGATGGTGTCATACCCCACCACCCAGGCCATGCTGCCGAGATACAGCAGGACGCCGGACGCCGTAAGCGCACCACGCTCTTCGGCCCAGCCGACCAGCGCCGCCCACGAAAAGACAATCCCCAGCCAGGCCTGGGGCCACCAGGTGATCCGCTTCATGAACGGATAGGCAGCAACCGGCGCTAGGCTGACCAGCGCAACGATGGCGGCGAAGGGCTGGAGTTGGACGAGCACCACAAGACCTATCAGACAGAGCATCACCAGCCAGACCCACGCCGCCTTCACGCTGACGGCGCCGCTCGCGAGCGGGCGGGCACGGGTCCGCGCGACCTGCGCATCAAGGTCGCGGTCGATGATGTCGTTGTAGACGCAGCCGGCCCCCCGCATCGCAATCGCGCCGAGCAGCAGCCAGGCCATGATCGGCCAGTCGGGCACCGAGCCACCGCCTAGTGCAACCGCCCAGGCGCCAGGCCAGAACAGCAACCACCAGCCGATCGGGCGGTCAAAACGCGCCAGCGCTGCAAACGGGCGGAGCGGCGGCGGCAGCAGGCCGAGCAAGCCGCGATGCTCGCTGTCGGGGACGATATCTGCGTTCGATGGTCTCACTTCGCCGTTCATCCAGTATCCTGACCGGTCAAAAACAAATATTATCATTGCCGTCCTGCGCTCGCACGGCCACAATGCGTGCCGGGTCCGGTCGCGGAACGCCAGGATGTATACCAGCCCGGCTGGATGCGTCGACCATGGGAGGGAAAATGCTCGGCGTTTGCTATTATCCTGAACATTGGCCCGAGGCGATTTGGGCTGACGATGCCCGGCGGATGCGGGCGCTTGGCCTGTCGACGGTCCGCATTGGGGAATTCGCCTGGTCGCGGCTCGAGCCGCAGCCCGGCCATTATGATTTCGCCTGGTTCGACCGCGCGATTCAGACGCTTGGTGCGGCTGGCCTCAAGGTTGTGATTGGCACGCCGACCGCAACGCCGCCCAAATGGATCATTGATCGCCACCCTGAGATTCTGGCCGTCGATCCGCACACGGGCCACGTCCGCGGGTTTGGCTCACGGCGCCATTATGACTTCTCCAGCGAGGTGTACCGGCACGAGGCCGTTTGGATCACCACTGCGCTCGCCGAGCGCTACGGCCAGAACCCGCATGTAATCGGCTGGCAAACTGATAATGAGCTATGCTGCCACGAAACGACGCTGAGCGGATCCATGGCGGCGCGCGACGCGTTTCGCCGCTGGTGCGCTGCTCGCTATGGCACCATCGACGCGCTGAACACGGCCTGGGGCAATGTATTCTGGTCGATGGAGTACCGCGATTTTGACGAGATCGACCTGCCCATCCTGGCCGTAACCGAGACCAACCCGGCGCACAGGCTTGCGTGGCGGCGCTTCTCGTCCGACCAAGTGATCGCGTGGCATCAAGCGATGGTCGACGCCATCCGCGCGCATGCCAAGGGCCAGTGGATCACGCATAATTTCATCCCCATCGCGCAAACCGGCATTGATGCGCACGCCCTCGCCAAGAGCCTCGATTTCGCCAGTTTCGATAATTATCCGCTGGGGTTTACAGATCAGCTGCTCGCACAGGCGCCGGCCGACCAGCTCCGCCCGTTCATGCGCACGGGCCTGCCCGATCTCACCGGCCTGATGCTCGATCAGACGCGTGGCCTGAGCGCAGCGCCGTTCTGGCTGATGGAGCAACAGCCGGGGCCCGTTAACTGGGCGCCGCACAACCCCATCCCCGCGGCCGGCATGGTGAGGCTCTGGACGCTGCAGGCGTTTGCGCACGGCGCTGCGTGTGTCAGCTATTTCCGCTGGCGCCAGGTACCGTTTGCGCAGGAACAAATGCACGCCGGGCTGATCCGGCCTGATTCCGAGCCCGCCGAGGCCTGGGGTGAAATCGCCCTGCTCAGCAGCGACCTTGCAGCACTTGGCGCGCTCGATATGCCGCGCCAACAGGCCAAGGTCGCGCTCATCGTCGATGTCGAGGCCCGCTACACCGTCGACATTCAGCGACAGGGCGCAGGCTTTGATTATGACCGGCAAGTGCTGCGCTTCTATTCAGCGCTGCGCGGGCTCGGGATTGACGTTGATTGCGTGCCACCCGGCACTAATCTTGCGGGCTATGAACTGGTCGTGGCGCCCATGCTCGCCATGCCCGACGCGGCCGCGCTTTCTGCGCTTGAGGCAAGCACCGCCCTGCTGGTGTTCGGGCCTCGATCGGGCGCCAAAACGAGCGAATTCAGCCTGCCGGATGGCCTCGCGCCAGGATTGCTGCGGGGACTTGTTCGCGTGCAGGTGCGGGCCGTTGAAACACTCCGGCCGGATTGCCACGAACCACTGATTGCTGGCGGCACCGCGTTTGAGTGCGGTATCTGGCGCGAAGCGCTCGACCTGCTCGACGGTGCAGAGCCCCTTGCAAATTATGAGAACGGCGAACCGGCGATCGTCCGTGCAGGGCGCGCCATTTATCTCGGCTGCGTGACCGACGACGTCTATCTGCGCCACCTCCTGGCCGACCTTGCCGTTGAGCGGGGTCTTGCCGTCTCGGACTTGCCGCGCACCCTGCGCACCGCGCGGCGCGGCGCCTTCACCTTTGCGTTCAACTATGCAGCACAAGCAGCCCCCGCACCGGCGCCCGATGATGCCGCATTCGTCATCGGCGGGGCAACAATACCGCCTTACGGCGTGTCGGTGTGGCGGGCATCATAACGAAAAAAACAGGCCGGTTACCGGTCGACAACGGATGGGATGACGATGACAATTGGCGGCGCGGTGCAGTTTTTGATCTTTGCGGCGATGATCGCGCTGATCGGCGGGCTTACCTGGTGGAAATGCCGGGCGCCCCATGCGACCAGCAAAGACGCGACCCGCGAAGTGTTCCTGGCCAGCGGCGGGCTGACCTGGGCCTATGTCGCCGGGTCCATTACAATCACCAATCTCGGCACCGAGCAGTTGGTCGGCAACAATGGCGGACAGACGCTAATTCTTGCCTGGTGGGAGCTGGCCGGGTTTGTCGGCCTGCTCATCCTCGCCTTTGTGTTTGTGCCGATTTATTACCGGACCAACTGCACCACCACGACCGAATTGCTTGAACAGCGCTACAAGGATGATCGCATCCGCACGATGATCTCAACGCTGTTCATGGCGGGCTATGTGTTCCTCTCCATGCCGTCGGCGCTCTACACGGGGTCGCTGTTCCTCCAGACGGTGTTTGG
>JBJXEC010000225.1:0-3736 GCA_046155125.1 Sphingomonas sp. | reverse complement strand
CAGAATGCAGGGCCATTTCTCGACAATTTCGTCACCGCGATTGAAACGCTTCGTCCCGAATTGCTCGGCAAGAAGGAACAGCTCGCACTATGGATCAATCTTTATAACGGGCAGGTCATTCGGGTGACGACCCAGAAATACCCGGTGCGGGATACCGAAGCATTGGTCAACGGCCCGGCCTGGAGCGAGCAAAGCCTTGGGCTGAACGGGGTGAAGCTGAGCCTCAACGATATCCGAACGCACATTCTGGCGCGCTATTTTGGCGACCCGCGCATCTTGGCGGCGTTGCTGGTACCTGCGCAGGGCGGGCCGCAGGTCCAGACAAAGGCGCTTGCCGGGCCGACGATCGATGCGCAACTTGATGCAGCGGCCGCGCAATATATCAATCGGGGTGGCGTCGTCGTGGTGAAGGCCGATGTGGCGTATGTCTCACCCGTTTATACCCTCAACCGGATGTATTTCGGCGGGGAGGATGCCCGGTTGATTGCGCATCTGAAGCAATTTGCCAAACCCAAGCTCGCCGTAAAGCTCGCCACGGTTACCCGGGTGGAAACGGGCAAGTTCGACTGGACACTCAACGACGTCATTCCGCGGCAGTATAATGCGCCGCCGCCGTCCGCGCCCAGCGGCGGGCAATCTTCCGGCTCGTGATCTCCACGCGGCTGCCGCCACTGGGATCACGGGTCACGATCGCAATTGCTTCCGCAGCCGCGCTGTTTGTCGCGCTGCTCGGCTGGCTTTCGCTTGGGCGGGGGGCTTGGCCAGCGACGGTGCTGGCGATCGTGCTGGTGCTGGCGGGGATCGCCTGGCTGGTTCTGCCGCTGGTCATCGGCCGGCCCGGTCGATCGGCGAGCAGCCTGCGCACGCTCATCATCATTGGTCTCGCGGCGCGGCTCGCCTTGTTGCCCAGCCCGCCGCTCTATGAGGATGATTATGTCCGCTATCTCTGGGATGGTGGTGTTACCGCGGCTGGCCTCAGCCCCTATGCCCGCACACCGGCCTCAATCCTGAACGACATCCATCCGCTGTTCCCGCACATGCCCGGTGCCGCGCGACCCGTATCGCCAGAGGCCGCGCTTGGCGTCCAATCAAAGGGCGTGCTGGAGCAGGTGAGCTACCCCAGCGTCACCACAATCTACCCCCCGCTCGCGCAACTCGGCTTTGCGGCGGCGCACCTTGTCTCGCCCTGGTCGTTGCTGGCGTGGAAGGCGATCGGGCTGGCGGCGGAAGCGCTGACCTTGTGGCTGTTGATAGGCGGGTTGCGCGCGGCGCAGCGATCGCCCGACTGGGCGATGCTCTATTGGCTGTGCCCGCTCGTCATCAAGGATTTCGCCAATGGCGCGCATATGGACGTGCTGCTGATGCCAGCGCTGGCGGGCTTGATCTGGGCGATGCTCGCGGGGCGATTGCGCATGGCGGCAATGCTGATCGGGGTCGCCGCCGCGCTGAAATTCTGGCCGTTGCTGTTGGTGCCGGGGTTGGCCTGGCGTGCCGGGCGATGGTCCGAGCGGATCGCGCTTGCGGCGCTGGCCATGTTCAGTGCTGCACTGTTGCTCGCCCCGCAGCTACTGGCGCTCGATCCGGCGAGCAGCGGACTATCGGCCTATGCCGAAACCTGGGTGCGCAACAGCCTGGCCTTCCCCGCGCTTCAGGCGATGATCACCGCGCTGGCGATTGGAGGAGACCCCGCACTGCTGACGCGGCTTCTGGTGGCGGCCATCGTCAGCGGGCTCGCACTGCGCTGGGGGGTGCGGTCCGCTTACGCCCCGCCGATCGCGACAATCGCCGCCTGGCGCAACACGGTCCTCGCGCTGCTGCTGCTCAGCCCCACCGGGTATAGCTGGTATGCGACCTGGCTGGTGCCGTTTCTGGTCTTCGGGCCCGAGGCAGCGGCGATGCTGCTCGTCGCCTTTGTCGGTGCCTATTATGCGCGCTTCGCTGATCGCGAGGGGTGGGGGGCAGCGCTCGCCCCCTGGATCGGTTTTGCGCCCGCCTGGGCGGCGATTGTCGTTACCGCGCTGCGCCAACGGATTGCCGATGCGCGGGGCTGATCGGATCGCGGCGATCATCCCCGTTCTCAATGAAGCACCGTCGCTGGCGCTCTTGCTCCCTGAGATGCCCGACTGGGTCGATGAGATCATCGTCGTCGATAATGGCTCCACCGACGGCAGCGCCGCCGTCGCGCAAGTGCACGGCGCACGCGTTGTCTCTGCACCCTTGCGCGGTTATGGCAGCGCCTGCGCCGCCGGTGTCGCCGCGAGCACTGCAGATATTCTGGTGTTCCTCGATGGCGATGGCAGCGACCGGCCTGATCAGATGGCATTGTTGATCGACCCCATCGTCGCCGGCACTGCCGATCTGGTCATCGGCAGCCGCGTCCTTGGCACGCGCGAAGCCGGGTCGCTCACGCTTCAGCAGCGGCTGGGGAACGCGCTGGCCTGTTGGTTGATGCGCCGACTGTGGCGCGCGCGCTATACCGATCTCGGCCCCTTTCGCGTCATCCGTCGCGACGCGCTGGCACGGCTTGATCTGCGCAACCAGCGATTCGGCTGGACCGTGGAAATGCAGATACGGGCGCACCGGCAGGGCATGACGGTGATTGAGGTGCCGGTCGATTATCGCCGACGCCTGCGCGGCGTATCAAAGATCTCGGGCACGATGTGCGGTGTCGTGCTGGCCGGATGGCATATCCTTGGCACAATCGCGATCGAACTCGGTCGACGCGATTGACGCGGTTGCGGTGGACGGTGTTCGCTGGGATGGGTCCTTTGCGTCCAGGCGAACGAACCCGCTGCGCGGTAGGGTCGCTCGTCGCGGGCGTAGGCGGTACTGTCAAACTAGAGACGTACTTTTTTGGGGCGGCAATGGTCGTTCCTCGATCAAGAATGCGGACCGGCCCCTTTTCGCCGCTGACTTTCCAAAAGCCGCCTGACCGAAATTGTCCCATGTGCGGACCGTCAACGAGGCGTCGTCGCGTTCCTGAATGAAAGGGAAGTTTCGGGAACGCCCATCGGCGCATCGAATGGCGACTTATGGGTCTTTCTTCCCCCGATTTGTTCCCGTAGGCGGCAGCCGACCTACGGCCAAAGCCTTTTTTTAACTGCCCCGCCGGATCACTGACATGGCCTCGAGAAGCGCGCCAACATCCCGGTGCGCCTGCCGAACAATGGCCTCGCGCTGCTCCACCGATACACCCTCTCCCAACACGGCTGCAGCGCTGGCATCCTCCATGAGCCCCCCGGCCAACACCAGCAGCCGTTCCACCAAAACGTCGGTATCGTCCATGCAGACCACACAGCCCGAGGAAGCGCCGCCAGTCTAGCTACAGCTTTTCGCGGTAACGCGGGCTATTCCAGCAACTCGCTGGCGGTCATCTCAAATGGGCCGGCAAGCTTCTCGACCACGGTGATTGTGGGGTTGCGGCGACCGCGTTCAATGTCGCTGACATAGGTGCGGTGGATCCCGGCACGGTCGGCAAAATCCTCCTGCGACCAGCCCTTGGCCTCGCGGGCTTTGCGTAAATTGGCGGCGAGGCGAGCGCGTATTTCCACGCTGGCCTAGAGACGCGCCTGTAGCCGATCAATCTACAGACGATCAGTGACATTCCATTTGACTGCGTGCCGGTTCCACGCATGTGTCACTCATCGGATGCAGTCGGGTGAGTATGGTGGCGAGTGCGGATTTGATCTCAGCGGTTGTCGAGAAGGTCGGTCAGGCCGCCTTTGGCAACCCGCTC
>JBJXEC010000224.1:0-2760 GCA_046155125.1 Sphingomonas sp. | reverse complement strand
TCATGTTCGTGTTTCTCCAGAACTGGCGCGCGACGCTCATCCCGACGATTGCCGTGCCGGTGGTGCTGCTTGGCACCTTTGCGATCTTTGCCGCCGCGGGCTTTTCCATCAATACGCTAACCCTGTTTGGCCTGGTGCTCGCGATTGGCTTGCTTGTCGATGATGCGATCGTCGTCGTCGAAAACGTCGAGCGGCTGATGGAGGAAGACCCCTTGCTCAGCCCGCGCGAGGCGACGATCAAGTCGATGAACGAAATCACCGTGGCGCTCATCGCGATTGCGCTGGTGCTCTCGGCGGTGTTTTTGCCGATGGCGTTTTTCGGCGGATCAACGGGCGTTATCTACCGGCAATTTTCGATCACCATCATCTCCGCGATGGTGCTTTCGGTGGTAGTGGCGCTGGTGCTGACCCCTGCCCTCACCGCGACCCTGCTGCGCCAACGAACGGTGGCCAGCGCGCACGCCGGCTGGCTGGGCATGTGGCTTGGTGCCGCGCGTGATGGCTTCAACCGCCGGTTCGATGCCATGGTTGCAGGCTATGCCAACTCCATCGAGCGCGTGGTCAACCGGCGGTTCCTGTTCCTGATGATCTATGCCGGCGTCGTCGCCATCCTGTTGCTGCTGTTCGTGCGGCTGCCAACCGGCTTCCTGCCGACTGAGGATCAGGGTGGCGCGCAAGTGCTTTTCCAGCTGCCGCCGGGCGCCACGCAAGGGCGAACAGCGGCAGTGCAGCGACGCATCGAGCAGTTTTTTCTGAAGGACGAGGCAGCCAACGTTCAGGCGCTGCTGACGGTGAGCGGCAGCGGCGGCGGCGGCAGTGCGGGCGGGCAAAACCAGGGCCGGGGCTTTGTATCGCTAAAGCCCTGGGATGAGCGCATCGGCAAGAAGAACTCGGCCGACGGCATCGCCGCCCGGGCCAGTGCCGCTTTTGCAGGCTTTCGCGATGCCCGCGTCAACGTGCTTGTGCCCGGCGCCATTCGCGGCCTTGGCCAGTCCAACGGGTTTACGATGCAGCTGAAAAACACCGGCAATCTAAGCCGCGCCGATTTCCGGGCCGCGCGCGAGGCGCTGCTGGCGGACGCGCTGGCTGATCCGGCGCTGGCGCAGGTGCGGCTAACCGATCTGGACGACCAGCCAACGCTCAAGGTGGATATCGACCAGCAAAAGCTCGCGGCGCTGGGGGTGAACCAAACCGATGTCAACACCACGCTCTCGACCGCCTGGGGCGGCCGCTACATCAATGATTTCAACGATCGGGGCCGGGTAAAACGGGTGTTCGTTCAGGGCGACGCGCCCTATCGCTCCGCGCCGGAAGATCTCGCGCAGTGGCAAGTGCGCGCCGCAGACGGGCAGATGGTACCGTTCTCGTCCTTCGCGCGCCTCTCCTGGTCGACGACCCCGCCGTCGCTCGCCCGGTTTGAAGGGATTTCGTCGTTTGAATTTTCCGGGCAAGCGGCAGCGGGCCACAGCTCGGGCGAAGCGATGGACCGAATGGCCGCGCTTGCCGGCAAACATCCGGGCACGTCCGTCGCCTGGAGTGGCCTGTCGTTTCAGGAGCGGCTGTCGTCGGGCCAGGCACCGCTGCTTTATGGCCTGTCGCTGCTGGTCGTGTTCCTGTGCCTTGCCGCGCTCTATGAGAGCTGGACGATACCGGTCGCGGTGCTGCTCGTCATTCCGCTCGGGCTGGTGGGCGCGGTGTTTACCGTGACGCTGCGCGGGTTGCAGAACGATATTTACCTGCAAATCGGGCTTCTGACGACCATGGGCCTTGCCGCCAAAAATGCCATTTTGATGATCGAGTTTGCCGAGCAGGCGGAGAAAAAGGGCAAGCGCGTGATCGTCGCGGCAATTGAGGCGGCGCGCATCCGGTTGCGGCCTATTCTGATGACCAGCCTTGCCTTCATCTTCGGCGTGTTACCGCTCGCTGTATCAACCGGCGCAGGCGCGAACAGCCGCATCGCCATCGGCACCTCGGTTATCGGTGGCATGCTGACGGCGACGATGCTCGCCATCTTTTACATTCCGCTGTTTTTCGTGATCGTCAGGCGCACCACCCGTGACACGCTCAAGCGTCTGCACCACGAAACGGTCGAGCCGCCCGCGCCCGTGGGGCAGGTTTCGTGACCGGTCGGCTTGCCCCATTTGCGCTGTCGGTTGCGATTCTTGGCGGCTGTTCGATGGTGCCGCACTATGCGCGGCCTGCAGCGCCAGTGCCGCCCGCGTTCCCTACGGGCGGCGCCTATCCGCCGGCTGGTGACACTGCGCTGCCGGCACTGTCCTACCGCGATGTGTTCCAGGACGTGCGCCTGCAAAAGCTGATCGAGCAAGCGCTCGCCAATAACCGCGACTTGCGCGTGGCGCTCGCCAATATCGAGACAGCGCGCGCACAGTTCAGCATCGCGCGGGCCGAGCAATTGCCAGTCATCGGCAGTGGGGCGACCGTCACGGAATCCGACAGCGGCACTGGCCGGACCAATGCCGGCGGGAGCCCGATTGTCGGCGGGCGCCGCACCAACTTTAACATCACCAGCACGATCACGTCGTTCGAGATCGACCTGTTCGGCCGGGTTCGCGCGCTTAGCGAGGCCCAACAGGCTCAGTTTTTCGCGAGCGAGGCGAATGCACGGGCGGTGCGCCTCACCTTGATCGGCGACATTGCCACGGCGTGGCTGCGCCATGCCGCCGACCAGAGCCTGCGCCGCGTCGCCGAACAAACCGTCGCCAGTGCCGGGCGCAGCGTTGCGCTGACACAGGTGCGGCT
>JBJXEC010000223.1:0-38902 GCA_046155125.1 Sphingomonas sp. | reverse complement strand
TGTCCGCCGCGAGGTGCCCGATGATTTCGCGGCCCACGCGGGCAAAAGCAACGACCAGCTATGCGCCCACTACGGCGCTCGATATGAGATGGTCGTCCGCTGGCGTAACGAGACCGGGCTTGGCGCATCAAACGCGCCACGATCACGACCAGCCAAAGAACCAGCGCCCGACGATTTACGGTTGCGCGCCCGCATGATGACACGGCGGCAACTCGTCGAGCACTACGGCAAGTGCTTCAGCACGGTCGACGGGTGGTTGAAGTCCATCGACTGCCGCGCAAAGCCCGGTCTTGTCACCGCGCCGACCTGGAGCCGCAGCGGCATCACAAAACCGCACGACGCCCGCGAGCATAGCCCAGCCGGTCAAGCCGCGAAGTTCATGCAACGGATCTGGTCGACCTATCGCTGCGACGCTCGCGGGGAGCCGCTGACTGATGGCGCGTTCTGGAAATGCGGGCGTCAGATTATGACCGATGACGAGATCATTGCGGCAGCTGATGAGAAGCGTGCGCGTGATGCTCGGTTGCGGAGGGCTGCGTGATGCGCGGTAATGCGAGCAAGTACGCCGACAAGCGCATGACGCAGGCGGCTGCTGAGACGCAACTGCGGCTGCTGCTGTCGCGCGCCACGGACAAGGCGGTTGCGGCGATGACGGCGGACGGTCTGGCGCGGATGTATGCCTGCCCGCCGCGGTTGATTGAGACGCTGTTGCTCGCGGAACAGGGGAAGCGGCAGCGGAGGGTGGCGCAATGAAGCCGATCGCGATCGACCTCTTTTGTGGCCTTGGTGGCTGGACTGAAGGCTTGCTTGCCGAGGGTTATGACGTCACCGGCTATGACATCGAGGCCCACGAATATGGCGACGAGCGGTATCCAGCCAAGCTGGTCCTGCGCGACGTGCTGGAAATCCACGGCTCGGAGTTTACCCACGCCGCGCTGATCGTCGCATCGCCGCCGTGCCAGGAATATAGCTACATGGCGATGCCGTGGTCGCTGGCAAAGGCGAAGGCGGCTGCGATCCGTGCCGACACGACGGGCGCGGAACTCGAACGGCTCAACCGGCTGTTCAACGCCTGCTTTCGTATCCAGCGCGAGGCCAGCGAGGCAGCGGGCCGTCATATTCCGCTGGTGGTCGAGAACATGCGCGGGGCGATTCCTTGGGTGGGCCGGTCGCGTTGGAATTATGGCTCGTTTCACCTTTGGGGCGATGTGCCGGCGCTTATGCCGAGCAACGCGTCTGGCGTGAAAGGATTTGCGGGATTTAAGGGGTTCAAAGATTTTCACGATTGCGAAGCGGCGCGGAAATGGTCGAGCGGTGACCCTAGAAGAAAAGCATGGTCGGCGCAGATCGCCAAAATCCCGCTGACTCTCAGCCGGTGGATCGCGGAGCATTATTACCCGCGCGATATGGTCGCGATCGAGGTGGCCGCATGATCGACCTCCCACCCCACGAAACACTCACCCCCGTGCCCGATTTCCCCGTCGAAGCACCGGATGGCGTCAAGACGTGGACCGAGCTGCAACGGCAATCCGCGTTCATCAAGGAGATGCGAACGATCGCGCCGACGGTGATGATCTTCGCCAACGCCAACGCAGGCAAGCGCAACCCACGCCAGGCGAAGCGCGAGGGCATCGTTGGCGGCGTGTTTGATCTGACCTGTACGTGGGAAGGCGGGTCGGCTTGGTGCGAGTGGAAAGGCTATACCAAGGCTGGGCGCGCGGGGAGGCTGTCACCCGCCCAGATCGACTGGGGGAACAAGATGCACGCGCGCGGCAAGGCTGTGGCGTGTTTCTTTACGCCCGCCGCGTGTGTGGCCTGGTTGCGTGGGTTGGGCGCGCCTTTTGTTACGCGGGAGGGGCTGTGATGCGCGTTGAGACGATAGGCCGCGCCACGCTGTACCTTGGGGATTGTCGCGACGTGCTGCCGACGTTGGGCAAGGTTGATGCTGTCGTGACTGATCCGCCCTACTTCCAGGTCAAGGGCGATTATTGGGATAACGAATGGGACAATCCCAAGTTGTTTATTGAGTGGATGGGCGACGTTGTCGCTATGCTCAATGACCGATTGCCGCCGAGTGGTAGCCTTTACCTTTTTGCGTCACCACAGATGGCCGCGCGTGTCGAAATTGCCATTCGTGAACGCATGAATGTGCTTGCAATGATTACGTGGAACAAAGGCGCTCGGCGCAAGGGCGCGGCGGGCAGTGGTGTTGATGTCACGAGTCTGCGGACGTTCTGGCAAGCGTCCAGTGAGCGTATAATCTTTGCAGAACCTTATGGCAGCGACGCCTATGCAGACGGTGAGGCGGGCTACACAAGCGCCTGCGAGGCAACCAAGCGCGCAATCTTTGGGGACTATCTAGCTGCCGAGTTTGAAGGGGCAGGCGTGACGCGCAAGCAAATCGCGGCACTGTTTCCCTCTGCAACTGGCGGTTTGACTGGCTGCGTATCAAATTGGATAATGGGCTACAACGTCCCGACCGCAGAACAATATGCGGTAATGCGAGCATTTCTTAACGGCGACCATTTGCGCCGAGAATACGAGGATTTGCGCCGACCGTTTTTTCTTAACAATCAGCTACAATGGGGCGATGTTTGGGACTTTGACCCACCACCGCCGACAAGCGGAAAGCATCCGTGTGAAAAGCCGCTGCCTCTTTTGCAGCACATAATTCAAGTCAGCACAAAGCCAAACCAAGTCGTCCTAGATGCTTTCATGGGCAGCGGTGCGACCGGCGATGCCGCGCTTTGCATGGGCCGCGACTTTATCGGCATTGAGCGCGACCCACATTGGTTTGCTGTTGCCTGCCGCCGCATTGAGCAAGCCCAGCGCCAAGGCGATATGTTCATCGGAAACGCAGCATGAACGCGCCCGCCAACATCAACACCGGCGACGCTCTCCGAGACGCGCACGCCCAGACCATCGCAACGCTGATCGGCGTCCGCGACGAAACCGAGATGGCCGCGCGCGTGTCGCTGGCGATGCTGCGCGATCAGGCGACGGCAGGGTCGGCGCGCGCCGTGGATAGTGCGGCGGCGATTCTGCAGGTGATCGCCGCGATTGCGGCGAACGCGGTCTATTCGGGCACGCCCACCAGCCAGTTGATCCGGCTCCACGCCAGCCTGTCGTTCACGATGGAAGCCGCGCGGCATGTTGATCGGGCGATGCGCGAGATTGAACGGACAGGGCAGGATGGATGACGACGATATGACGCCCGAAGATCCCGATCAAATCAACGACTATTGGGACTCGCTGCCCCCGCGCGTGCCCGAGGACGACGTATGGGATGCCGAACCCGTCGCGCCTAAGCTGCGCGTGGTTGATGAGACGTATGAGCCTGAGGGCGAACCAGAACGGCTGGTGAAGGCGACCCCGTTCGTATGGCGCGCGTCGGCTGACATTCCCAAGCGGCAATGGCTGTACGGGAAGCACCTGTTGCGCAAATTCGTATCGCTGGACGTCGCAGCGGGCGGCGTGGGTAAATCGTCCCTCAAGGTTGGTGAAGCCCTCGCTATGGCTTCCGGGCGCGATATTTACGGCAAGGGATTGCCAGAGGGCGCGCTGAACGTCTGGATGTGGAATCTCGAAGACCCGCACGACGAAATCGAGCGCCGACTGCACGCCACCGCCCAGCGCTTCCACATTGAGCCGGAAGACATCGCTGACCGCCTGCACGTCGATAGCGGGCGCGATCAGCCGCTCGTGATGGCCACGGAAGGCCCAGACGGCGCGATGATCGTGCGGCCCGTGGTTGACGCCCTGATTGCTGAAATGATCGCGCGCAAGATCGATGTGCTGCAGATCGACCCATTCATCAGCTCGCATGCCGTCTCGGAAAATGATAACAATGCGATCGATGTTGTGGCCCGCGAATGGAACGTCGTTGCCGAGCGTACCGGCGCCGCGATCAACCTGGTCCACCACGTCCGCAAGCAGAACGGGGAAGTTGCAACCGCAGACAGCGCGCGCGGTGCTTCGGCCTTGATCGGCAAGGCCCGGTCAGTGCTGGTCTATAACCGAATGACCGACGACGAGGCCAATCAACTCGGTGTCGACGAAGCCGAGCGCCGTTTCTTTTTCCGGGTGGACAACGACAAAGCCAACCTCGCGCCGCCTGAAGTCGGCGACTGGTATCGGATGAATAACCAAGACCTGGAGAACGGCGACAGCGTGGGTGTTGCGTGCCCCTGGAAGCCGCCCGAACTGTTCGACGGGATGACCGGCACGCATCTCTACCGGGTCCAGAGGGCGGTGTCTGAGGGTAACTGGCGGGAGTCTCCGCAGTCGAATGAATGGGTCGGGATACCGATCGCAAGCGCTCTTATGCTCGATCACGGGGACGTAAAAGACCGCAAAAAGATCGTCCGCATGCTCAAAGTCTGGCTGAAAGAGGGTGCGCTTGAAGTGGTCGAAATGGACGACAAACAACGTCGCCCGCGCAAATTCGTGGTCGTTGGGAAGTGGGTAGAACCATGATGCTCCACCTCGAAAAACACCAGTGGAGCAAGGTGGAGCAGGTGGAGCGGAAAAGCAGCCTGAAACCTGCTCCACCACCACCTGCCTACCGTAGGTAGGTGGTGGGTGGAGCAGCGGAGCAGGTACGGAAAACGCAGGTGGAGCAAATCATGACGGTGGAGCAGATGGCGGAAGTGTATCAGGCAACAGCTGCTGCTGCTCGCGCGGTTGGTGCGGGTCGATACTTCACCGGCAAGCCATGCCCGAAAGGTCACGTTGCTTTGCGCAAAACAGCCAACACGACATGCACCGCCTGCATCAAGGGATCTGAAAGGGAGATTCGCATCGAATGGAAGCGCCGTGACCGCCTCAAGCGTCGGGGTGGATGCACACCCGAAATCAAAGCCGACCTGATCGCCAGCCAAAACGGCCAATGTGCTATCTGCTCAACCACGGCGGAATTGTTCGTCGACCATTGCCACGCCACCAACAAAATTCGCGCCGCCTTGTGCCGTAGTTGCAACCTGGCGCTGGGCATGGCGAAGGATAGGCCGGACATTTTGCGGGAGATGGCGACCTACCTTGAGGCTCACATGACCAACCCCCGATCAAGGAACGGATGATGGCACTCACCCCGAAGCAGCGCATGTTCGTCAAGGAATACCTGATCGACCTGAACGCTACTCAGGCGGCGGTGCGTGCTGGGTATAGCGAAAAGACTGCCACCGCTCAGTCAAGCCGGCTGTTGACCAATGTAAATGTTTCGGACGCGATTCAGGAAGCGATGCGGAATCGTGCCGAGCGAACCGAGATCACCGCCGATATGGTCCTTCGAGAATTGGGCAAGATCGGCTTTGCGGATATCCGGAAGCTGTTCACTGAAACAGGCATCCTGCGTCCAATCAATGAACTCGACGACGACACTGCCGCTTGCCTTTCGTCGGTTGAGATCACCACCCGCAAGGTTCGCGGCGGCGATGACGACGAGACCGAGGAAGTGTCGAAGGTCCGCATGTGGGACAAGCGCGCTGCCCTGGTCGACATCGGCAAGCACTTGGGCATGTTCAACGAACGAAGCCCGGTCAATGATCTTGCCGACGCCGTTGCCAAGATCATCGAAGGGTTGCCCGCGTGAAGATCATTTGGACCCAGGTTTATGATGGTGACTACGAGAACGGCCCGCGTCGGTTGTTCTATTTCAAGTGGCGTCCCGACAAGTGCGCTTGGTTGGCATGGTCGTTCTGGTCCTATCTGGTGATCGTGCTGAAATGAAATCCGGCAACCTCATCTTGGACCGGCAGCTTGCGCGCTGGTATCCGCTGAAGGATCACCCGGTGCAGCTCGCGCTGGTTGATGCTGTGCCCAGCGGCGTGCGCTTCCCGTTGGTGCCTGCAGGTCGTCGATCTGGCAAGACCGAGCGGTTCAAGCGGTTCGTGACCAAGCAGGCCAACCGCATTCCGGGTCCGTACTTCGCAGCCGCACCGACGCACGATCAGGCAAAGAAGATATTCTGGGATGACCTGAAGGCGTTCTCGCTGTCGGCAACGCACAAGCGCCGGCCATCGGAGAGCGACCGGATCATCTATTTCGACAACGGCTCGGAGATCCACGTCATCGGCCTGGACAAGCCGCAGCGCATCGAGGGCGTGCCGTGGAAGGGCGGAGGACTGGACGAGTTCGCCGACCTGAAGCCGGACGCTTGGGAGGCCAACATCCTGCCAGCGCTCAACACCGTCAACCCGACCGAGCCGGACTATCGCGCGTGGTGCTGGTTGCTCGGTGTGCCTGATGGCCTCAACCATTACTATGACTTGTGCCTGAAAGCCGAACAGGGCAACGACCCGAATTTCAAGGTGTTTCATTGGAAGTCGTCGGAAATCCTGCCGCCCGACGTCATTGACTCGATGAAGCGGGCCATGTCGGCGCGACAGTTCCGCCAAGAGTTCGAGGCCAGCTTCGAAACGGCAACGGGCCGAATCTATGAGGACTATGGCCCCGACAATTACACCGCCCAGACAATCCAGCCGCACGAACAGCTGCGCTGGTATCACGATTTCAACTACACACCGCTGTCGTCCGGCATCGGCGTGGTGCGGGGCGAGAACATATTCCTGCTCGACGAGATCATCCTGACGTCGGCGGTCGCGCGCCAGACCGCACTCGAGTTTGTCGAGAAGTTCAGCGACCACCAGAACAAGCACGTCCTGCTGTACGGCGATCCGAACGGCAAGGACGGCGAAAAGCACGGCCAGGCATCCGACTATCTCGAAATAGAGAAGGTGCTGCGCGAGAATGGCTGGAAGTATCAGCGCCGCGTAAAGCCGTCGACCGTTTCGATTAAGGACGGGCAAAACGCCGTGCGTGCCAAGATCAGGAACGCCGCAGGGGATATATTTTTGTTTGTCAATACTGTAAAAGCGCCATACACTCACAAGGCACTTGCTAACGGACAGCTAAAGAAAGGCTCGACCTTTCACGAAGAGGACAGCGAGTTCCAGCACGTCGGGACCGCTGTTCGCTATTTCGTTGATTACGAATATCCGATCAAGGGACGGGGAATGCAACGCGCAACCATTTCAGGGATATGATCATGGTAAACACCGTCAAAAACACGCACCCCGATTACGATAAGTTGCTCCCCAAGTGGAAGCGCTGCTCCGATGCCGTTGACGGGCAGGACGCTATTCATGCGGGCGGCGAACTATACTTGCGCCGCTTTACCAACGAGAGCGACCGCGACTATCAGCGCCGCAAGCAGGAGGTGGACTTTTTCAACGCAACCTGGCGAACGATTGCCGGCCTTTCCGGCATGGCGTTTGCACGCGATCCTGTTGTCGACGTGCCCGCTGGCATCAAGGACATGCTGACCGACATAAACCTTGCCGGCCGCTCGCTGGACGATCTGGCGAAGGGACTGGTCGAGGACGCGCTCGAATACGGCCCGTTCGGGTTGATGGTGGACTATCCGCCGATGCCTGAGAACGTGACGCCGTTGACGCTCGCGGCGGCGGAATCGATGGGGATGCGCCCGTCGATCCAGTATTACGAGATCACGTCGGTGATCAACTGGCGCTATGTGCGGCTCGGCAATCGCACCGTGCTCGGCATGGTCGTGCTCAAGGAAGACGCGAACATCGCTGAGGGCGAGTTTGAGCACAAGACCGAGGCGCGCTATCGGGTGCTCGATCTGGACGAAGCCGGGGCATATCGTCAGCGCGTGTTTCGGATCGACGCGAAGGGTAACGACGAACTTGTTGAGGGACCGATCTATCCGCTGCTGAACGGGAACCCGCTGCCGGAACTGCCGTTCAAGATCGTGGGCGATGTCGACGAGCCGCCGCTGATCGACTTGGTCGATGCGAACATCAAGCACTACAAGGTTTCCGCACTGCTCGACAACGCGCAGCTGTTCGCTGGTGCGCCAACGATGGTGGTGACCGGGCATGTGTTGGAGGCGGGCGAGACGATCAACGTCGGCGGGGAAAAGGCGATTGTCTTACCCGACCCAAACGCAAGGGTCGAATATGCCGAGTTCAAGGGCGACAGCGTCCCGTCGCTCGAACGCCGCCTGCTATCGATCGAGCAGCGCATGGCCGTGCTCGGTGCCCGCATGATCGCCGATGAATCCAACCAGGCCGAAACCCTCGGCGCGACCAAGATCAAGCGCGCGGGCGAAAACAGCATCCTCGCCAATGTCGTGATCGAGACCAGCAAGGCGATCGAGTGGGCGCTGACCCTAGTTGCGCTTTGGGCGGGCCATCCCGGCGCGTGCAAGTATGAGATCAACCGGGACTTTAACCCGAACAATTTGTCGGCACAGCAGATCACCGCAATCATCGCTTCCGTTCAATCCGGTGTTCTCAGCTATCGTGAGGCGTTCGAACTGTTGCAGCGCGGGGATATCATCGACGGCGGCAAGACGTTTGAGGCGCATCAGCGGGAAATCGACGAAGCACCAATGCCACCGCCGGTTGCTGCCGTTCCACCGCGAGAGGAAGCCGCATAATGCCCACACCAGAAGAAATCTCGGAATCCCTCAGTCACATCGGGATGCTCGTCAGTGCTGTAGCCAAGCACGCGGCTGACATCGCCCATGCCCGCCGCGCGCTGTACGACGCCCACATCGCGGAAGGTTTCACCGAGGAACAGGCGTTTGAATACGCCAAGATCGTGACGCTGCACCAATGAACGAAACCGACCTGATCGACGCGATTATTCGCCAGGCACTCGAACTCGAACGCATCGCGGCGGGCGATCAGGCGGAAGCCATTGCCGTGCTGCGTGAGTTGGAGCGCCAGCTTGCCGGTATCGCTGCATCGGGCAACATCACCAGCGCGGGCAAGCGGCAGATCGATGCGCTGATCAGGGAAGCGGATGAAGCCATAGCCGCAAGCTATGCGCGGCTCGGCTCGGTCGTCGACGTGCCGACGCTGCTGATCCACGTTGCGGAAGGCGTCGAGACGATCCTTGCGCCACTCACAGGCGGTGCAAAGCTGCTCGCAGATGCCAAACTGGCATCGCTTGCCGACAACGTGCTGCTGGAAGGCACGCCGCTGCGTGATTGGTGGAAGGGGCAGGAACAGGCCACCGCGCGCCAGTTTGCAGCACAGGTGAGGCAAGGCGCGGCGAACAACGAGACGGTCGACCGCATCGTGCAGCGCATCGTCGGCAAGGGCGCCGAGCCCGGCATCATGCAGGTGACGCGCCGCCACGCGCGCACGCTGGTGCATTCGTCGGTGATGGCAGCGGCGAACGATGCGGCGATGGCGTCCTACCGCAAGGCGTCGAAATACATCGCCGGGGTGCGCTGGCTTGCAACCCTCGACAGCCATACGTGCAAGCAATGCGCCGCACTCGACGGCCAGGCATGGGATCTGGACGGCAACAAGCTGGAAGGCACGCGGGTCGATTTCACGTCCGCGCCGGCGCACGCATCATGCCGCTGCGTCCTGTCGCCAATTCCCAAGCGCAGCGGCGCAACGGCGGACTTCGCCGCGATCGGTGACCGCGTGTCATCGAAGGGCCTGCAACCTCGCGGCACGACGTTCGCGGAGTTTTTCGGGCGCATGACACCCGCCGAACAGGATGAACAATTCGGACCGAAGTATGCGCAGTTGATGCGAGACGGCGAGATAACGGTCCGCGATCTGGTGAGCCGCACCGGACGTGAGTTGAAGCTGAGTGAACTACGGAAACGCTAACAGGAGATACGAGATGGCAGACGCATTGACCCAGGCCGACATCGACAAGGCCGTTGAAGCTGCGCTCGAAGGCGTGCGGGCGAAGAACACCGAACTGCTCGACGAGCTGAAGCAGACCAAGGCCGAACTGCGCAAGTCGAAGGACATCGATCCGGCTGATGTGGCGCGGATCGAGGAGGAACGCGACACGCTGAAGGCCGAACTGGCGAAGGCGACCAAGGCAGCGACCGACGCGGCCAAGCGCGCCGAGACGGCGGAAAAGACCCTCGCGGCGGAAAGCGGCTACACGTCCAAGTTGCTGACCGAGAACGCCCTGAACACCGCGCTCGCTGAAGCTGGCGTGAAAGAACCCGCGATGCTGAAGGCGGTCAAGGCGATGATGGCCGGGACTGCCCAGGTTGTGACCGAGGGCGATCAGCGCACGGTCAAGATCGGCGACAAGGCGTTGGTCGATCACATCAAGGAATGGTCGGGCACCGACGAAGCCAAGTTCTTTATCAGCGCAGCCACGAACGCGGGTGGCGGTGCAAACGGCAGCGGCAAAGGTGACACGGGCGGCAAGACCGTCACGCGGGCGCAATTCGACGGCATGGAGCCGCTCGCACGCACCACTTTTGCAAAAGAGGGCGGCAAGGTCGTCGACATCGCGGCGTGATCAAACGGCGGGGCTGTGATGGCCCCGCCGCATTGACACGCGATTCGCGCGATAGTAAATCGACCATATCAAGAAATGGGTTGTGCCCGTTTCGCTCTCCGGTTGGGCCGGAACTGCAATCGCTGGTTGGGCCAGTGGCAGCTTCATCCTCATCTCAATCGGAGCGCCACAAATGGCTAACACCCTCACGAATCTCGCTGCTGACATTTACATCGCCGCCGACAAGGTTGGCCGCGAAATGGTCGGTTTCATTCCTTCGGTAACGACGAACACCGGCTCAGCCCGCGCGGCCAAGGGCGACACCGTTCGTTCGTTCTTCACTCGCGCGCAGACGGTCAACGAGACCGACACGCCGTCAATGACGATCCCCGAGGGCACCGACCAGACCGTCGATAACAAGACGCTGGTTCTGGACAAGTATGCTTCGGTTCAGATCCCTTGGACCGGCGAAGAAACCCTGCACGTCAACAACGGCTCGGGCTATTCGACGATCTACGGCGACCAAATCGCACAGGCGATGCGCACGATCACCAACAAGATCGAAGTGAACGGCTTCCTTGCTGCTTACGTCGCATCGTCACGCGCTATCGGTACGGCGGGCACCACGCCTTTCGCATCGAACCACAACCTGATCGCGTCGGCGCGTCAGATCCTTGTCGACAACGGCTGCCCGGTAGAGGACGGCCAGGTGTCGCTCGTGATGAACACGACGGCTGGCACCAACTTGCGCAACTTGGCCGTGCTTCAGAAGGCGAACGAAAGCGGCGGCACCGAACTTCTGCGTCAGGGCACTTTGCTCGACCTTCAGGGTGTGATGATGAAGGAATCGGCTGGCATCTCGCAGCACGTCAAGGGTGCGGGCACCGGTTACGACTTCGTGACGGCGGGCGAGGCTGTCGGCCAGACCGCGCTGACCCTCGAAGGCGGCACCGTGAATACGACCGGCTTCAAGGCTGGCGACGTGATCACGCACGCTGGCGACGCGACGAACAAGTATATCGTCGGCACCGGCCTCACGGCAACGTCGGGCGATCTGATCATCAACAACCCCGGCCTGCTGGTCGCGGGCGTTGACGCCAACGAAATCACGATCGGCGACAGCTACACGCCGAACCTGATGTTCCACCGTTCGGCGATCGAACTCGCGATGCGTCCGCCTGCAATGCCCACGGGTGGCGACGCGGCCGACGACGTGATGATCGTGCAAGATCCTTGGTCGGGCCTCGTCTTCGAGATCGCCTTCTACAAGGGCTACCGCAAGGTCATGATCGAAGTGCGCTGCGTTTACGGTTGGCGCGCTTGGAAGTCCGAGAACATTTCGACTGTCCTCGGCTGATAAAGCGGGGCTGGGGGAAACCCCGGCCCCCACTTTTAAGGAGGGCGTTATATGACCCACCCGAACAATCCTGATGCTGTTCGCGTCAAGCGCGATGGTCCGCGCGGCTGGCATTGGGTCGCCGCGTTCGACCCGGCCATTCACCAGCTTTATGAAACCACGGCTGAGAACCCCGCTCCCAAGCCCACGCGAGCACGGAAAGCCTAGCCGTGGCCCTGATCGTCGAGACGGGTTCAGCATCAACGACAGCGGAGAGTTTTGCCTCCGTTGCCGCTGCTGACACGCGCCATTCGGCGAACGGCAATGCGGCATGGGCGGCGCTCGCAACCACGGCGATCAAGGAACAATCCTTGCGCCGTGCGACGCAGTACATGGAACAGGCATACCGCACCCGCTGGCATGGCCTGCGCAAAGAGCGGCTGCAGGCGCTGTCCTGGCCGCGCAATGATGTGGTGATCGAGGGATGGTCGATCGATTCCGATGTCGTGCCGCCCGAAGTCGTCAACGCCTGCATTGATCTCGCGCTCAAGGCAGCTACGGCAACACTCGCGCCGGATCTTGAACGCGCCATCGTCCGCGAGAAGGCCGGCCCGCTCGAAACCGAATATTCCGAGTTTTCGCCGCAAGTCGTTCGCTACCGCGCGATCGACATGGCGCTTGCCCCGTTCTTGAGAGGGTCGGCTGTCAACGCCGATCTGCTGCGCTGATGACTGTCGCCCAGCGAGCTTCCGCCTATCGCCAGATCGCAGCCAAGGGGCAGACCGTGACGCTCACACGGAACACCAGTGGGACATACGATCCCGCAACCGGTGCGGCTTCGATCACCACGACCACGCAAATAGGGAAGGGGGTGATCCTACCGTTGGCGGCGTTTGCTAAGGCGCAGGGCAACGTCGTCGAAGGCGATCAACAGCTATTGCTTGGCGCGCTGGACACGGCGGGCAGCGTTCTCACGGCCCCGGTGGTCGATGACAGCGTGACCCTGGCTGATGGCTCGGTCGTGACGATCACGGCAATCGATCCGCTTGAGCCTGCGGGCCTGTCGATCATTTACGATTGCCGCGTGCGAGGTGCGGCATGACGTCGTTCGCGCTTCAACTGGCGCAATTCGCCGAGAAGGTCGGCGAGGATGCTGACCAGGTCGTTGGCGGCGTGGTCATCGAACTGGCGCGCGTTATCGACGAGCGCAGCCCGGTTGGCGATGCAAAGTTCTGGAAGTCCAGCCCGCCGAAGGGATATGTCGGCGGGCACTTCCGCGCAAACTGGCAACTCGCGATCGGCTCGATCCCGAAGGGCGAAGTCGTCGGCATCAACTTTGGCGCCGCACTTGCCGAGAACGTGGCGCGCATTCCGACCGAAGCAGCGGGTCCGACCTATTATCTCGCGAACAACGTCCCCTATGCCCAGCGGCTAGAGGATGGCTGGTCGCGCCAGGCCCCGGTTGGTCTGGTTGGCCGCACCGTCATCGAGTTTCAGGACATCGTGGCGCGCAAGGTTGCCGAGGTGACGGCATGAGCGCGGTGCTTTGTCGCAAAGCCCTTGAGGTCGCGCTGTCGGGCATGTCGCCCAGCCTCGCGACCGCATGGGAAAACGCGCCCTATTCGCCCGTCGTGGGTACCGCATATCAGGCGGTGTCGATGATCCTCGCGCGCCCCGCCGACATTGAACTGTCGGGCCGCATTCACCGCGAGCAAGGCTTCCTCCAGATCAACCTCATGTACCCGCTCGATACCGGCCCCAATGCGGCTGAGACGCGGGCCGAATTGGTGCGCTCGACCTTCTATGCGAGCCGCACCTTCACCGCTTCGGGCGTGACTGTTCATATCGACGGAACACCGGAGATCGCACCCGCACGGGTCGAGGACAACCGTTACATGGTCCCCGTCCGCGTGCGCTTTTACGCCCACATCACAAGGAGTTAAGTCATGCCACAGGCACAAGGTATGTATAAGCAGCTTTCCTATAAGGCCCAGTCGGCCAAGGGCACGGCGGCGTCGGGTTCGGGCGGGCAGTTGCTGCGCCGCGAGACCGCATCGTTCAAGATGGCGAAGGACACGTTCGAGTCCAACGAGATCACGTCGCACCAGATGTCGACGGGCGCCAGCTACGGCGTCGGCAAGACGGACGGCACGCTTTCGGGTGTTCTGTCGCCTGCCACCTATGCCGACATGATCGCCAACGTGCTGCGCGCGGACTTCGCCTCGACGTCGGCCATCACCGGCTTGAGCCTGACGATCGCGGGCGCGGGGCCTTACACCGTCACGCGCGGCTCGGGCAGCTTCCTGACCGATGGCGTCAAGATCGGCGACGTCACGCGCATCACGGCGGGCACGTACACAGGCACGGCGCGCGACATCAATTTGCTGGTGACCAACGTTACCGCGCTCGTGATGACCGTAATCGTCGTTAACGGCTCGACGCTGACGACACAGGGGCCAATCACCGGCTCGACCGTCACGATTGTTGGCAAGAAGTGCAAAGCGCCGCTGACCGGCCACACGAACGTCTATTACACGTTCGAGGAGTGGAACCCTGACATCACCCGTTCCACGACCTATACCGATACGCAGTGCGGCAAGGTCGACATCGGCTTGCCATCGACCGGCAATGCTACTGTCTCGCTGTCGTTCATGGGCCTCAACCGCACCAAGGGTTCGTCCCAGGTGCTCACGTCGCCAACGGCGGAAACCAGCACGCCGATTCTGAATGCAACGAACGGTTACATCATCATCGGTGGCACGCGCGTTCTGATCGCAACCTCGATGTCGATCAGCATCGACGGCACGATGACCGCAGGCGAAGCTACCGTTGGCAACAAGCGCATCACGGACAACGTGAAGGGCGACATCAAGGTGACGGGTTCGTTCACTGCGCTCTACGAAGACGAGACCATCGGCAGCTATTTCGACGACGAAACACCGATCAGCATTGTCATGGTGGTGACCGACAACGCCAGCGCGACGAGTGATTTTGTCACCTTCGTGATGTCGCGGGTCAAGGTCACGTCTGACGACGCCGACGACGGCAAGAAGCAGATCGTCAAGACGCATTCGTTCACCGCCGAAATCAACGGTTCCGGTGGTGCGGCGCTCGCCAATGACAAGACCATCATCACGATTCAGGACTCGGCAGTCGCCTAACCCTTTGGGGCCGGGTTGGTCCCGTTACTTGTTCCCCGGCGTGTTTTCCTCTCCCGCGCCGGGGGACACAAGGAGATGGAAAAATGACCAAAGCAACACGCAAATTCAGCCTCGCCGATATCGACACCATTTCGGCGTGCAACAAGCCGTTCAAGCTGGAAATTATTTCGGCCAAGACGCGCGAGCCTACGGGCATGTTCGTTTATATCGTCGGCAAGGACAGCGACGTTTATAGAGCAAAGAAAAACGCGCTCGCCAACGAATACTTAGCGCGTGAAGCAGCAAACGCTCGACGCAATAAATTCGACCCTGAAAACATCGACAAGCTGGAAGCAAAAAACATTGATGCGATAGTTACTGCCATCACTGGGTGGGAGGGTTTCGCATTGAATGAGGATGGACCTGAATTGGAGTTCACCGACGAAAACATTCGGATGGTCTGTCGGAAATACCCGCCATTCAAGGATCAGGTGACGGAGGCCATCAACGACCTCGAAAATTTTATGGCGCGCTGACTGACGACTTGAAGGACTTCGCGGCGGCGCAATTCGAACTGAGCGCCGTCCAGGATGACGGGCAACCATTACGGGAGCATCTTTTGGCAGTGTATCGGCAGACAGGAAGGATGCCAGCCCAGCTTGCGGATGCTCCCGAGCTGCCGATGCACTGCGCCCATATCTGGGATGCTTTCCTGACGATGCACCGGAGCCGTGGCAATAACGGCTATGGCCCAGTGCGGCTGTCACTCCACGATTTTGACGGGTTCAACCGCGTGACGGGCGGGCGTTTGTCGGCATGGGAGATCGGCGCGATTCAGGGCGTCGATAACGCCTACATGGCGTCGCTGCCCAAGGCGAAAACCTGATGGACCTCGCCAGCCTCATCATCGAAGTCGAGACGTCCGACGTCAAAACCGGCGTTGCGGAACTCGACAAGCTGACCGCATCGGGTGCGCGCGCCGATGCGTCGATCAAGGAACTCGGCACCGACAGCGTGCGAACGGGTGCGCAAGTCAAATCGGCATCAGTTGCGGCGGCTGAGATGGCCCGCGCGGCGCAATTGTCGGCAAGCGGGCTTGACCAAACAGCGGGCGCGTCAAAGCTGGCCGGGTTCCAACTGCAGAACCTGACCTATCAGTTGAACGACGTCGTGGTCGGCCTGGCATCGGGTCAGGCGCCGATGACTGTGTTCCTGCAGCAAGGCTCGCAGATCGGGCAGATCATGGGTTCGGCGGGCGTTGGCGTGTTCGGCCTGGTCAAACAGGTCGGCGCATTGGTCGGCGGGTTCCTGATCGCCAATCCGGCGTTGCTGGTGGCGATTGGGCTGGCGGGCACGGCTGCGGCTGCGTTCGGGTTCATGGCGTCCGAGATCAACAAGAACGCGGCTGTTCAGGTGACATGGGCAGACGTCGCGCTCGGTGCCTATGACGTGGTGCGCGATTATCTCTCGAACACGCTGACCAAGGCGTTCGAGTATTTTGGCACGTCGACGGAAAGCGTGTGGAAGTTCGTCGTCGAGACGGCGCGCACGGCAACGAACCTGCTGATCGGCATCACCACGCTCGCGCCGCGCGTCATCATCACCGCGTTTCAGGTTCTCCCGGCTGCGCTGGGCGACATATTCGTTTCGGGGACAAACCTGGCGGTCAACGCAATCAACGGACTGGTGACCAGGGCGGTTGCGAGCATCAACAGCTTTGCGACGCTGGCAAACCCCATTCTGGAAAAGGTCGGGCTGTCCATCCCGACATTGCTCGCGCCGAAAATCCCTGCGCTGGCGAACAGCTATGCTGGCGCGGCGGCTGCAGCGGGCAAGGCGTTCGTCGGCAACCTGACCGACACGGTAAACCGCGACTTCATCAAGGAAGGCGCGACCCTGTTCGGCAACGCGGCAACCAAGCGGGCGCTGGCACGTGAGGCAGCAGCGGCGGGCAAGGACGCGGGCGATGCGCTGGGCAAGAGCGCCAAGGCCGGTGCGGCCAAAGCCATCAAGGAGATCGCGCAAGACCTCTCGTCGGCAATCCGCGATCTGCAGGGCGCGTTCGGGGCGAACAGGGGCAATGCGGGTCTCGACGATCGCCTTGCTGGGC
Source organism: Sphingomonas sp. (assembly GCA_046155125.1). Taxonomy (GTDB): domain Bacteria; phylum Pseudomonadota; class Alphaproteobacteria; order Sphingomonadales; family Sphingomonadaceae; genus Sphingomonas. The sequence goes on along the minus strand of JBJXEC010000223.1, from coordinate 22,026 downwards.
TGCAGCGCGAGGCGCAACTGATCGGCCTTGTGGGCGCCGAGCGCGACCGGCTGCGCGTGACGCTGGAAAATCAGGCGGAAGTCGAGAAGGTTCTGGCGGCAATCGCCACGGCACGACTGGCAGGCGATACGCTGACCATCGACGCCCTGCAGCGCCGCCTCGTATTGCTCGCACAGATCAACGAACAGGAATTGAAAAACGTCGCGGCCAAGAGCGCAGCGGGCGGGGAATCCGATCCCGTTCGCCAGGCAGAGGCGCTTTCAATCGCGCTCGATAACACTGCGGATCGCGCCGCCAACGCAGCACAAATCATGCGCGACGCCTTCGGTGAAGTCGGTGGCGCGATCGGCGGCTTGGTGGCGAACCTTGCCGATTATCAGGCGGCACAGGCAGATGTGGTCGCGCAAGTTAAAAAGGGCACGATCACCCAAGAACAGGCAACGCGCCGCCTTGGTACGATCGAGCGTAAATTGCTCGACGATCAGCTTCGTGGTGTAAAGTCGCTGCTTAAGGAACAGAGCACGGGCTACAAACTGGTGCAGGCTGCCGAGCAAGGGCTTGCCGCATTCCGCGCCGTCGAAGCGGCCAAGTCCGTTGTGCAGACCGCCAAGAGCGTCGCAGCCGGTGCGGCCAAGATGTTTGAGGTTCTCGGCCCGTTCGGCTTCGCGGCAGTCGCCGCCATGATCGCGGCCATGGCAGCGCTCGGCTTTAGCGGTGGTACCACCACTGCCGCGCCACCAACGTCACCCGGCGATCTTCAAGGCGCAGTCGGCACCGGCACCGTTCTTGGCGACAAGACCGCGCAGTCTGAAAGCATCGCCAACGCGCTGGAAACGATCGCCAACAACACCGACACCGACCTTGAATATTCGAACGACATGGTTCGGTATCTGCGTGACATCAACGCAGGCATCGGCGCGCTCACGTCGCAGATCAGCCGCCAGATCGGGCTTGGCGGTAACGGTCAATTCAGCACCGACAGCCTTGGCATCGGCAGCAGCGGCAACGGCGGATTCCTTGGTCTGTTCGCATCGAGCAAGACGACCACGCTCTATGATCAGGGCCTAAAGGTGTTCAATCAGACCGTTGGTGATGTGCTAGCGGGTTCATTCCAGGCACAGGTCTACAACGTCACGCAGACCGTGAAGAAGAACAGCGGTTTCCTCGGTATCGGCAGCAGCACCAAGACGACCTATGCCACCACGAACGGCGCGGTTAATGGCGATATCCTGACGCAGTTCGGGTTGATCATTGCCGACGTCACCAAGAGCGTCGGCGCGTTCGCCAATTCCCTCGGCATCACGGTCGAGGGCGGGATCGATAACTACCTCAATAACGTGTCGCTGCCCGCGATCAGCCTGTCCTTCAAGGATCTGAAGGGCGACGAAATCCAAGCCGCGCTTGAGGCGTATTTCAGCAGCATCGCCGATGTGCTGACGGGCGTGCTTGATGCGCCGCTCGGCCTGTCGTCGCTGCAAAAGGCAGGCGAGGGGCTTTACGAAACGCTGGCACGCGTCACCCGGACCATCCTGACCGTGAACACATCACTGTCGAGCATCGGCCTGGCGGGCGTCGGTGGCGGCGTAGGGGGCGCAGCGACGGCGGTGGGCCTGTCGGATAGGTTTGGCGGTCTGGACGCTTTCCAGGAAGCGGTTGCCAAGTTCTCCGCAGACTTCCTGACCGAAGCCGAGCGCATTCAGCCGGTGATGAACGCAGTCACCGCCGAACTGGCGCGGCTTGGCGTGTCTGGCATCACCACGAACGATCAATTCAAGGCGCTGGTGCTGGGCCTCGATCTGTCGACCGATGCAGGGCAGCAAATGTTCGAGGCGCTGCTGGCGGTTGCCCCGGCGTTCGCCAAGGTCAACGAGTATCTGGCGAAGACAGGCGTCATCGCGAAGGACACAGCCAAGACGGCAGAGGAACTGGCGCGAATCGCCCAGCAGCGCCGAGGGCTTGAGATTGCGCTGTTAGAGGCCACAGGCAACGCAGAGGCGGCCGTGGCAGCGCGGCGTGCCGATTCGATCGCGGCGCTCGACGAGAGCAACCGCGCGCTTCAGGAGCAAATCTATGCAGCACAAGATGCGACGGCGGCACAACGCCTGTTGGCCGATGCGACAGCGGAAGCGGCACGGATAGCGCAGACAACAGCGGAAGAAACCGCGCGCCAGGCACAGGCAATCGCCGACGAACGTTTTTCACTCGAAGGGCGCATCCTGCAGGCGCAAGGCGACACGGCTGCGCTGCGTGAGCGCGAGCTGGCGGCGATCGATCCCGCCAATCGTGGTCTGCTGCAATTCATCTTTGGTCTTGAGGATAGCGCGATTGCGGCAAATCTTGCGGCGGAAGCAACGACGGCAGCAGCGAACGCGGCACAGGAAGCAGCGGCGGCAGCAGCGCAAATAGCTGACGAACGCACCAGCCTTGAAACTCGGTTGCTCGGCGCGCTTGGCGACACGGCTGCGTTGCGCGCACGGGAGTTGGCTGCACTCGATCCTTCCAACCGCGCTTTGCTTGATCGTATCTTTGCGATCGACGACGAACGCACAGCGAGTGAGGCAGCGGCGGAATCCGCTGCGCTCTTGGCTGATGAGGTTGAGCGGGCGGCTGATGTGCTGGCGCAACAGGCACAGGCAATCGCTGACGAGATCGGCGGACTGCAGCGCCAGTTGCTTGAAGCACAAGGCAACGTCGCGGCGCTGCGCGCGCTCGATCTGGCGGGCCTGCTGTCGGATGACGCGCGTGCGGTCCAGAACCAGATCTATGCCATTGCGGATGCGGCGGCGGCACAGCAAGTATTGAACGCCGCCCAGGACGAAGCCGTCCGCGTGATGGAGGCGGCGGCGCAAGAACAAGTCCGTATCGCCAACGAGGCCGCGCAGGCGTTGGCGCAGATCGCCAGCGAGCGCTTCGGTATCGAGACCCGGCTGCTGCAGCTTCAAGGCGACAGCGCAGCATTGCGGGCGCGCGAATTGGCCGCGCTCGACCCGAGCAACCGCGCATTGCAAGAACAAATCTACGCGATCGAGGACGCGACGGCGGCCACAACTGCCGCAACGGCAGCGGCGGCCGAATCGGCAACGGCGGCAGCGGCGGCACAGGCGGAACTCGCGCGCCAGCAGCAGGAGGCGGCCCAGGCAGCGGAGACGTTGCGCAAGGCGGGCGTCGACCTTCAGGTTCGTTATTTCGAGACCGTGGGCAACAGTGCGGCGGCAACGGCACTGCGCCGCCAAGAGGAACTAGCCGCGACTGATGCGACACTGCGTGGCACCCTGTTGTCGATCTATGCGGCAGAGGACGCTAAGGCGGCTGCGGATCGCTACACTGAGGCGCTGCAACAGCAGGCACAGGCCGTCGACACCGCACGAGGCAAACTGTCATCGGCCTATGACCGCGAAGCGTCGGCGCTCAAAGGCACGATCGATCAGTTCAGCAATTTCGGTAGGTCGCTCAAGGAATTCCGCGACGGCCTGTTCGCGGCAAGCGGCGGGTCTGCTGCATCATATCGCCAGCTGCAGGTTGATTTCCTCAAGACGTCAGCACTGGCGGCAACCGGCGACACTGGGGCGCTCGGTGGGCTACAGGCGTCGGGCACGGCGTTCCTCGACGCATCGCGGGCGCAGGCGTCGACGCTGCTGGAATATCAGCGCGACGTGGCCCTGGTGGCCCGTTCGGTCGACACCGCGATCGGCGCGGCGGATGCTGCCGTCGACTATGCGCAACTGCAGCTGGACGCTCTGACGACGCTTGTTAGCAGATATGTCGACCTCAACGAAACCACGATCGGAGTGCGCGATGCGATCGCAGAGTTGCAAAGGGCCTCGGTCACCATCGCTGCCCCGGCCACATTCGAGCCGATTGTGACATCGCAGAACAGCCAGACCGAGGCGATCACCACCGGCAACGACAAGCTCGACGCGCGCATTGCCACCCTCGAAACCACGATGGCCGGCCTACTCGCTGCGATCAATGACAAGCTGAACAACATCGACCGTCGCGAGAACAAATACGATCGCGGGCCATATAAGGCAGTGGCGGTCGAACAGTCCGTTGCGGTGCCGGTCGCATGAGCGAGAGCGACTTCCGCATAGTCCGCCCGATCGAGGTGACGACGGCCAAACTAACGAGCACCACTGTGCCTGAGACGGTTGCTGCCTATAACGCGGGCACATCGTACAGCATCGGCAACCAGGTGCGCAGCGACACGACGCACAGGATCTATGAGAGCCTCGCCAACGCCAACCTCGGCAACGCGCTGACCGACACGACCAAGTGGCTGAATGTCGGGCCGACGAATCCTTGGGCAATGTTCGATCAGTTGAACTCGTCGCGCACGACCAAGACGGACTCGATCGTTGTCGTGATCGCACCAGGTGACCGCGTCGACACCATCGGGCTGCTTAACCTCAACGCGACATCAGTGACGGTGGCAGCAGTCGACGCGACTGACGGGACGGTTTTCAATCAGACCACATCCCTGATCTCAACGGCAGGCATCCTCGATTGGTACACGTATTTCACAGAACCGGTATCGGTTGCTGAGGACGTAATCGTCACCGGCCTGCCTCCGCTATATCGCGCGCTGACCTTTACCATAACGCTCTCCTACACTGGTCAAACAGTCGCTTGCGGCGGCTGTATATTGGGTCTGGCGAAAGTCATGGGCACAACGCTGGCCGGGGCGACGACGGGGATTGTCGACTACAGCACGAAGACCACCGATGCGTTCGGCAACACCTCGATCACGGCGCGCGGCTTTGCCAATAAGGGCAATTTCCGTGTGTTCTGTGCGAACTCGAACATCGTTTCGATCCAGCGACTTCTCTCTGACTACCGCGCGGTGCCTGCACTTTATGTCGGCACCGAACTGTATTCGACCACCTTCCTTTACGGGTTCTTTCGCGACTTCTCGATTTCGATCGAGCAGCCAAACCATTCATACCTGAGCATTGAAATCGAAGGGTTGATCTGATGGCGTTACCTTCTGCACCTAGTCGCTCTGATCCAGCAAACTTTGCAACAAAAGCTGATGCGTTTGTGGCGGCACTCCCGCAATTCGAGACCGACATGAACGCTGCGCTGGTGGCAGCACAAGGAGCTGCAACAGCGACCACGATCGGCTCATCGGCCACGTCGGTCGCTGTTGGAACAGGCAGCAAGGTTTTCACGACGCAGGCAGGCAAGAACTGGGCAGTCGGCTCCTGGCTGTCGACCGCGTCCGCAGCCAACCCGACGACGCAATATATGGGTGGGATCGTGACGGCATATAGCGGCACGACGCTGACGGTGAATGTGCCCAGCAATGCTTTTGTGGGATCTGGCTCGTTCACCGATTGGATTATTGCCCTTTCAGGGCAAACTCTGACCACTGGCCCGCTCGCATCAGTCGCAGAAATCCGTGCCGGCACAGACGCGACGAAGGCGCTGACGACGAATGCAGTCATGGGCGCTTCGGCAAGCGTTTCACTCGCGGATGCAGCAACGATCACACCCGACCTCGCTACAGGCATGAACTTCCACGTCACGCTTGCAGGCAACCGCACGTTGGCAAACCCGACCAACCAGATCGCGGGGCAGAGCGGGCGCTTCCGAATTACGCAGGACGCGACCGGCTCGCGCACGCTATCCTATGGAACGGCGTGGGACTTTCCAGGTGGTGCGCCAGTTTTGTCGACGGCAGCAAATGCGATCGATGTTTTTGGATTTTACGTCCACGCGAGCGGACAGATCGAATGCTCGCTAATCAAGGCGCTGTCATAATGTTTGGCCGCCTCAACCCATTGTTCAGACTTGGGAGTCAACCGACCACCGTTGTCTTTCTTCTATCTGGAACAACGACGTGGGTGGTTCCTGCAGGCGTCACAAACGTCCACGTTCATTGCATCGGTGCTGGCGGAAATGGCGGAAATGGCGTTGGCATCACAACCTCTGCCACTGGCGGCGGCGGTGGTGAATATCGCTTCAAGAACAACATTGTGGTCACCCCTGGCGCGTCGATCTCGGTCAACGTACCCGCAGGCGGCGGCGGTGCATCAACTTGGTTCAGCTCGACCGCGACAGTGCGCGCGTTTTCAGGAGGCAATGGGGTTGCCAACGGTTCCACCGCTGCTGTTACGGGCGGTTCAGGCGGTGTCGGCGATGGTGGGAATAACGGGGGTAGTTCAGGTTCGATAGCATCGACAGGCGCCACCGGAGGCGGGGGCGCTGGCGGTCCAAACGGAGCTGGCGCGAATAGTGCATCCCTCTCCTCCGGCATCCAAACAAGCGGCGGCGGCGGCACAAACGGAGGTGGGGCTGGCGTTCTTAACGGGGCAGGAGGCAACAATCGCTTGGGGGCAGGAGGAGGCACTTATGGGGCTGCATCCAACGGGGGCAACGGGTCCAACGGCGGTGGTGGCGGCACTACAGGGGCTGGCGCTTATTCGGGAGGTAACGGCTCGACCGAAGTCATCTGGACGCAGACGGTAGGCGGGGCAACTGCTGGGCCAGGCGGCGGCGGCGGTGCTGGTTGGTTCAATAACTATAAAGCAGGGACAGGAAGCAAAGGCGGCACCTATGGCGGCGGCGGCGGCGGCGATCGAACTGATGCCGGAGGGTGCCTCGGTGGCGCTGGAATAATCATCATCATTTGCAACCCATAAACCGACAGGATGATCTTATGCGTTACGCCCAAAGAATAGATGGCAACTGGGTCGAGATCGTCGGCAGCTTCACGACCGGCGAAAGCGACAGCGCCGTCAAGCGGCCTGCGAATTGGTGCGAACTTGCCACGCAGGATGAGCGCGAGGAATCGGGCGTGTTCGTCATCACCGAGGTCGAACCAGCCCCTGCAGACGTAATGTTTCTAGGCACGCAGCTGGTTGATGTGGACGGCGTGCCTGTCCGCGAAAACATCACCCGTGCGTTCACCGCGCAGGAAATCGCCGACCGGCTCGCTAGCAAGCGTGCTGGCATGATCGTCTCGATGCGACAAGCCCGCCTGGCGCTGCTCGGCGCTGGACTGCTGGACGACGTTGAAGCGGCGATCAATGGCATCGCAGACGCCGCCGCGCGCACTGCGGCACAGATCGATTGGGAATATGCAACCGAGGTGCGACGCGTGTCGCCTTTGGTCGCTTCCCTCGGCCCGGCGCTTGGGCTGACCGATGCGCAGATCGATGCGCTGTTCGTGGCTGCGGCTGGGATTGGTTGATGCCCACCACAGACCATCTTTTTGGAGTCATGGGCCTCACACCGGGAGGGCTTGGAATATGGGTTCTGGTCGCTGGCCTCGCTGCCTGGTGGATACGCGGCATGGCTGATCGGACGCGCGCGACAAACGAGGGTCATTCAACTGATGCAACGATTGAAGAGTCGGCCCGCGCGCTGCTGTTCACGCAGATGAAAGATCAAATGACTGCGATGGCCGCAGAGATTGCGGCGCTCAAGAAGCGCGTCATGGATCTAGAGGCAGCCGAACTCGAATGGAAGCGCGAGCGCATTGAACTGCACGCCGCCATCGATCCTGAACGGCGCGGTGTGAAGCCGGTCGCGGTCGCTCCACGTAAGCGGGCCGTAAGCAAGGGAGTTTCGAAATGACGCCAAGCAAAAACGCCACCGCGCTGATGCACAAATTCGAGGGTTGCAAGCTGAAGGCGTACCCTGACCCCGGCAGCAAAGATGGCAAGCCGGTGACGATCGGTTGGGGCACGACCAAGGACGAAGCGGGCAAGCCTATCGCGTTGGGCACCACATGGACACAGGAGCGGTGCGATGCTCGATTTGCTGTTGATCTGGCGGTGTTCGCCGAGCGTGTTGCCAAGCTGTTGGGCGCGGCCCCGACGACGCAGGCGCAGTTCGATGCGATGGTGTCGTTTGCTTACAACGTGGGCGTCGAGGCGCTGCGAACATCGACCCTGATGCGGCTGCATAAAGAGGGCGACTATGCCGGCGCGGCTGGGCAGTTCGCGCGGTGGAATAAGAACGACGGCAAGCCGATGACTGGGTTGACCCGCCGTCGCGCTGCTGAGGCGGAGTTATACCGCAAATGACTCCCCGCGAACAACTCCACGCCTATTTGGCGACCCTCGCCACGCTGGCCTTCATATTCACGGTTGCCATTATCGCGGGCGCGTGGAGCGATCACGTCGTCGGCAAGATCGAAGCGTTCGGCTTGGGCACGATCGCGGGCGGGTTGATCGGCGTGCTGCGCATCCCGTCATCGCGCACGCCAGTCGCGACCACCGATAGCGGCGATGTCAATGTGGCGAGGGATGACAAATGAGCGGCCTGCTTAAATCCGCACGCCGCGCCGCTGAAACCGCCGCGCCCGCCCTCAAGCTGGGCCGTTTGGCAATGTACGCCATCACCGTTGTCGTCGGGCTGGGCCTGATCTGGGTCGCTGTCGACTGGCTGATCATGCGCCCGATCCGCGCCAACAGCCAGGCCGCGCAATCCAAGGTCGACGCCACGCTCGGCGCCGCGACCGGCAAGATCGCCACCGATGCCATCCCGCAGATCAACGAAGCGAACCGCCAAAAGGTCGAGGTCGATGTTCTTATCCAGAAAGGTCAAATCGATGTCCGTTCCCAAGCCGACGCCGGCGCTTCGCTCAATGGCGTGTCTGACGCTGTGCTTCGCTCTGTCTGCCTGCTTGACCGTGCGCCCGGTGCTGACGGCACCGAACAGCCCGTGCATGTCGATCCTGCTTGCGAGCGGTTTGCTGGACGAGACAGCGGGGGCGGACAAGAGCCTGATTGACGGCACCGGCGGCGGGCTGGGGGCCTTTGCCATCGCCGAGGCGGGCCAGCTGGTGAAGGCCAATATCGACAAGGCGACGGCCAAGCGGATCGGCACGAAATGCGATGCCGAGTGGGCGGCCGCGCTGTCGCAGGCCAAGCCGCGCCGCAAGTTTCTGGGGCTGTTCTGATGCTCGCCCGCCTATCGCACCCCATCATCGCGCTCGCCATATTCGGCGCGTTTGTCTCAATGTCCGCGCATCCCCTCGTCGCTGCACTGGCGGCTATCCTGCCGCTGGTGTTCCGTGAGGTTGCCCAGGCCGAGGAGCGCGCCATCGATCGCGTGTACGGCTTCCGTGCCCGTATGCCGTGGTGGAAGGGCTGGGACGTTCGCGCGTGGACGATGCACTCGATCCGCGACGTGGCGGTGGCGGCGCTAGTCGTCACGCTGGCGGCTGTTGCGGTGATGATGATTACCTAAAATCCCGACAACGACGACAGGAGCCTATATGCCCACGCCGCCGATCAGTGACGAGATATGTCGGGAAGCTGTTGAAACGTTTCAGCGCGAGGGCACGCAGCAAAAGGCTGCAATGGCGCTTGGTATCTCGCAATCGACATTCCACAACCGGCTAAAGCACGCCGCAGCGCGGGGGATAGCGCCTGGGCATTTTGAAAGCGGCGTCGCGCCAGGCTATCGCATGGGCAAAGTCACGGTGCAGCGCAATGCATCTGGCGGCGTCGAGCGGACTTGGGAGCGGCAATCGCCCGATGCGGACGCCCAACGCGCCGTCCTAGACGCCATGTTTGAAGCCGTGCGGGCAGAGATAGCCCCGGTAGCTGCAACCGCCCTACCGGGCTTTACGCGGGCAAATCTGCTAACCCTCTACACGCTGACGGACTTCCATCTCGCAATGCTGGCATGGCACCGGGAAGGCGGCGCGGATTGGGACATCAAGATTGCCGAAACCACCGGCATTGCGGCGATGCAGGCCATGGTTGACGGCGCACCTGATAGCGAATGGGCAATAGTAAACATCCAAGGCGACTTCACACACACAGACGGCTATAAGCCAATCACGCCGGGGCATGGGCATTTGCTCGACGCGGATAGCCGGTTTGGCAAGATCGCCGATGTTTCAATTCGCATGATCCGCCAGCTTGTCGCGCTCGCGCTGCAAAAGCATGGCCGTATTAAACTGCTGATCTGTGAAGGCAACCACGACCAATTAACCTCGCTTTGGCTGCGCAAGCTGTTCGGCGTGCTTTATGAGCAAGAGCCGCGCGTGATGGTTGAGGACAGCGAATTGCCCTATTACGTCCACCAGCACGGGCAAACCATGTTGGCGTTCCATCACGGGCACCTAAAGAAAAACGACCAGCTCCCGTTGCTGTTCGCCGCGCAATTCCCGATTGTGTGGGGCGCGACAACCAAGCGTTACGCGCATTGCGGGCACCGGCACCATTGTGAGGAAAAAGAGCATAGCGGCATGACCGTTGTGCAGCATCCGACATTGGCAGCGCGGGACGCATACGCAGCGCGGGGCGGGTGGATCAGCGAGCGCGCCGCCCAGGCCATCACCTATCACCTGAAATATGGCAAGGTGGGCAGCAACATGGTCACGCCGGAAATGCTGGAAGCCGCATGATCGACATTGTAAACCACCCGCCGCATTATCGCCAAGGCGACATCGAATGCATTGACGCTATACGCGCGGCGCTGACGGATGATGAGTTTCGCGGTTATTGCAAGGGCAATGCGCTCAAATACGTTTGGCGCGAGCGGCACAAGGGCGGCGATGAAAGCCTAGCCAAAGCGGCTTGGTATCTCGCGCGCCTTATTGACCAGGGCTAGGTTCTGTCTCCGATAGTATGGTGTCGATCATGGCTCGCCAGATAATCAAGGCATCGCCGCGCCAATCGTCGTCAACGGAACCTACTAAGTTATCCGCCCCGGCATCTAACACGGCGTTTGACGGTTCACGTAGAGCGGTTAGGACAGCGCGTGCGGCGTCAAGCCATTGCTGTTGGGTGGCTCCGCATAAATGGTTCCAATCGCCTTTGCCAAGGCCAATTCTTGCAAGGTCATGCGCCCGCATTGCCGCCGCCAATCGTTCTAGGTCAGTCATTACCGGACTCCTTGATATGCTCGCCGCGCTCGATGATGTTGGCGGCATGGGTGAGAACGGCTCGCATTGCCTTGGCTTTCGGCGTTCCAAGCCACGTCCACCAAACCCACAACACCATGCCCAACCCGTATGACCGCGCCATTATTTGCTCGCGCTCCCGCAGCCATGCCACGATAGCAGCCCGTTCGGATTCTGCGGTCATGCTACTGCTCGGGCGGCAAGCGAGCGCAGTGCCGGGGCGGTCTCTGGCAGGGCCGACCAATCGATTGACCAATGGGTGTGATCATTGCCGTCCTTGTCCGTGTAAATCGCCTTTGTCCCTGCACTGTTGGCACGGATGGCAACATAGTGGGCGCATGGCCTAAACAGCACCAAATCAATCGCGACGTCTAAGGCGTTGGTTCGCTCGTCTGCGTCAATGCGATCTGCAAGCGCCAGCAATTCATCATTGGCATCCATCACATCACCTCCATAAACGAAACAGGAACACGGGGCGAACAAATCAATGCGCCGTTCAGTCGGTCAATCTCGGCTAGAATGTCAGGGTGGCGCTCAAACCATTCGCCGTCGAGGCGCAGATGCTCGTACTTGAGGTGGTAGGCCCGCTCTCGCTTCGCCCCTCCGTTTGCCACCGCCAGAAAGCACCCCTCCGTGCCAAATCGCGCGCGTAGCATTTGCTCGCGGCGGGCAAGCGCCTCTGTAAAGCCGATCTTGATTGGGCCAATGGGAGCGCCAAAGAAATAGACGGACTTCCCGGCCTCTGGCTCGTTGCTGAAAAGATCGTCAAGCAAAGCAGCGAACGTCTCCGCGTCCATGCAATCTCGGACAAGGCCGCGTTTGGTTCGCAAACGACTTGCGTATTCCATCTTAAACCCTTTCCCCTTGGTGCATGATGAACCTAAGTGATGATCAAATCCGGAACAAACGCGGCCTAAACCACAATTTTGACAGAGACAAGCAATCGAAAAACGGCAACAACGGGATAGGGTTGTGGGTTTCCTAAACCGCAGGCCGGTGGTTCGATTCCACTCGGGGGCACCAGCTTTCAAGCCACTTTCTAGCATAAAACAACCGTAGTGCAAAGGGGCGAATGAACCTTTTACCACGTCAAAGCGTCCGCTGCGGTGGCTAAAAACTCCGGCGCGAACCTCGCGTAAACCCTTTCCGTAATGCGGCTATCGGTGTGACCGAGGAACTGCGCGATCTGTATAATTGGTATCCCGGCCTCTGCCATCCATACCGCTGCACTGTGGCGCATCATGTGCGGGGTGGCGGTGACGCCACTGCGCTTGCACGCCTCTGCAAAGCCTTTTTTGATCGATGCAATTTTGCCGCGCCCGAACTCAATTACGTAATCAGACATTGCACCTGCCTTAGCCTCTAGTAGCGCATCGCGAAGCTGGTCGTTCATTGGCACGGTCGCGCGGTATTTGCTGGTCTGTGCCCGGTCTTTCGGGTTCAGCACAATGATGCGCCGGTCAAAATTTACCTGATCCCATTTAAGGTCAAGCAGCGCGTTGGTTCGCGCGCCGGTCCCTACAGCAAGTCTCAGAAATAGCTTGACGTGTGGACGGGCCGCACCGTCCAACAGCTTGCGGAACTCGACTTTCGATAAGTGCCCAACCGTGGAATTTTCCGGCAGCTTGGGCATCTGAATAAACGGGGCCTTGTCGATCAGCTTTGCCTTTTCCGCCCAATTCAACGCGGCGCGGATTACCGCCAGCTCATTGCGAACGGTGATGTCCCGGCAATGCGGGCGGCGCTTGCGATAATCTAAGGCTGTCTGGTCATCGACGCGCGCGATTGGCATTTCGTTCCAGAACGGCGCGGCGGCTTTCCAAGCGACGGCCGCGCGCTTATGCGAAAGCATCTCATGCTTGTTCGCCAGGTACGCCTCGACAACCTCGCCAACCGTGTACGCCTTTCCGTTTACTGTGCGGCCCTTCCAGACGCGGCGCGCGGCGGCTTCGGCGGATGCGCGATCAGCCGTTCCAAGCGAATGTCTGTGGCGCTTGCCTTTGTCATCGTACCAGACAATGGCGAGGACGCCCCGGTATCGTTGGAGGGTGTAATCGTCTGACACTCGTAACGCTCCACTTCGTCGGATCGGATGCGGAACAGCTTCCCGCCCAGCTTAAACGCGGCTAGTTGCCCGCTCTTGATTAGGCCGTACACGGTGTCCGTGCCGCAGCCCCATCGATCTGCAAGGCTGCTTACGTCATAAACGCGCTGCGTCATTCCACCACCTCTGCGCGTTCCCTGAGCAGCATTTCATCCCAATGCGCCCGAAACGCTGGGGCATCGTCAAACAGCCCGTTAATGCAGGCACGCCACGGAATGCAGCCAATCGCGTATCCCTTGTGTGTGGCGGAGGACAGGCGGGCTTGCTCGATGTCAGGCATCGGTGCCTCCAATAGTGGCGAGGGCGGCAGTCGCGCGTTCCTGCAATGTGGCAATCACGCCAACGGGATGCGCGTTAAAGGCGACGCGAGCATCTCGGATGCTTTCCAAAGCATCCCTCGCAACGTCCAACTTGGCGCGTAGATCGGCTGACGATGCGACTTTACCGTCATGCTCTGGAAGCCATTGACAGTGGCAATTACCGCAATGACGTGTTGACTTCATATCCCGCGCAACAAACACGTTCTTGCTGGTGCACTTGATGCAGATCAGTTCGCTCATTTCGTGCTCCCTTTGAGGATGGCTAGTCCCCTGTGTGCGGATGGCTGCACGTAAATCTTCGGCAACCTCGGGTTCGCCGTCATACCAACTGTATGCGAATTGGGCGCACCGTTCGCGCTCCGCCTCCACCACCGCCAGCATACGCTCAGGCTCGGCGGCTATGTGGGCTTCGAGTTCGGTGATGCGGGCGATCACGCCTTCCAGAGACACAATCTCCTCGCGGTGTTTCCTTGCCGCGCTAAAGTGATCTGCGTAGTCGCGCGCAACATATAGATTGTGTCCATTGCGGGCTTCAAACAAATCCCATTCCGGTTGCAACAATTCAATCATACGCTCGCACGCCGCAAGTTCTCCTTTTCGACGTTTAAGCTTGTCGTTCAAATATTTAATATGCTCGCTGCCCACCGCCACGCCTTCGCTGTTCTGTGCGCCATAACGAACAAGCGGTGCATCTTTGGTAGTGTAAGACAAGGCGACTTCCTCTGCCGTTAAACCGAGAGGGTGGGGGTTCTGTTTGTCAGTCATGGCTTCAGCCATTGCTGTTCTCCTGTTTGGGGTTGAGGGCGGCGAATAGGTCAGGCTCGGGAACGCCAAGCGTCCGCGCGGTCGCTGCATCAACCCTCCACTGCTTGATGATCGCGAGCGTATTGCGGGCTTCGACAGCATTCTCGACTAGCTTGCGCGTCGTCAGCACCATAGCATCAATGTGATGGCGCTTATTGACGAAGCCGTAAGAGCCAAGTTCCCGTTGCCACGCCTTTGCATACATATCGGCATCGGCGTCGGCTGATTTAGCCTTGCTCTCGGCACTGGCCAGCGCCTGTTTCAACCGCTCCACCTCATCCGACTGTTCACGGATGGCTGGCAGGTTGTCGCGCAGGAAGTTGACGGCGGCGACGATGGCGGCTGCGTTGGCTTCCGAAGTCGGCCCGCAACCAGTGACGGCGGGACATTTGCCGCCAGCATTAAGCATGAAAAGACTGCCCGCAAATTGGTCTGTCTCGCCAACCTGGAATGCTAATTCCACAATAGCATCGTCAGGGGTATTTGTGCGTTCCTGCCAAACGGTCCACTCCCCCGGCGTCGCCTTCGCCAGCAACTCGGCCAGCGTATCGAGTTGGTCTTTCATGCCAACGTCTCCTTAATCTCACGCACCAACGCAATCGGCACGCCGTACTTTGCGGCAAGGGCTTCGATGGGGTCGGGATCGGGCTTGATTATTCCAAAATCGCGCGCCAATCCCTCGCGAGCAGCAGACCAGCCCCACTTGTTCGCAAAGTCGCCAAGCGTCATCCGCTCAACCAAGACGTGTGTGTCTGGTAAGCGGTTGAGAATTGACAATGCCTGGTTGATGTTGTTTTGCCGCGTAACTACCGACAAAGATTGGTTGCGAGGGGGTGGGCCGATCAACTCCTTTACTTGCTGAATTGGGTCGTCAACCACCCCCTTAAATCGTTCCGGGGCGCACGTCGGTATTGGCCCGGCTGTGGCGGCCTTGCGTCGGTAGCCGCCAACCTCATCGCCCTCATAACAATGGTGACAGCCGGGGCAGAAATACAGCCAGCCCGACTGGGGCGGGTTTTGCCAGACCGTAAGGTGCCCGCAGTCCGGGCAGGCCGCGCTTGCTGTTGGCTCGATCATGCCGCAGCCCTCGCCAACTCACGATCCATCACATCGATCAGCACCTTGCCGCGCATCGGCGGGAACGAATACCCCAGCGACCGGCTGTGCTCGGTTTCAATCGGGTGCAGTTCGGCCAGGATGGCGCGGCGTTCGGCCTCAAGCGCGTCGAGGCGTGCGTTCAACTGGCGGATGCGGCGATTCCGTTGCGCCGGGGTCATCACGCCACCACCTTCGCAGCCAAAAGCCGCTCAACCAGATCCAGCCCATCCTTCACGGTCACGACCGCAGCGGCCTCGTCGTCGCTGATATCGAGGTGGAATTCTGCCTCAAGGAACATGGCCAACTCCCCCATGTCGAGGCTGTCCGCGCCAAGATCGGCGTGGAATTCGGCCTCGTCGGTGATCTTATCCGGGGCCACGGCAAGGTGCTCGCGGATGACGCGGTAGTAGCGTTCGGTGGTGTTCATTGTGCTGCCTCTGCTTCTGCGAGGCCCTTCATGTCAGCCAATGCCGCTTCGTTGCTGGCCATCCAATCGGGCACCTTGCCGAACTTCGGATCGCTGGCCTTGTAGATCAGCGCAGCAGCCGTGCCGGTGCCCATGACACCCTCAAGAACTCGCCCGCCTTCGCCAGCCAGAACGACAACCCACCCAGCGCGGCAATGCGTCGTTCCGCAATAGCCATTCGCGTGCCAGCCATCCATGTTGAGCGCGCCTTCCGCACTGGCAGCAGCAAAAACCTTCTGGTGGATATTCTCAATCTTAGGGAGCCAATCGGCACGCGCGAGATCGACACCCGCGAGATTGGCACGCGCGAGATCGGCACCCGCGAGATTGGCATCCGCGAGATTGGCACCCGCGAGATTGGCATCCGCGAGATTGGCATCCGCGAGATTGGCACGCGCGAGATTGGCACCCGCGAGATTGGCACGCGCCTTGACTGCCCACTTTACCGCCAAACCCAGCTTGATGCTCAACATCGCGTCAGGCGCGCATTCGATTGTTGCTGTAAACTGGACCGCATTGGTCCAGCGGTTGCGGACTTCGAACTGTTCCGTCGCCATCACTTGCCCCCCTTCATCTTCGCCTTGGCAGCGTCGATAGCCGCCTCGATCTGGTCCTGTTCCGCGACCTCGAACATCGCGCGGGCCTGCTGGTAGCTGGCCTCAATAGCCATCACGTCCGCGATCAGGGTGGCGGCTTCGATGCGGGTGAGCAGGTCGGTGAAGGCGGATGCGGCGCCATAGCCATTCAGGGCAGCGGCCCGCGCTTCGTATGCGTCCTGAATCTGCTGGTGCAGATCACCATGCTCGCGCGCCAGTTTGGCAACAGCCTTGTGACCGCCAGCAATCACGGCGTCGAGCGCATCGACGTCGGCGGCGCTGGCGACCGACGCAACCTGATTGGCAAGCCATTCTTCGGCCTTGGCGCGGCCTGTGTTGTTTTCGTCGGGCAGCGCGGCAACTGGTGCCATGTCACGGGCACGCTGCGCTTGCGGGGCGCTAGGGCGGTCCTGCGCCACCATGTCCTGCACTTCGCCCGCTTCGTAAAGGCCGCTGGTGGCGCTCGGAAACACCGTGCGAACGCCTTCGCTGATCACCCGGCTGCGCAGCATCTGGCGCGGATATTTCTTGTGCATCGCATTGCCGCCAAGTTGCGCCTGGGCAACGCGGGCCTTGTCCCAACTGATCGTGGCGGTCCCGCCCTGCGGATGGCTAAAGGTCGCCTCGCATTCTTCATCGTCCAGCTTGACCCATTGAATGCGCCCGCCGGCCGCGAGAAAATCGCGCTGCATCGCCTCGGCCTTTTTGGCCGGCTTGCCCGAAATGATGTGATAGTCGCGGAACACGACGGCGGGGTGTTGGCCTTCGGCTTGTGCCAACATGCACAGCGTCAAGACCGCGTTCGGGTCGGTAGATCCAAACAGTCCGCCTTTGGCAATAGCGAGCGCCACCCGCTCCATATCGGACATTGAGAACACCGGAGCGATTGCTTGCGGCTGCTGATATTGAACAACTTCACCCATGATTATGCTTCCTTCTTGCTGGCGAAACGGAGCGCACCGCGCTTGTCCCGCGTGATGATAATGCCGTGGCCGCTGCACTTGCTGGCGTCGTCGGGCACCAATTCCTTGAGGGCTTTTTTCGCGATGTCGTGGCGGTCAGCGGCGAACGCGGTGTCAATGTATTCAGCGGCATGGCTGGCCCATTCGTTGCGGCCCTCCATGCTGTATTCGACCACACCGACGGGCTTAGGCGCTGGCTCTGGCGGCAGTGGCGCGGGCGGCGTGCCATTGCGGACGCATTCCCAGAACGCGGCCTCGCGATCGATCAGCGCCGCTGCATAATCGGCATCGAGCGCATATTCGAACATGGCCCAGTCGCCGTTGCCCTTGAACACCGACAACACCGCGCCGGACAGCCCAGCGCAAAGGCAATTGTGCGTGAGCTGGGGCACGTAGCGCTCAAATATCTCGGCGTCCGTTGACCGCGTGCCGGTGTGTTTCGCTTCGAACACCCGATCAAATCCGAATGCGTCGGTCGTAATGCCGTCGAGCGTACATCGCATGTGGGCAATCGTCGGGTGCTGGGCGATCTTGCCGCAATCGCGAACCTCGTCGCCCGTGTTTTTGGTGAACCAGGCCACGTTGAGCGGCTCGGTAAAGCTGCCCATTTTGACCGCCAGAATGTCCGACAGATCATCGCCGGGGGCTTCGCCGCGCTTCTCCCGCCATAGCTTGATCAGCTTGGTGGGGTCGCCTCCCATGATGATGTTGGCATCACTGCCGCCGATCGCATCGCGGCGCGCGACAATCTCGGACGCACTTAATCCTAGTGTTGCAAGCATATTCATTCCATCCACTCCAAAACCATGGTTTCCAGCGCCTCATTGATGTCCCGACGCAGCAACCCAGCGTCACGCCGCGCATCATGTCGGGCGTTGATGATCGCGCGCTCGCGGGCCTGTTCAGCATCAAACGGGGCGGGGTCGCGCCAATAGGCTTCGACCGTTTCATATGTCCGGCCATTACCGTTCCAGCGCGCCAGCATCGCATCGTAACGCGCGACGGCTTCCATGCCGATTGCGGGGTGGCGGATTGCGGGCGCGTTCATGGTTGCCCCCGAAACAGCGCCACAATGCGCGACACGGCTGGACCAAGTGTTGCGATCAGCACGTAAGCAACCGCCACTGCGCTGCCCGTGAATATGGCGAGGGCGATCATGCCACCGCCTTCGCAACAGCACGTTCAACAGCCGCACCAAAATCAGGATGGTGCGCCAACCGGGCCGCAAATGCCTCGTCGCGCGCACGCCGCATGTCAGGCTCGCACGCGCAACCCTGCTGCAGCATCGTGCGGATCAGGTCGGCGCGGCATGGACGCCACGGTGAGCGGCTTTCCGGCACGTCTGCGCAGTGCGCTTCGACTTCCGCGACGTAATCCGACCAGGTTTTTGGTGGTGCCTCGGTGGCGGTTATCTTGACGGGGGCGTTCATTGCGCTGCCTCGACCAACTTGCCATCCTGGCAAGTGTACCAAGTGCCAGCGACGATCCCATCAGTGCCAACAATCCCATGGGCCGCTGACAAAATCGGGCCATCCCATCGGTCGCGCTCAACGCAAAACAGCGCGTTGCCATCCGCGCCCATAACGCGGCCAAGGTATCCGATTGACATAGCCGCGCCCTGCCAGCCGGTAGCTGATGCCGCGCCCTGCTCGCCGGTAGCTGATGCCGCGCCCCGCTCGCCGGTAGCTGAACTGTCGGTAGACTTATCCGACCGCGACCAGACATAATCCCATGCGCGTTTGACCAGATCGCCAATCGAAATCTCGACATCAATCGTGATCTTGGCGGAGGCGATCTTTAATCCGTCGTCGGTGTTGGTTTCGCCACCCTGGGTAACGAGGCAATAGCGAGCGCCTGCTGGCGGGTAATGACTGAACACCTCAAGCGGGTGAGCGTCGGTGGTGCAGGCGTGAAACCCGCTCGCACAAGCCTGGACCAAGCCGTCATGCTCGTAGGTCTTACCAACCTCGAACTGATAACCGCGACAGGCAAGGTTGCTGTCGAAGCCCTTGATGCTTGTGATGACGGGCGCGGCGGGTTCTGCCTTCTTCGCGCGTTTTGTTTTGGACCCGACGGCCATCGAACTTCCCCAGATCGCCACCGTCTTGCGCGCATCGGGTGATGCGGATCGGGTGGTCGTGTGGGGAAGTATTCGCAGATTGCGAATGTTAGGTCAAGCGGATTATTCGCGCTTTGCGAATGTTTCCATTAACGCCAGAAAAAGGCCGTTAAAACTTCGCCTCGCTTGATGGCATGCCGGAATATGGGGCTGGGGTGCAGACGCCCTTGATGTTCATCAGGCTGCGGTATCTGGGGTCGTAATTGTACCAGGACCACTCGCCCGTAATTCGGTTAATATGCATGTAATATCTGCTGTCGCCTGGCAACGATGGCTCATGATCATGGAGCTTGAGCAGCCCCGAAGTTACCTCGACGATCTTCTGGACATATCCACACTTAGCGAAACACCATTCGTTCTTGATCAGGTCGATGCGAAAGTGCTCGGTCTCTTTTTTGCCGTCCGTGCAATCCAGATCAAATTGATCGGCGGCGTGGGCGATTGACGGGGTGGCGCAGATGGCTGCTGCCATGACGCAGGCGATGGTGCGAGAAAACATTGAAGCGGTCCCCGGTTAGTCGTTCGTGCCCGTCAAAACGATGGCTCGCGAAATATCGACAACCTGGCGCTTTTGCAACGCGGTGGCGTGCGTCCAAATGTCGATGATGTCAGCCGACAGCTCGGTAGGATCGTGGTCTAGCAGCATTCCCGGCGTCGTGTTCAAGTGCGGCGCAATCCGCCGCAGCCATTTCGCCGACAACGCGCGGTTGCTGTTTTCGAGGTCGCTGAGCATTCCCGGCGTGATGTCCAGCGCCTTTGCCAGTTGCGCGCCCTTCATGCCGCGATAAACGCGCCAAGCTCGAAGGTGGTTAGGGCCACCGTTTTTGTCACCTTGGTCGTCCATATCCGCATATTGCGAAATGCGTGCTGGAAAGTCGTCGGCGCTTTTGCGAATAAGGGGGCTTGCAATGACATTCGCAATCTGCGAATGTTTGGGCATGAACGAAGCGCCCACGACATCGACGCTGGCCGAAAAGGCAGACATCAGTTTGTCATACGCGAGTGAAATCGTGAATGGCAAACGCAGGCCATCGCGTCCGCTGGCAATCCATATTTTACGGGTGACTGGTTGGCGGCATTCGCTGCTTGCTGGTTTAACCGACGAGCAGATCGCGGCGCTTGAAGCCGTCCAGCCTTGGACGCCGCGATCGGCGGAAGCAGCCTAATGCCCGCCGTCACGCTCTCGCAGCAGCACAACAGACTTGGCGTTGCTTTCCTGCCAGTCGCGAATGGCGGTTGCGGCGGCTGCGTGAACAGCAATGAACAGATCGGGCGGATAGGCGCTGATCTTTCCGTGGTGTTCGATGAAGAACATCCCTTCTCTGAATTTGATGGTTGGCACTTCGGTGGCGAGAATCGTCTTTTTACGTTTTGGCACTTGGTTCTCCTCGCAAGGGGTTTGACGTCCAAAACGGGCATCACGCAAGCCGCGCATATCGTGTCGTTTAATTGCCAGCAGATCAAATCGGGACTCCCCGCATGATCGCGCTGGCCATCATCGCCGCGCTCGCAGCCATATACCTCGCCCGCCGCGCATACATCCGCGCCCAGCGCCGGCACGAATCCACCGAGTTCATCCACATCGCACCCGTCGCCGACTCCCTGCGGGCGGCGGCACCTAGCCGGGGGCGCTTCACGGCGTCCCCGGTGCCTTTTGGCGGTGATGATTCCTCCTTCCTTCATGCCGCTGTTTTAGACACGAACGGAAAACACAATCATGGCTGATCTTTGCCAGCCCGCGCGGGATTCCGTTGCGGCGCAATCTGAGTTGTTCCGGCGCGCGCAATGCGAATGCGGACTTGATCTGCGCGTCATTGCCGCCGCTTCGCCTATTCCGTTCTCGACGCTCAAGGGCTGGAAAGACGGCTCTGCTATGCCAGCGTGGGCGATTGGCGCGCTGGGTGCCGCTGGCGTTCCTGATCACCTGTTGTCGCTCATTACCGCGCCTTGGCAGCGGTCGATTGTCACCGACGAAACAGGCGATGGTGATCTGGATACGGCGGCGATTGAGGCGTCTGACTTTGCGGCGTCGGTTGCACGGGCACGCAGTCCATTAAGCCCCGGTGGCGTGGCGATCGTGCCGCAAGAGGTGGCGGTGATTCAGCCAAAGCGCCAGCGGGCCTTGTCCGCAATGCAGCGGGCGAGGGCGGCATGACCGCGAGCCTCACAACGAACGCCGCACCGCCCACGGGGTGCGATAACGCAGGGCAGGGGTGCATTACCCCAGCAGCCGGTGCGTCCAGACTGGCTCTCCCCCCGATCACGTCTGGTCCGGTCCATGCCCTGTCCCGTGGGGTTGAATATGCGCGCGATTGGCGGATTCGCAACAAGCCGAAATTCGATGCGATCTATGGCGATGAACCGTGTTGCCCTCAGTGTGGGCAGCGACTGGCATGATGGAAAGCAGCGAAAAGCTGATCCGCAACCTGCTGGCGCGCTATAAGCCGGTCGATGTGCCCGGTTATGTCCGCCGTCGCCACGGTGTCATCGTCACGCATGACGAGGTGCATCAGGTCAACCTCAAGGTCGCCGCTGAAACCGGCAAGCGCAAGCCCGAGGGTGGGCGTGTCCGCCGCGAGGTGCCCGATGATTTCGCGGCCCACGCGGGCAAAAGCAACGACCAGCTATGCGCCCACTACGGCGCTCGATATGAGATGGTCGTCCGCTGGCGTAACGAGACCGGGCTTGGCGCA
>JBJXEC010000222.1:0-29164 GCA_046155125.1 Sphingomonas sp. | reverse complement strand
CAAACTGGCGCGCGGGCCAGCGCTTTTCGTCAATATCGGCGGCGATGATGAGCTGTTTGATGAGCCGCAACTGGTCGTCGGTATCAAGAATCGTGAAATTGCTCTGCAGGCCGGCGAGCCCAGCATGCCGCCGCAGCATTTTGGCAGCAATGGAGTGAAAGGTGCCGAGCCATGGCATCCCCTCAACGATATCGCCGACAAGGGCGCCCACCCGGTGGCGCATTTCGCGCGCTGCCTTGTTAGTGAAGGTAACGCTAAGAATTTCGCTGGGGTAAGCGCGGCGCGTGTAGAGCAGATGGGCCAGCCTTGCGGTCAGCGCCGCTGTTTTCCCGGTCCCTGCGCCGGCCAGCACCAGCACCGGGCCGTCCGTTGTGCGCACCGCCTCGCGCTGCGGCGCGTTCAGCCCGCGGATATAGGGAGGGTCCGTGGCAGGCGCGGACGAGGGAGCGGCTGGAAGCGACATCACTGAACAAGTAGGGAACAGCGCCGCCAAGAGCAACAGCAGCGCGCCTCACTTGCCAGATTATCGCGCCCGGTTTGCTGCGACCTTGCGCATCAGTGCCGCATAGTCGGCTGCACCCTGTTCCACTGTGAAGCAAGCAACGTGCGCGCGCGCGGATGCGGCATCTGGACGAGTCGGTGCCAGTGCCGCCATGGCGGCCGCTAGGGCGACCACATCGCCGACCGGCACCAGCGTGCCAAAAGCGCCGCGCCCGGTAAGTTCGGCCATGCTGACGCTGCAATCGGTTGCGATGATCGGCAGGCCAGCGGCGATTGCCTCGATGATGACCGCCGGCACCCCTTCATAGTCTGATGACATCACCAGCGCATCGGCGACCGCAAACCATGAGCCGACATCGGCGGTGTATCCGGGTAGCCGAACCCGGTCGGCGATGCCGAGGTGGGCGATTCGCGCCTCCAGCGCCGCGCGATCGACGCCATCGCCAACAATGGTCAGCACGTCATCGGCCATGGCCATGCGCGAAAAGGCCGCGAGCAGGAGGGGGAAGTTTTTCTGCCGGGTGAGTCGTCCGATCGCGAGAAAGTGTCGGCCATGCCGTGCCGGACCCTGTTGGCACGACGTTTTCGCCAGCCGGTCAATCTGGTCGGCCTGTAGTATGGGATCATTGATGATCGTTACCCGATCAGCCGAGACGCCGCAAAATTTGCAGATTTCCTCGACCATTGGCGCCGCCATGCCGACGAAATGGGCGATGCAGCGCCCCTGGACCTTCAACCAGAGATGATAGGCTGCTCGCAAAAGCAGCCCCTGATCCGCGCGCCTGAGATCGTTGCTGATTTTCGCGACGATTGGCGGGCAGGCGCGGCCAAGTCGCAAGCGCATCAGTACCATGGCAAAGCTGTAGGTGTTCCCTGCGCAAAACAGCACGTCTGGCTGTTCCCTCCGGATGATTTCCGGCAAATCGGCCACGATGCCGCCCAGCGGCCACCGATGATACCAGCGCGACCCGTCGAGCAACGTTGTATAGGCCAGCCCTTTAACCGCCCCACGCGCACGGCCGACGTCGCGGCCGATGATCGTTATCGCCTCGATGTCCTGCGCCTGCCACGCAACGTTGAGCCGAAGCGCGACCCGCTCGACACCACCGGGGTTAAAATTGTTGAGGAACGTAAGTACGCGCAGCCCCGCCGTACGACTGGGGGTAACTCGGCTCGGAGAATCCTTGTTCATCGCAGCGCGTGCTACAACAAGTTGTGCACCAAGCTAGCCCCAGAATTGTGGCGGCTTGCGTTTGCGGTGCCGCTTGACCTCAAAGGTCATTGCTAGATTATCGGCCTTCGTCATAAAAATATCATACCGGTAGGGGATGGCAGGAGCATGGCTACGACACTGGTTGATCCAAGCAATGCGGACGCGCCGCCCCCACAGGCCCATCAGCCGCGGTTTAACCAGCCGGTGCCGGCCATCGGCAAGCTGTTATTCTTCGCGGTGCTGCTGGGCGGGGCTGTCTATGCGGGGGTGAGCATTTTAGCAGACACCGGCGCGGTCGGTGAAACCATGTCGATGGGCGTACTCGGCTTTCTCGCCATCGCCTTGTTCATCGCGCTTGGCTTTGAATTCGTGAACGGCTTTCACGATACGGCCAACGCCGTTGCCACGGTGATTTACACCAACTCGATGCCCGCGCCCGTTGCGGTGGTATGGTCGGGGTTCTTCAACTTTCTTGGCGTGATGTTTTCGTCCGGAGCAGTCGCCTTCACGATCGTCACGTTATTGCCCGTTGATCTTATTCTCCACATTGGCAGCGGCGCCGGGTTTGCAATGATTTTTGCGTTGCTGACGGCGGCGGTCGTGTGGAACCTCGCAACCTGGTATGTCGGTCTGCCCAATTCTTCCAGCCACGCCCTGATCGGCTCCATTCTGGGCGTCGGGTTGGCCAATCAGCTCATCTCGGCAGGAACAGGCGGCACTTCCGGTGTAGACTGGGGACAAGCGCAGAAAGTGCTGTCGTCACTGCTTATCAGCCCGGCGATCGGCTTTGTGGGCGCGATGCTGCTACTCTACACGATGAGGTTGTTCCTGAGAAATCCCAAGCTGTACCGCGCGCCCGAGGGCAACGCGCCGCCACCGCGCGGCATTCGCGCGCTGCTGATCTTCACGTGCACGGCCGTGTCCTTTGCGCATGGCGGGAATGACGGGCAAAAGGGCATGGGGCTCATCATGCTGATCCTCATTGGCTGCGCGCCAACCGCCTATGCGCTGAACCGCGGCATGCCGATGGAGGCCACGCCGGCGTTCATTGCGCAGGCGACCAGCAGCGCGGCGATCTTCGATTCGCATGCCGGCACCGCCAGCGTCACCCCGAACACGGCCCGCGCGGTGCTGGAAAGCGCGCTCAAGACGAAATCCGCAAGCGATCCTGTGGTTTACGCAGCGCTTGGGAGCGTTTCCCGCGACGTTGCCGCGCAATTCGGGGCGTTCGGGTCGCTGAAAAAGGTGCCTGCCACCGCGACGCCGGGCCTGCGCAACGACATGTATCTGGTGCTCGACACCTCAAAGCTGCTTACGAAAAGTGGCGATGGCGCGACGGCATTTTCCGTCGATGAACGCAAGCAGATCGGTGCCTATCAGGCGGGGCTGGAGCAGGGCACGCGGTTCATTCCGCTGTGGGTGAAGATTTCAGTCGCGATTGCGCTGGGGCTTGGCACGATGGTCGGGTGGAAGCGCATCGTGGTCACGGTCGGCGAGCGGATTGGCAAGTCGCATCTGACTTATGGCATGGGTGCGGCTGCAGAAATGATGACCGCGATCACCATATTGCTGGCCGAGCGCCTGGGCGTGCCAGTATCGACAACGCACATCCTGACCAGTGGCGTGGCGGGGGCCTCCTTTGCCAATGGCGCAGGGCTCCAGGCCCGCACCATTCGCAACATGGCGCTAGCCTGGGTAATCACGTTGCCCGCCGTCATGGCGTTGTCGGGCGGGTTGTACTGGCTGTTGCTGACGGCGGTGCGCGCGGCGGGAACGGCCTGAGGCGCCGGCGCGGTGCTGCTTAGTCGCTGGTGTTTGCGCGCCTGAGCAGCGTCAGCCGGGCGCGGCCATGGGTCCGGTCGGTATCAATGTCAAAGCCGGCCGAGAGCACTGGCTCGTTATGGGCAGTCTCGATGCTCACCCAGGTGGTCTCGCCTATCCAGCCGAGCCGGTAGAGCTTCTCCAGCGCGACCGCCCCTGCACCCGACCCATAGGGCGGGTCCATCATGATGACGTCGAGCGGGCGCGCCGCCGGCCCAAGCGCCAGGACCGATTGCGCGCGAACCTCCGCCGCGGCGCCGAGTTTGGCAATGCCGAGTTTGGCAATGTTGCTGCGTAGCGCATCGAGCGCGGCCCGGTCCTGTTCGACGAACAGGCACGTCGCCGCGCCGCGTGACAAGGCCTCCAGCCCGAGCGCACCGGACCCTGCAAAGAAATCACCGATGCTCAACCCCTCAAAGCTTCCCAATCGGCTGGTCAGCATTGAAAACAGCGCCTCGCGGGTGCGATCAGCGGTAGGACGTGTGGTATCGCCTTTGGGCGCCACAAGAATGCGCCCGCGCCACGTGCCGGCAATAACCCGCACCGCTTAGCGCTTGCCCCGGCCTGGCGCAGGACCGGCCCGATTTGCGGTGCCGCGTCGTCCACCGGATGGACCATCCTGCCGTGTCGGCTGGCCGTTCGCCCGACCGTTTCGCGGGCCTGTGCGCAGGTCTTTACGCGGGGCTTCGGCGTCCCCGGGCCGGCTTTCTTTCACTCGCCGCACGGGCCGCTTGACCGTCAGCGTCACTGGCGCTTCTGTGCCAGTGTGACCGGCTTCGCGGTGCTTGCGCGCGCGCGCGGCCCGGGGCGACAGACCAGTGACTGCGGCAGCGCGACCAGCGGCCAATGGCTTGTCGACGAGTCGCCGCACAGACGGCGCTGGGCGCGCATCGTCTGCCCGCGCGTGGTTCGGGCGCCCGCGCGGCAGTTCCTTGCGCTCGGGCGGTGGATTGCGTGTCGGGTCTTTGCGGAAGGCCGCAACGTCATGGGCACGCACTTCGCCAATGCCGTCGGGCGGCAGATCAGCGAGCAGGAACGGCCCATAGCGCGTGCGGATCAGCCGCGACACCTTCAGCCCCAGATATTCAAGCACGCGCCGGACTTCGCGGTTCTTGCCCTCGGTCAGGATAAGCTCAATCCAAACATTGGCGCCTGTGCGCCGCTCAAGATTGGCATTGATCGAGCCGTAGCGAACGCCCTCGATGGTCACGCCTTCGATGAGCGCTTCAAGCTGGGCTTGCGTGATGGTGCCATAGGCGCGCGCGCGATAGGCGCGTTCGACACCGGTTGCGGGCAGCTCAAGTTGGCGCTTAAGTTCGCCGTCCGTCGTTAGCAGCAACAGCCCTTCTGTGTTCAAGTCAAGCCGGCCGACGGGCATCAGCCGCGGCAGATCACTCGGCAGCCGATCATAGATGGTCGGCCGTCCCGCAGGGTCGCGCTCGGTCACTAACAGCCCAGACGGCTTGTGATATAGGAACAACCGGGCCTCGGCGGGTGCTTCAACCGGGTTGCCGTCGACCGTTACCCCGTCAAGGGTCGTGAGTATCGTTGCAGGCGTATCGATGATCTTGCCATTGCTCGCCACACGCCCTTCTGAAATCATGCGCTCGACTTCGCGGCGCGACGCGATGCCTGCCCGCGCGAGCAATTTGGCGATGCGCTGCGGCGCGGCCGGGTTGCGATCGCGCGGGGTGGCGGAACGGGGCGCGGCCGATCGGGGGCGAGGTGTGCGGGGAGGGCGCATAGCCCGCCTGATACAGCGAATCGCCCCGGGTGCTCGAAAATAATTTGCGGGCACGCTGGATATTGTCGGCTGCCCACCAATTGACTGTGCAGCGGCGCCTTGTGCCGGCCGGCGCATCAAGGGGCTCGTTTGCATGGTTCTCGTTAGAAAGCGTCGGCGCCTGTCACGATTGGTGATCGTCGGAGACGAGCCGCTGGTCGCCTTCAATGCCGAACATTCGCTGGTCGAGGACGGGTTTGAGATTGTTGTAACGCTGGACCGGGTGGCAGAAGCCACCGCGCTGCTGGAAGGCGGAACCCGTGTTGATCTGGTCCTGGTCGATGTCGACCTGGCAGATGGCTCCGAGCTGGATGTCGCGCGAGCAGCGCACCGGCTTGGCATTACCGTCTTGTTCACCACCGGAAATCGGCCACCCGGAGCCAGCGCGCTTGCTGCAGGGTTGCTCGCCAAGCCTTATGCGATGCGGGATTTGCGCGCAGCGATCGCGGCGCTAGAGTTGAAGCTCAGCGGCATATTGCCGACGAAGCTCCCAAAAGGGTTTACCCTGTTGGGCGGGAACGGACCGGTGGAGAACGGATGATGGCAACGCTTGGCACGACAGGCTTACCGGCGCGGGGCCGGACGCGGGTTATCGCAATGCTTGGCGTCGCCGCCGGGTTGCTGGTGCTGCTGGCTGGCCCGATGACACGCTGGGGCGTTTTGCCCTGGCAGGCAGGGCTCGCCTTGTTTGCGCTTGGGGCCATTGTTGCCGGTGTCGCCGCGATTTGGTCGATCGTTGCCCTCATTCGGGGCGCGCGCGGCCGCGTGGTCATGCTGGGGGCGATTGTGGGCGCGCTTGGCTTTGGGGCGCTGGCGACCGTGATTACCAATGGGCGAGGCTATCCGGCGATTCACGACATTTCGACCGACACGGCCAATCCGCCAGCGTTTGTCGCGGTCACTCCAGAACTCCGGGGGCCGGGGAGCAATCCGCTTGCCTATCCGCCGGAAAATGTCGTTGAACAGACGCGTGCGTATCCGCAAGTCAAGCCGGTGATTGTCCCGGCAACGTCTGCTGACGCATTCCGCAGGGCCGTTGCCCTAGTGCAGGCAAGGGGGTGGCAGATCGTCGCGGCCGTGCCGTCCGCTGGCCGGATCGAGGCCACTGCGACCGCCAGCTGGTGGGGCTTCAAGGATGATATCGTGTTGCGCTTCACGCCTGATGCTTCGGGGACGCGGGTTGATATTCGCTCAGTCTCGCGGGTGGGGCGCAGCGATTTTGGCGCCAATGCCAAGCGGATCGAGGCGCTGGCACACGATCTGCGTTAAAGCCGCGCCTCTACGGCATCGTGGAAATGGCGGATGCCGGTTTCGAGCGTGCCAAGCGTGATGCGGTCAAGGCCGCCCGACGCCAGCCCCTGTTGCCCAAGCTCGGCCGCGCGAAAATCTTCCCCGGCGAACACTTGCTCATCGAGCAGTGCCCAGCTTCGTTCCCAATGGTGGCGCGCCTTTTCGGTCGCCGGCGGCTCGGCGATAAGCATGAAATCTTCTACCCACACCTCCGCTTCCGATTGAGGCATCATCACCATCAGGTTCATATAGTCCGGGCTGACGATGAGGACGGCGCCGGGAAACATCTGATAGGTATAGGTTATTGCCGCGCGTAGTGCCTGCCAGTCGCCGCCTGCCGCCGCGACGAGGTCGGCCTGGCGCCCGACGGCTGAACGCTGGTGGGCGCCAATCATGTCCCCGCTATTCACCCCGTCTTTGAAGAAGCGGCCAATGGTCGTCGAGTGGAGCCGCTGGACGTGATAGCTCTCGAGAAACGCATCCATGATGAGCTTCCAGTTCGCCGCCACCTTGTGCGTGCGCCTGCGGAACAGATGGTGAGACGCCAGCCCGAACGCGTTGAAATCCGCGCCCAATGCCAGGGCCTCGCTGAAATCGGCATCGTCGTCAAAGGCGAACCAGATCAGCCCGCCGGCCTCCGTGGTTGGCAGCGCCTTCAGTCCGAAATCGGCCTTGTCGAGCCCCGGAAAGCAATCTGGCCGCGGCATGGCGGCAAGCTTGCCATCCGTTGCATAGGCCCAGGCGTGATAGGGGCACACCAGGCGCGGCGCAGAAACCGGGTCGCTGCCCTCGATCAGCCGCGTGCCGCGATGCTGGCAGACGTTCAGAAACACATGTGCCTTGCCCGTACCATCCCGTGTGATGAGCAGGGGTTTGCCGAAACCGTCATGCGGCACCGCCATGTTTGGTGCAGGCAGCAAGGCCGAAGGGGCGATGACCAGCGGCACCTTGGCGAAAATCCGCGCCTGCTCTGCTGTGTGGCGGGCCGCGCTGGTATAGGCCATCGCGTCGACATGCGTGATCTTGGTCGTGGCACGGCTGCCCCCGGCCGCGAGCGCGCGGGCCAGCGCCAATTGCCCGGCGGTCGGCTCAAGCGGTCGCGGATATTGCGCGTTCATGGCTTCCTCTCTTGATATTTGCCGTTAGTGTCTGCCCGAAATCGGCTAAGGGCAAGGGGTGCAGATGGCGAGTGCGGCGGCAGACGGGTGGCTTGCGGGTATCCGTCCCTATTTTGAGAAGGCGCCGGTCGCGTCGTTCTTTCTGGGTATGTCGTCGGGCTTCCCCTATGCGATGATCGGGGCGACACTCACCACGAGGCTGGCGCAGGACGGCATCGACAAAAAGACCATCACTGCCTTCACGCTTGGCTTTCTGGTGTATAATCTGAAGCCGCTTTGGGCCTGGGTGGTCGATGGGGTTCGGCTTCCGGTGATCGGCGCGCTTGGGCAGCGTGTGTCCTGGATGCTGGTGGCCGGCGCAATGGTGATAGCCGCCGTCGCGAACCTCGCCTTGGTCGATCCGCGTGCCGACATTGGCGCGACGGTGATCGCGGCGCTGATTATGGGGTTTGCCGGGGCAACGTTCGACATTGTCATCGACGCTTACCGCATCGAGCAGCTCAAGCCCTATCAGCTGGGCGTGGGCTCCGGCATGACGCAATATGGCTGGCGGATCGGGTCGGTGCTGGCGGGGTCACTGGCGCTGTTTCTGGCCGCGCGCATGGGGTGGACGGTTGCGTATCTCGCTTGTGCTGCGTTTGCGCTTCCGGCGATGCTGACCGCGCTCATCATGGGCGAACCGGAGCGGCACCGCGAACCCGCCGCGCGCAAAGGCATCAGCGAGGCGATCACATCAATTGTCGGGCCGTTTACCGAGTTCTTTCAGCGACAAGGCGCGATTGTCGTGCTGGTGTTCATCCTGATCCACAAGATCGGCGATACGCTGGGGCAGATCGTGCTCCGGCTGCTGCTCGACGACCTTGGCTTCACGAATGACGAGATTGCGATCTTCGACGTCGGCGTTGGTTTCTGGGCGTATCTGATCGGCATTTTTGTTGGCGGTGCATTATATGCGCGGCTAGGCATGAAGCGATCAGTGCTTATCAGTTTGGTTTTGATGGCGATTTCCAACGCGAGCTTTGCGTTTCTCGCCGCCGCCGGGCACAGCAATCTTGGACTTGCCGGTGCCATTGGTTTTGAAAACTTTGCCAGCGGCGTCGGCGGCGTAACGGTTGTTGCTTATTTTGCGGCGCTTTGTGATTTGCGCTTCACGGCATCGCAATATGCGCTGATATCGGCGGCGGCGAGTGTCGTCGGCCGGGTACTGACGGCGGTTTCGGCAGGGGCCCTGGTCGAGCGCTTCGGCTATGTCGCGTTCTATTGGATGACGACCGTCGTTGCGCTGCCGGGCGTTGTCTTGTTCTGGTGGATGATGCGCACCGGGCTGGTCGACCAGGCGATCGGCACGGCAGGGGTTGAGGACAGGGCCGCCAGCTAACGCGGCGACTGGCCGTTCGCTGCAAGCACGGTGCCCGCAAGATACAGCGTGCCAGCAATCAGCACGACCGGCGGATTGGCGGGATCAGCGCGCGCAGCAATTGCAGTCAGCGCGGACGGCACATCCGCGGCACAATCGCCGAACAGCGCAAAATCTGCGGCCATCCGGACGAGCGCTTCCGGGGCGTGGTGCGCATGGCCCGGCACCGGCACCGCCTGAAGCGACCGCACGCAGTGCGCCAGCGTCCGCAAAAAACCGCGCGCATCCTTGTTCTCCAGCATCCCCATGATCAGATGCACCGGCCGCGCGCCGGCCTGCTCTTGCAACACGTTGCGGATTGCCAGTGCGGCATCAACATTATGGCCGCCGTCCAGCCACAGCGCGCTGCCGGGCGGCAACAAATCATGCAATGGGCCGGCATCTAGCGCCTGCATCCGGGCCGGCCATTGGGCCCATTCCGCCGCTGCGGCGTACGCCGCGTCCGGAATGACGAGCGCAAATTGATGGCGCAGCATCGCAATGGCCAGCGCAAGATTTTGGGCCTGATGCGCCCCTGCGAGTCGCGGCAGCGGCGTTTGCACGACACCGCGCGCGTCCTCATAGCGCAGACCGGCATCGGTTATCGTCGATTGCCAATGGGTGCCGCGAGCGACCGGCCGGGCGCCATTGGCACAAGCTATGTCATTCACGACGCGCGCGACTGGCCCCGGATAGTCCATCGTAACCAGCGACACACCCGGCTTTGCGATCCCGGCTTTTTCGCCCGCTATCTCTTCAATTGTGTTGCCAAGAAACGCCTGATGGTCGAGCCCAAGCTGTGCAATGCCCGTTACGGCAGGCGCTGGCACAACGTTGGTCGCGTCCAGCCTGCCACCAAGCCCAACCTCAATGACACAGGCATCTGCTGGTACACGCGCAAAAGCCAGGAACGCAGCGGCCGTCGTCACTTCAAAAAAGCTCGCGCCGATGCCGCTGGCATGGTCGAGCACCTCTCGCAGCAACGCCGCGAGCGCCGCATCCTCGATCAGCGCACCCGCAACCCGTATGCGTTCGTTGAAGCGCACCAGGTGTGGGCTGGTGTAAACATGCGCCCTTAACCCCGTCGCTTCGATGGCGGCGCGGAGATACGCGCAGGTTGAGCCCTTGCCGTTCGTGCCCGCGACATGGAAAATGGGCGGCAACGTCAGCTGCGGGTCACCAAGGCGGCCGAGCAGCGTCGTAATGCGCTCCAGTCCGAGAATGTCGGCGCCAGGAGACAGCGCCCCGAGCCTGTCGAGCTGCGTCTGCACATCGGGCGCGCTGGAGGTCGCGAAATCGGGCATCTACGGGCCAGCCTTACCGATTGCGGCGCGGTATCAAGCCGCCCGGGCAGCGCCCAGATACGCAACCACCCGGCCCAGCGTGTCGCGCAGGTCGCGCCGCGCCGTCACCATGTCGATCATGCCGTGCGCGAGCAGATATTCCGATGTCTGGAAATCGTCCGGCAGTTTTTCGCGAATGGTGTTTTCGATCACGCGGCGACCAGTAAACGCAAGCGTCGCCTTGGGTTCGGCAATCTGCACATCGCCAAGCATGGCATAGGCCGCCATCACCCCGCCCGATGTCGGGTCCGTCAACACCACAATATAGGGCAAGCCCGCATCGTGCAGCATCTCAATGGCGACCGTAGACCGCGGCATTTGCATCAGCGACAAAATGCCCTCCTGCATCCGCGCGCCGCCAGAGGCGGTGAAGATGACATAAGGGCACCGATTGGCGATCGCTGCCTCGACGCCAGAAACGAACGCGGCGCCGACAGCGAGACCCATTGACCCGCCCATGAACGCGAAGTCCTGCACGCCAATAACGACCGGGCGCGCATGAATCGTGCCCAGGGCATTGACGAGCGCGTCTCCCTCGGCATTGGCGAGGCGTGCAGCTTTCAACCGATCCGCATAGCGCTTGGTGTCGCGAAACTTTAGCGGATCTTCCGGCACGCGCGGGG
The DNA here is from genome assembly GCA_046155125.1 of Sphingomonas sp. Classification (GTDB taxonomy): domain Bacteria; phylum Pseudomonadota; class Alphaproteobacteria; order Sphingomonadales; family Sphingomonadaceae; genus Sphingomonas. The sequence goes on along the minus strand of JBJXEC010000222.1, from coordinate 18,076 downwards.
CAGGCAACACGCTGAAGCTGTCGGGGTCGAAGGTATAAGCAAACCGCAATTTTGGGCCGATCCGCTCATGATATTCGCAATGCGGGCAGACGTGGAGATTTTCTTCCATCTCCTTTGCGAACACCAGCTGCCCGCAGCCCTTGCATTTGTGCCACAAGGTGTCGGGCGTTTCCTTTTTCGGGACGACAAACGACAGCGCGTTGCGAACGCTCGATAGCCAGCTCATGCGGGAACCTTTCTGGCATCTGCCATGGCGACGGCGAGGCTGTTTACATAGGCGCGGACAGGAGCAGCGGCATCCGCGCCATAGTTGCCGATGATATCGACGATTGCCGAGCCCACCACCACGCCGTCTGCCACCCGTGCGATGCTCGCCGCCTGTTCGGGCGTGCGCACGCCAAAGCCAACCGCAATTGGCAAGTTGGTGGCCTGCTTGAGCCGGGCAACTGCGTCGTCAATCGAAGTTTGCGCGGCCTGTTGCAGGCCAGTAATGCCAGCGACCGACACGTAATAAACGAACCCGCTGGCGCCCGAGAGCACCGCAGGCAAGCGCGCGGCATCGGTGGTGGGGGTGGCAAGCCGGATGAACGAGAGGCCAGCGGCGGAAAGGGCGGGTGCAAGTTCGTCCTCCTCCGGCGGCAGATCAACACAGATGACGCCGTCAACGCCCGCCCTTGCCGCCTCGCTGGCGAACCAGTCCGCACCGCGCCGCAGCATCGGGTTGGCATAGCCCATCAGGACGAGCGGAACGCCGGGGTGGCGTATGCGGAAACCGGCGGCGATGGCGAGGATGTCGGCGGTGGTCGTGCCGGCGGCAAGGCTGCGCAGGTTCGCTGCCTGAATTGCCGGGCCATCCGCCATCGGGTCCGTGAACGGCATGCCGAGCTCGATAACGTCCGCCCCGCCCGCAACGAGCGCATCGAGGATGGCAGGCGTTGGGCCATCGCCTGCGGTCACGAAGGTAACGAGGGCGGCGCGGTTTGCGGGGAAGGCGGCGGAAAGGCGGGTCACAAAACCTGCTCCTGATGGCGAGGGGACGACGCTGACGCTTCAGCGACTCGGCCATGAATGACGGTTGGGGTCCATCGAGCCAATCGTCGAGCGCTGCGCTCGGTGGCATCCTCACCTTCGAAAGAGACCGCTTGAGGCATTCCAAATTCGCCGAAGCGATCGAGCGTGCGGGCATTTAGCACGCCGATCAACGTCTCGGCGTTATAATCCAAGGCAGCCAGATAAACGCCGCACGTGCTGCAGATGAGGAAATCTGCGGTCATGAGACCAAACTGATAATGACAAATCACTCTTTCGTCAGCAAATTCGATTAGCAATTCACCCGAAGGATCGCTCACCGCGACGACGCCATGTTTTCGGCAAAACGAACACTGACAGCTTCGCGGCACGAATGACGCCGGCGCCAGGGCTGTCGAGAGCCGCACGCGCACCGCGCCACAATGACATCGGCCCGACAAGGCGTCACCATGAATGCCCGCCTCGCTCACATCGCCGCTCCCAGCGCCTCTGCGACCGTGAAGATGTCCTTGTCGCCGCGGCCGCACATGTTGGCGAGGATGATCTGGTCGGCGCGCATCGTTGGCGCGACGCGAGTGATGGCGGCAACCGCATGGCTTGGTTCGAGCGCCGGGATGATGCCCTCGGTGCGGCAAACGAGCTGGAACGCATCAAGCGCTTCGGTGTCGGTCGCGCTGGAATAGTCCACCCGGCCAATGTCGCGGAGCCACGCATGTTCAGGGCCGATGCCGGGGTAATCTAGCCCGGCCGAAATCGAGTGGGCTTCCGTGATCTGGCCGTCATCATCCTGGAGCAGATAGGTTTTGTTGCCGTGGAGAATGCCCGGCGCGCCGCCTGCAAGCGACGCTGCATGTTCCTTGTCCAGCCCATGGCCTGCCGCTTCCACGCCGAGCATCTTGACATCGGCATCGTCGAGAAATGGGTGGAACAGGCCAATCGCGTTTGAGCCGCCGCCAATCGCGGCCACCAGCAAATCCGGCAGTCGGCCGACGCGCGCGAGCATCTGTGCGCGGGCTTCCTTGCCGATCACGCTCTGAAAATCCCGCACCAGTTCGGGGTAGGGATGGGGGCCAGCCGCGGTGCCAATGATGTAGAATGTGTCGTGGACATTCGCGACCCAATCACGCAGGCCCTCGTTCATCGCGTCTTTCAGCGTCGCCGCGCCTGATGTCACCGGGCGGACCTCGGCCCCCAACAGCTTCATGCGGAACACATTTGGCTGCTGCCGCTCGATATCGCGCGCGCCCATATAGATGACGCAAGGCAGGCCGAAGCGCGCGCAGACAGTGGCGGTCGCCACGCCGTGCTGGCCCGCGCCGGTCTCGGCGATGATGCGCGTCTTGCCCATGCGCATCGCGAGCAAAATCTGGCCGACGCAATTGTTGATCTTGTGCGCGCCGGTGTGGTTCAATTCGTCGCGCTTGAACCAGATTTGCGCGCCCATGCCGCTGGGCGCAATTTTACGCAGTTCCTCGGTCAGCCGTTCGGCGAAATACAGGGGGCTGGGGCGGCCGACATAGTGTTCGAGCAAATCCTCAAACTGCGCATGAAACGCTGGGTCAGCCTTGGCGCGGGTATATTCGGCTTCCAGCTCCAGCACGAGCGGCATCAGCGTTTCGGCTACATAGCGGCCGCCAAAGGCGCCGAAATGACCACGGTCATCCGGCTGGGCGCGAAGGGAATGGGGGACGTTCATAGCTGCCTTGCGGCTTTAAGGAATGCGGCGATCTTGTCTATATCCTTGATGCCCGGCGCACTTTCAACGCCGGATGAGGTGTCGACGAGGGTCGCGCCGGTAATCCGCACCGCGTCGGCCACATTGGCCGCATCAAGCCCGCCTGATAGCGCCCATGGCAGCGGGTGGCGCGCACCCTGGAGTAGCGTCCAGTCAAACCGAACGCCCATGCCGCCGGGCAGCGCCGCGCCTTCGGGCGTCTTGGCGTCATATAGGATCCGGGAGACGGCGCCGCGATATTTGCTGGCAGACGCGATGTCACCCGCTGTTTTGACCGCAATCGCCTTCCAGATTTCGATGCCGTGGCGCCGGCCCATTTGCACCGTAAAGGCGGGGCGTTCATTGCCGTGGAGCTGGATGGCACTTAGCGTCACTTGCGCCCGCACCGCATCGAGCAGCGCCGCATCGGGATCAACAAACACCCCGACCGCGCCGACATGACGGGGCAGGCGCGCGACGAGGCTGGCGGCCCGGGGAATTGAAATATTGCGCGGACTTTTGGCAAAAAATATCAAGCCAACATATCGTGCACCACCGGCAATCGCCGCATCGACGGCTTCTGGGGTGGAAAGCCCGCAAATTTTGACAGCGACTGACATGACGAGGCGTTTAGACCATAACGGCCAATGCGTCACCCCGCACGCCGCCGGTCAGTCAACCGGTCTGGTGGGCAAAAAATTGGGCACAAACCGCGGCACACGCTGCGCATAGGCGTCAAAGCTCTTGCCAAATGTTGCGCGCAGCACCGCTTCTTCGCTGCGGACGCGGAGCCAGGTGGCAAGTGCATAGATCGGAAGGCCGACGAGCACCGCGCCCCAGTGGCCCATGCCAAGCGCCAGCGCGAACAGGAACAGCGCCAGTGCCAGGTAAATCGGGTTGCGGACATGAACGAACGGCCCGGTCGTCACCAGATTGCCGTCCCCCCGCGTGCGCGCGACCAGCGCCCAGTTGCGCCCCATCGTCACACTTGCCCAGTGAAACAGGGCGGCCGTTGCGGCAAACAGCGCGAGGACAGCGGTACCCGCCAACCAATGGCGCAGCGCATAGGGTTCAGCCGAGCGCAGTATGGGCCCGACCCCGACCACACCAATGCCCAGGCCCTGAAGCATTATCCACGCAATCGATCGCCGGTCGCGCTTGCCTCCTGCATTGCGCGGAGCGCCGCGCGCGCGCCACCGGGCGGCTGCGAGTGCGGCAAAGAACACCAGCCAGCCGATCATCATGGCGATGGGTTCGGGATAGCCGATAGTGTGGATGCCCGCCGTCAATTGCTGGTATCCGCTGCCGGCCGAGTTGCGGCGAGCCTGTGCCTTGTGCGGCGCGGTGTCATGCTATTTTGCCCCCTGTTGACGGCGTAACTGATACGCTTGGAACTGCTCAACGGCCAGCGACCGCTTCAATATCCGCGCCGATGGATCGATCACGATATGGGTTGTTGCAGCTACTTCCAGCGTTCCGGCACCGGCGGTCATCTCCACTCGACGGATGTCATCGCCGACCTGGACCTCCACCGGCATTGGGAAGATGACGTCGCCGGGCACTTTCCAGCGTAACGCGAGGGTTGTGTCCGTCCGCGCGGTTACCAGCTCGGGCAGCGCCGCGCGCCGCAGATACACATCGAAAAACCAGTCATAATCCTTGCCGGTGATGTCGTTGACGAGCGACTCGAACTCCGTCGATGAGCCAAAGCGCGGGGCAAAATTACCCGGCTTCGGATCGTTGCGACCATAGACCAGCCGCCGCGTCGCTTCGAAAAACGCGGCGTCGCCGATCAGCCAGCGCAAGCTGTGGAGCATCCATGCGCCCTTGTAATAAATGTCCCCACCCGGTCCGCCGCGCTCGGTCTGATAGACATCATCAGCGATGCGCTCGGTGCCGGAAATCAGCGGTACCTTGTTCTCAATCTTGTTGCGCTGGGCATCGAGCATCGTCGCATAGCGAGCGTCACCTTCCCGCCAGCGGCCGTAAAGCGGTTGCATATACTGGCCGAATCCCTCGTGCAGCCAGAAATCATCCCAGTTGGCCGCCGTCAGCTGGTTGCCAAACCATTCGTGCGAAAACTCATGCTGGAACAGCCAGTCAAAGCCCTCCGGCGCCTTGGCATAGCCATTGCCATAAGCGTTGATCGTCTGGTGCTCCATGCCGAGATGCGGCGTTTCGACGACCCCCAGCTTTTCATCGCCAAACGGATACGGACCAATCATCGTTTCGAAAAAATCGAGCGTTGGCGCAAATTCGGCGAACAACGCTTCGGCCTTGGCCTTCTCGCCCGGCAGATACCAGTAATACATGGGGATGACGTTGCCGAACCGGCTCTTGTAGCTGCCCTGGACGACCTCATACGGGCCGATGTTCAGCGCAATGCCATAGGTGTTGGGATGCTTGATCCGCCAGTGCCAGGTTGAACGCCCGCCGGACAATCGGTCAACGCCAATCAGAACCCCATTGGAGGGGGCCGAAAGCCCTTTTGGAACGGTGATGCGGATGTCAGCGCGCGCTGGCTCGCCGGTTGGAAAGTCAAGGCACGGCCAGAACAGGTCGCAGCCAAACCCTTGCGCGGTGGTGGCGATCCACGGCTTGCCGCCCGGTGTTTTCGCCCAGACCATGCCGTCGTCCCAAGGCGCACGCACGGCGACATGCGGCGTACCGGCGTAGCGGATGCGCGCGGTAATTTTGTCCCCTGCCGCGACTGGCTTTGGCAGGGTGATGCGCAACTGCCCTTCGGGATTGGACCAGGCCGCCTTGGCAAGCGCTGTGCCGTTGATCGAGATGGCGGTTGGCGGCAGGTTGCGGTCAAGGTCGATCACCAGCCGGTCGAGTGGCGCCTTTGCGGTGAAGTTCAGGGTGGCGTCGCCGCTGATTGCTTCTTTGTCCGGGAAAATCTCAAAACCCAGATCGGCGTGGTCAAACGCCAGCTTGGCCTGGTAGGGGTTGATCGGCCCGCCGGAGCGTTGGGTTTGTACTGTGATGGCAGGCTCGCCCTTTTTTGGTGTCGCGCTCGCCGGCCCAGCCGCTGTAAATGATGCGAGAAGACCCAAAAATGTCATGATCAACATGCTGGTGCGTCGCGCTATCTTGGCGGACGCCATCTTAACCCCATATACCGCCTGAGTGGCGCGCCGGTTTTGCGCCGTTGGAGATTTCATGACCCAGACGTTCCCTTTGCTGCCGTTGCGCGACATCGTTGTCTTTCCAAATATGATCGTGCCGCTCTTCGTTGGCCGCGACAAGTCTGTGGCGGCGCTTGAGGCCGCGATGACCGCGGAGAAGGAAATATTTCTCGTAGCACAGCTCGACCCGAGCGAAGACGATCCTGACCGCGACGACCTTTACGATATTGGCGTGACGGCCACCGTTCTCCAGTTATTGAAGCTGCCCGACGGCACGGTGCGGGTGCTCGTGGAGGGCAAGCGCCGGGCGACGATGCAAGCGCTCCACACGCGGGACGGCTATTTCGTGGCTGATGTGGATTATATGTCCCAGGACGATGCCCCGGGTGCACTCGATGTAATGGCGACCGAAGTTTCACAAAAGGCGCGCGAATTCAGCAAGGAACTGGTCGCGCTGATGCGCTCGGTGATTGACCAGTTCGAAAATTACGCCAAGCTCAACCGCAAGCTCCCCAGCGAAACCGCGGTTCAACTGAGCGATATCGACGATCCCGCGCGGCTGGCAGACGCGGTCGCGGCCAATATTCAGGTCAAAGTTGCCGACAAGCAGGCGCTGCTTGTCGAAGCCGACCCGCACAAGCGGCTGGAGATGGTCTATGCCTTTATGGAAGGCGAACTTGGCGTGCTCCAGGTTGAAAAAAAGATCCGCAGCCGCGTGAAGCGACAAATGGAAAAAACACAGCGCGAATATTATTTGAACGAGCAGCTCAAGGCCATTCAGCGCGAGCTTGGCAACGAGGGTGAGGAAGGCGAAGGCGACGAAATCGCCGAGCTTACCCACAAGATTGCGACGCTCAAACTCTCTAAGGAAGCTCGCACCAAGGCGACCGCCGAGTTGAAAAAGCTCAAGACCATGGCGCCAATGTCGGCTGAAGCGACGGTCGTCCGCAACTATCTCGACGTGTTGCTGGGCCTGCCATGGGGCAAGAAGTCTAAGATCAAGAAAGATATTACGGCCGCCCAAACGGTGCTTGATGAGGATCATTATGCGCTGGAGAAGGTCAAGGACCGGATCGTTGAATATCTGGCGGTCCAGGCCAGGACCAACAAGCTGAAAGGTCCGATCCTGTGCCTTGTCGGGCCTCCGGGCGTCGGCAAGACTTCGCTTGGCAAGTCAATTGCCAAAGCAACCGGGCGCGAGTTCGTTCGCCAGTCGCTTGGCGGGGTGCGTGATGAGGCCGAAATTCGCGGGCACCGGCGGACGTATATCGGTTCGTTGCCGGGCAAGATCGTGACCAATCTGCGCAAGGCCGGTACGTCTAACCCGCTCTTCTTGCTAGACGAAATCGACAAGCTCGGCCAAGATTTCCGGGGTGATCCGGCATCGGCGCTGCTTGAAGTGCTGGATCCTGAGCAGAACAACAAGTTTCAGGATCACTATCTCGAGATCGACATCGACCTGTCGGACGTGATGTTCGTGACCACAGCGAACACGCTGAACCTTCCGCAGCCGCTGCTTGACCGCATGGAGATCATCCGGCTCGAAGGCTATACGGAAGACGAGAAGCTTGAAATTGCCGAGCGGCACCTGATCGCCAAGCAGATTGAGGCACATGGTTTGAAGCAGGGTGAGTTCGTTCTCACGTCTGATGGACTTCGCGACCTCATCCGCTATTACACCCGCGAAGCCGGCGTGCGGACGCTGGAGCGCGAAATCGCGCGCCTGGCGCGCAAGGCGCTCCGCCGGATCCTTGAAGGCAAGGCGACGAGCGTCACGGTAACGCCTGATAACCTGGCCGATTTCGCAGGCGTGCGGAAGTATCGCTTCGGGATCAGCGAGGAGGAACATCAGATCGGCGCGGTGACCGGCCTGGCCTGGACTGAAGTTGGCGGCGAGCTGCTCACGATCGAATCCGTCACTGTCGCTGGCAAGGGAATGGTGCGCACGACCGGCAAGCTTGGCGATGTGATGAAGGAATCGGTCGAGGCTGCGATGAGCTTCGTCAAGGCGCGGGCGCCGAGCTATGGCATCAAGCCGAGCCTGTTTGCCCGAAAGGATGTCCACATCCATTTGCCCGAGGGTGCCGTGCCAAAGGATGGCCCGTCGGCTGGCATTGGTATTGTCACGTCGATTGTCTCAACCTTGACCGGTGTTGCGGTGCGGCGCGATGTCGCGATGACGGGCGAGGTTACGTTGCGCGGGCGCGTATTGCCGATCGGTGGCCTGAAGGAAAAGCTGCTCGCAGCGCTCCGTGGCGGCATCACGACGGTGTTGATTCCGGCGGAGAACGAGAAGGATCTCGTCGAGATCCCAGCCAACATCAAGGCGGGCTTGACGATCATTCCAGTCAGCCATGTCGACGAGGCGCTTCGACTCGCGCTAACCGATCAACTGACACCGATTGACTGGACCGATGCCGATGAACTAGCCGCTTTACCGGTAGCTGCCGCAGCAGCTGCGCCAGGAGAGGTGCATCACTAGGGATTTGCCCATAATTTTGCGCCTTTTTTAAGAAATGTGACGATTTTGTTTTGACTCGACGTACCGGAGCGGCGTTATTGAGTGCCCGGCGCTTGCCGCGATTCATTTTCAAAATGCACAGTCAAGACAATCAAACAATATTGGGGGTTCCGAAGGCATGAACAAGCAGGAATTGATCGGGTCAGTTGCGGATATGTCCGGCCTGACAAAGGGTGATGCGAGCAAAGCGGTCGAAGCAGTTTTTGACGCGATATCCTCTGCTCTCACCAAGGGCGATGAAGTTCGCCTAGTCGGCTTTGGGACATTTTCGGTCAGCAAGCGCAAGGCATCTACCGGGCGCAATCCACGAACCGGCGAGCCGATGACCATCAAGGCATCCTCCCAGCCCAAGTTCAAGGCCGGCAAGGGCCTGAAGGACGCGGTGAACTAGGCGCCATCGGGGCGGCAAGGGCTGGACAAGCGCCGCCGCTCTGATAGAGACTTTTGAGTGAAATAGGGCGGCGGGCAACTGCCGCTCCATTCTGTTAGAGCCGATTCTGTTCGGGCGCGTAGCTCAGTGGTAGAGCACTGTGTTCACACCGCAGGGGTCGCTGGTTCAATCCCAGCCGCGCCCACCATTCCAAGTATTTCGAATTGCATCCCTTAACCTCTGACAAGCGCCGTGCCGGCAAGCGTTACCGCGGTAAACTTGCGGCAAAATGCTTCGAGGCACGGCGCTTCGATTTCATCAATTAGCGCTGACACCGACGCTAGGGCGCGGTGCAGACAGATGGAACTGAAGGGAGGTGAAACTGGAGGGGGCGTTCAGATCGCTGATGTCCTCAAACCTGTCATGGCTAACGACCATGGTGACCTTGCCTCATGCTTGTTCTGACAAGCGCTGGTAGGCAAAACTTGCCTTGTGCACCTCCAGCTTCGGCGAACTATGCGGTGGCCATGCGCAGGAAAGGGGACTGCGTCGTCTTTATCTGGCGCCGCTTTGTTAAGCGTGCTTTGTCCGGCGCGCGCCCACGACCGGCGACAGGAGCGTCGGCGCCAAGTTTGTGAACTAACCCGCTGTTACGATCGCGTACATCCTGCGCTGGCGAAGGCCTATACTGGGCGAACGTTGCGGCGAGCTCGACAAAAGGAAACGGTGCCCGTTCTGACGCGGAACACGCCCCATGCCATGCTGCGGGCGTCACCGTATCAGCGACGCCCGCAGTTGCGATTAGCTAGAAGTTTACGGACAGCCCAAGGGTGCCCGTGGTGCCGATGTCATACCGGTTAAAGAATACCCGGTTAGCGCCGTTGCGCTGGAATTCCTGGTATCTCGTGCCCGTGATGTTGCGCACTTCCAGCTTGATCTCGGTCTCAACGCCGGCGATTTTTACCCCCTGCCTGGCAACGAAATCGAGTTCGAAGCCGGGTCGTTCGATAATGTCAGGCTGGCGCGAAGCGCCCCGGCTGGTGACCCGTTCGCTGGCATAGGTCAGCAACAAGGTTTGCTGCGACAGTCGGCCCTTGTCCTCCAGACCAAGCTGGACGTTTGCGAGATGGTCCGACTGGCCGGTCAATGGTACGCCATCCCGGAAGAAATCGCTCGCGAGTGACGCGGACTGCGCGAACACGCTGACAGGGTCGTTGGGACGCACAGAGATGCGCGATTTTGTGTAGGTGTAGTTCGCAATCACCACCGCTCGTCGCGCCGCGAAAAAGCCGCCGTCCGACAGGGTGTTGAGGTCGAAATATTTTTGCGTTTCTATTTCAGCCCCGTAAAGCGTCGCGCGAGGTGCATTGGCATAGCTTGTCACGACGGCGTTATCGCTGAAGCTGGTGAATGCCTCAATCGGATTGATGATCCGCTTGTAGAAGCCAGCAACCGAAAAGCGCTGGTCGCGGGCGAAATACCATTCATAACGGATTTCGCCATTGTAAAGCTGGCTGTCGGTCAGGCGGGGGTTACCCCGGTTTTGCCGATTGGCGTCCGTATCAAAGTAAAGCTGGAACACCAGCTCGCGAAACTGCGGCCGTGCGATGGTTTTTGACGCATTCAGCCGCACCTGCATGTCAGGCCGCAGCTGATAGGTTAACGTGGCCGCCGGCAGCAAATAGTTGCGGTTGAGGTTGGTGCCGGCAAGCGATGCCGTCGGCACGGAGAACACTTGAATTGGCGTCACCCGCTGCAACGCGGATTCATAACGCGCGCCAGCGTTCAGGCTGAGCGCAGGCGTGATTTGCCAATCAAGCTGCCCATAGCCGGCATGGTTGACCAAGGTGGACCGGAATACCGGGTTGTTCTCGTTGGTATCGATAAGGTTGATACCAAATGCCCTGATAACTGCCGGCCCAAGCAAAAGGTCTGGACGAAGCAATGCGACGCCGTTGGGTAGCGAGGACGGGGCGGTGAACAGGAATTCACGCCGCTCTGTCAGCCGGTTCGTGTTCGAAAATGCATAGCCAACGGTAACCTTGAATTCGGGAGTTAGCCGATAAATGATATCAGCACTCGTCGACCACAGGTTTTCGTTGAGCCGTGAATAGCTGACGGACGCGGTGCCGCGCGCACCGTTGTTCAACCGGTTTACGAAAAATTGGCCAAGCGGATCATTGGGGTCGTTGGTGCGCTGATACTCGTAACTGAATTCGTCCGGAGCCTGCCGCTTGGAGTTGGCATAGCCAGCGCGAAAGTCGAGCTCGAGCTCGGGAGTCAGCTTCAATTCCGTCACAATTTGTGAGTCGATAAGCTGCCGTGCGAAAAAAGCAGTGTCCTGCTGCTGAAGCGTTGCAGTTGGCGACGTTGTCGCGCGTTGGCCGATGCCCAAGCGCGCCTGTTTGATAGTATCGCGGATGTAAAGATTGGTCCAGCGAACCTTGTTCAGGCCAAATTCCAGGCCAAGGCCGACAAGGCCGTTCACCACAATGCGATTGTCGGTGATGATGCGCTCGAAGTTGTTTTCGAGCTGCGACAGATCGGCGGAGGACGATGTTTGCTGAAGCGTATCGCGCGTGCGCCACTTGTTGCTGTAACCAGCGGTGGCGATAAGACCAAGTGACGCGCCGCCCAGATCAAACGACTTGCCCCCGGTAACGTTGCCCGACCAGTTGGGTGGCAGGGCGCCGTTGCGTTGAATGATCGAGTTCCGGCCAGTTACCAGCTGCGAGGCGATAGCCTGGGTGTTTACAGTGCCCGTGCTAATGCGATTGCCGCTGTTGAAATACGCCTGCAGCGCAGGCGCCAGGTTGCGCGTACCGTTATCGAACCCGGTAAAGTCGCTGGCGCTTCCGAAATAGGTATACCCAAGTTGGCCTGTCGTAACGCTATTGGCGCCGATGCTTGAGCCGAAGGACAAAAATCCCTTTTTCGGCACTGCCTTGGTGGTCAGGTTGATGACGCCGCCACCGAATTCGCCAGGGAAGTTCGCCGAATAACTCTTTTGAACAAGCGAGGAGGCAACGACGGATGTCGGGAAGATATCCAGTGGTACGACGCGCTTCAGCGGTTCCGGGCTGGGCAATGGCGAGCCGTTCAACAGCGCCAGCGAATACCGGTCGCCAAGGCCGCGCACATAGACAAAGCCGTTGCCGACGACGCTGAGGCCCGTAACGCGAGCAAGCGCCCCGGCAATATCGCCCTCGCCGGTCCGCGCGATGTCTGCGCTAGAGAGGATCGAGACGATCTGCGACGTCGTACGGACGACGTTGCTGGATGATTTCTTGCCTACAACGACGATCTCGGGCCCTGGCGAACCACCAGGAACAGAAACTTCGGGCGGGGCCTGATCCTGCTCGACGGCTGGCGTCGCTTGGTCCGGCGCCACTTGGTCGGCAGCCGACGCGGCGTCGGCGGGGGGTGCCTGATCGGCGGCGGGCGCAGATTGCGCGCGCGCGGCTTCCGGCGCCACCAGCGCTGAGGAAATGAGTAATAGGCTGGAAAGCCCGATCGGCTTGGACATGATTAACCCCCTAATTTTAACCCGCAAAGGGGTGGAGCACGCCGGCTGGCGACACTCCACCCCACAACCCCTGGCCGAAATCAGGCAGTCGGGATCGACGTGCAAAGCCCGGAATTACCGGTGCCGAACATCGCCGTGGTGCTGTTGCAGGTCCACTGGGTATACCAGGTATCGTTCGCATCGCGGACGGCACCAACATAGGTCGTAGCGTCAAAAAAGGCGGTCTGACCGCCCAGGCCGCCAGTACCTGACGGAATACCTGACGCTGCATGCAGGTTGGACGCGTTAAACGCCGCTACCGCAGTTTCATTCGCACCATTGATGTACTGGCTGACCAACGTCGGTGTGTAGGTGATGCTATTGTTATTTGTACCCGGGCCAAAGATGTTCATCACGTCGGCTGCCGTCGGGCCACTGGTGCCGACGAATGGGGTGGTCGAGCACTGCATTTGCACTGAGCGGAATACCGGCGCACCGAGCTCATCAATCGCCGGATTGGCAACCAGCGAGGCAGTTTGAGCGCGGCTGAGACGCAGGCACGGGTTGAGCGGGTTGCTGGTCAGCACGCCGTTGACGAGCGTGTAATCAGCACCGCCGCGGATCAGAATCGAGGCTTGGCCCAGGGTTGCGTTGGGCGCCCGGTCGATGAAGGTAAAGTTCGACACGATAACGTTTTGGCGCGGCAAGTCACCGTCCACCGCGTTGTCGGAGTCGGCTTCGATAATCGTGTCGGCGCCAGCAGCCGCGCTGCCAGCCCGCTGAATGGCGATCACGTACTGGAAGTTGCCCTTGATGCCGGTGTCGGTATCGATATTGTCATCTTCGGCGCCGACTGCGATGTAGAAGCGCATGTTAACGCGGCCACCGAAGAACTCGGCAGCGTCATCCGAACTGTTGAACGACTGGATATGGTCCAGAATGGTCTGGTCACCGATGCCTTCGGTCGTCAGCGCCTGGAGCTCGGAGTTTGCCGAGAGCACAAAGCCGGAAAACCGGATCTGCACGAAGCTCATCCGGCCGCTATTGTCATTATTGGTCGCGCCACCAAACAGGGCGGGGTCAACCGCGCCCTCGGTTTGCCGTTCGCAGGCAATGGTCCCCGGTGTCGCGTTGGAGGCGGCGCAATCGGTGATCTGCGCACGACCCGAAAGCACAACGCCGCCCCACTGGCCTGAAGATGTATCAGTGTTGAGGCCAAGGATGTTGTCGCGGCTGGTGAAGATGATCGGCTGCGTGGCGGTGCCCGTCGCATTGATCCGGTTACCGCGATTGATGTTGAGCCACGACGTGCCGGTGTTGGCATAAATGATGACGCCGGGGTTGATCGTCAGCGTAACGTTTGAGTCGGCCGTGAGCGTCAACGGGGTGCCGTTTGGCTGCGTCACGGTGCGGGTGTTGGTTGCGCTGAGGGCTGTGGGCCCATTGTCATAGCCAACGTCAACGCGACCCGGAAGCTGATAGAGAACGCCTGGAATGCGGGTGAGCGTGCTGCTGCGTACAAGACGAGCCGGCATGGCGCACACACGATAGGTTCCGGTGGGGCCAGTAATCGTCCCCTGATCAGCCAACCCCTGCGAGTCTGCGATCGTCGGGCACCCGGTAGCTGGCGTTACGAGCGATACTGTCGGGGTCGGGGTGGGCGTTGGGGTTGGCGCAGGTGCGGGCGTCACGTTGTTGATGGTAACGTTGCCGCCAGTGCCCGGCGACGCAATATCGTTGGCGCCGCAACCACCCAGCACCGCAAAGGATGCGGTTGCGAACAGCACCCGGCGTAGGTTTGAGTTGATCATGTTCCCTGTCTCCAGCGTGTAATTTTGACCCGACCGCGTGGCCGATTGAGGCGACGAGCTACCCACGAGTCGGAAGCCCCCCTCGCGCATTCGTCGGGAGCGTCCTAGGAGCCCCGTGTGACAGGAGGATGCGTGTTCTGTTGCAGAACAAATGCTCTTTAGTGACTTTAGCGTTACAACGCATTCTGCGTTTGAGGCATCGTGAGGCCGCGCTGTTGTCGCGCTTGCCGCCTAACCCCAGGGGCGCTGCCGGTACCATTTTGTCAGCACATATTTAGTGCCGGCGCGCACTTTCATGCCATGGTGGATTGTCGAGGGATTGGGGGTGCCGTCGGGCCGCAGGTTGTTCCAGATGAGCAATTTGCCAGTCTCCGGGTGCACCATCTTGTCGATTGTCTTGAATCGGGTGGCGCCGCCAGCGTCCGGCTCGTTTAGATAAACCATTGCTGTCCAAGTGCGTTGTCCTGCCACTGAACAGAACCGGTCATAATCTACGCCAGTTGGCTCAAAATAGTCGGTGTGCGCCTTGAATTCCTGGCCGACCGCATAACGCTGGCCCTGAAGCGGCTCGCCGTGCCGCGCGTCCAGCCCCAAAAAGCCGGTTATCAGCCGGTTCACTTGTTCCGCTGCCAAATCCTCGCGCCCGAAATCGCACGTTTCGCTCGTACGATATTGGTCGTCACCATTGGGATCAGACACCGTCGATGGTCGCCGCCGGGCGTCGATTTGCGCGGTCAGCATGGCGCACAGCACTGGCGACAGGAAGCCGCGCTTGACGAAAAGCGTCAGTTTCGGGCTTGGCACCTTTTGGATGCCAGGCTGCGCCGTGAGCCAGTCTACCACCGGTTCGGACGGATGCCCCGAGCCAAAGTCGGGAGACGAGGCGGGGCGAGAATTGGCGCGTTCCATAAGGCGATTGTGGCAAAGTTGGCGAGGGATTTCCAGCGGTAGCTTCTCGTTTCAACGACGCAAGAATGTCATAAAAATGGCGTGCGTTTGTAATAGAAGGCCCCTAGCAGAGCTCGGGCCCCAGGAGTTATGATGCGCCTTAACACGATCGTCCGACGAGACTCTGCAATTCGGATCGCGCGGCAGGTCAGCATCGTTCGCGCTGCAGAGGTTGTGCTGTTGGCGGCGCTGGCCGTGCAGGCGGCCCGGCTGGTTTGGACTGTCGCGACGCCGGTTAATCCGATGGGTGCGTGGCAGTTGAACGAGCCTGGGATAGACAATGGCGCGGCTGACATTCTGGGCAGCATCGACCCGTTTTTCCGGCTTGACCCGGCACCGCAAGAGGGGCCAGCGACTGCCGTGACGCCGCTTCAGCTGGGATTGTTCGGCATCCGTCTGGATAGCGCCACCGGCCGGGGCTCGGCGATAATCGCGACGCCAGATGGCCTGCAAAAAGCATATTCGGTTGGCGACGAAATCCTGCCCGGGCTGACGCTGAAGGCCGTGGCGTTCGATCATGTGACGCTTAATCGCGGTGGCGCCGAGGAAGCGTTGTTCATCGACCAATCCGGAGGTGACAAGCAGGGCGCCTTGACGACGCCGGCGCCGGCTCCCGGCACCGAGCCGTTGCCGCCATCGCAATCGAGTTCAAGCGAGCGGGCGCCGGGCGCCGGCAAGGGCGTTACCCGCGAGGAAATTCAGCGTGATATCGGGTTCATTCCGAGGATAGATGGCGGCAAGGTCACTGGTCTTACGGTGCGACCGCAGGGAACGTCCGACGCCTTTTTTCGCGTTGGATTGCAGGAAGGTGACGTAGTGACGCAAATTGGGGGGCGCCCGGTAACCGGGGCGCAAGATCTCGAACGGCTGGTTTCAAGCCTTGCAAATGGCGGCTCGGTATCGCTTTCGGTCGAGCGCGGTGCGCAGGTCGTGCCAATTGCAGTTACGGTAAAGAGCCAGTGAGATATCTGTCGTTACCCGCCGCCCTAGCGCTGGCAGTCGCCGCTCCGGTGGTCGCTCAGACCACACTCAACGTGCGCGATGCCGATATTCGCGCGTTCATAGCCGATGCCGCCAAGGTGACTGGCCGGACCTTCATTATCGACAGCCGCGTGCAGGGCAAAGTGACGGTCGTGACTGATCGGTCGCTTTCACGATCCGAATATTTCGAGGTATTTTTGTCGACACTGCGCGCCAATGGACTTGTAGCAGTGCCGACCGCGAATGGCGCGCTGCGCGTGCAGCCAATCGAAGGAGCAGCGGCCCAGCCCAGCCGGGTGGGTGGCTCGGCAACGGCAGAGCGCAATGCGCTGGTTACCGAGATTATCAGGCTTCGTGCCATCGATTCCGCCTCGGCGGTAGACACGGTGCGCCCGCTGATCAGCCCGCAGGGGTCCGTATCGGCCAATCGTGGCGGCAATTCGCTAGTCATTGTCGACTTTGCCGATAACGTGCGCCGGATCCGCGAAGTGTTGCGCCAGATCGACAGGGACAATGCGTCGACCAAGGTCGTGCCGCTCAAAAATGCGAGCGCGCGCGAAATTGCGCAGGCGTTGCAGGCGCTGGTCCCGGCTGGTCAGAATAATGGCCCCGCAGTGACGGTGGTGCCCGTGCAAAGTTCCAACGCGGTTGCGATCCGGGGCGATGCGGCGACGGTCGCGCGGTTGACCGAAGTCGCGCAAGATCTTGATCGGCGCGCGTCGGCCTCCACTGAAATCAAGGTGATATTTCTGCAGAATGCCGATGCCGAGCAGTTGCTGCCTGTGCTGCAACAACTGGTTGGCCAGACCCCGCAGCAAGCCCCGGCGCCTGCGCAGCTTTCGCAATCGAGCGGCGGGTTTGGCGGCGCCGGTGCGGCTAACGCCAGTACAATCGTGCCGCCCCAGTCAGTGCCGCAATTGCCGCAAGGAGGCAGCAACACGCAGGGGCAGCCCGCTATCGTCGCCGAAGGCGGACGCACCGCCGCAGTCGTCACCCGGTTTGCCGGGGCGAACGCCATCGTGATTGCCGCGCCCGGGGAAGTGCAACGCCAGCTCGGCGATGTCATCCGCCAGCTCGACACACGGCGCGAGCAAGTACTGGTCGAAGCGATTGTCGCCGAAGTTTCGGACTCGACGGCCAATCGACTTGGCTTTCAGTTGCTGTTCGGCAGCCTGGGCGGGTCGGGCGTGCCGTTCGGCACCACCACATTTTCGAGCTCAGCACCCAATTTGCTGACGGTGGCAGGTGCCATCGGTGCTCGCCAGCTGAATACTACGACCACAACGGTCAACGGCAACACGACCACCACGCAAAACAACAACCCCATCAGCGACTCGCTCGCGCAGTCGGCAATCAGCTCGATCCTGGGGTCAGCGGGTGGCATTGGCGGTTTTGCGAGCCGCATTGGTAGTGACGGCATTTTTGGCGGCATCGTCAATGCGTTGAAATCGGACACGACGTCGAACCTGTTGCAGTCACCGCATATCATCACGCTTGATAATCAGCCCGCGCGACTGCTCGTCGGGCAGGAAATACCGATCACCACCGGCCAGGCGCTCAGCCAGAATTTCGACAACGCCTTTCGCACCGTGCAGCGCGAGAATGTCGGCATTCAGCTGGAGGTTCGTCCACAGGTGAACTCCAGCGGGTCGATCAAGCTGTTCCTGCACCAGCAAGTCAGCTCGGTCGCGGGGCCAGTGTCCAATGACAATAGCGATCTCATCCTCAACAAGCGCGAATTCGAAACGACGCTGACCGTGGACGACGGTGCGATTGCGGTAATCGGTGGCCTGCTTGATGACACGGAACGGCGGACGATCGAGAAGGTGCCGCTGCTTGGGGATATTCCGGGCCTTGGTCAGTTGTTCCGCTCCAAGGCGAAGACGCGGTCGAAGACTAATCTTGTGGTTTTCATTCGCCCAACAATCTTGCGCACGGCCGAAGACGCCCGGCGTGTTACGGAACAGCGTTATGGCTATTTGCGCGCCCAGCAAGGCTTGCAGGATCCCACCAGCGAGCCAAGTATCGATCAGCTGGTGCGCGATTATCTGGCGGCGGCGGCGCCT
>JBJXEC010000221.1:0-7180 GCA_046155125.1 Sphingomonas sp. | reverse complement strand
CATGACGTCAAAGCGGCGTGGGCGCGGCTCGGGCCTTGGCATCGGGCTGTGGATGATGCTCGCGCACATCTTTGAGCCCAAAAAAGTCGTCGCAATGGAACAGCTTGATTCAGCTAACCGGTTGGGCCGCGAGGATGAGCGCCACGCATCAAGCGCAGCACGCGCGGGTGAAACAGACGGCTAAACTATTGCCCCTTGCAGCAATTTTGGCAAATCGCCCGATTCACCGCGCGCCTCAGCCATGAAGCGCGCCTTGAGCGGGGGCAGCGCCTGCACCGCTGACAGGCCAAGCCGCCGCGCCGCGCTTGCGGCCTTCCCCGGCACCCCGAACAGTCGGTTCAGCCCGTCCGTCGCAACCGACACCATCAGCGTGTCGATCCCGCGCCACCGCTCATAGCGTGCGAGCAACTGGGGGTCACCGAGATCCATCCCGAGCCTTTTGCCCTCCACCAGCACTTCGGCGAGCGTTGCTGCATCGCGAAAGCCAAGGTTCAGGCCCTGACCCGCAATCGGATGGATGCCGTGCGCTGCATCGCCGACGAGCGCGAGCCGCTCGGCCGTAATGCGGGCGGCATGGTGGAAGCCAAGCGGATAGGTCGCGCGCGGGGCAAGCCCGCTCAATCGTCCAAGGAACCCGCCCATCTGCTTTTCAGCTTCTGCCAGAAAGCCGCGTTCCGACAGTTTCAGCATGCCGGGCGCGTCCCGCTCGGCAACGGTCCATACCAGCGCAGACCGGTTGACGCCGGCAATCGATGGCAGCGGCAGAATGGCAAACGGGCCGGCCGGATAGAAAATCTCAAAAGCGGTGTTCTCGTGCGGGTGCTCATGCTCGAACGCAGAGATGATTGCGTTGTGGCGATAGGACCATTGCGCGATGCGAATGCCGGCTGCGGCGCGCGTTGGTGAATTGCGGCCCTCGGCAGCGATCAACAAGGGCGCCGACACGTGCTCGCCCGAGCTAAGCACCGCGCGCACCCCGGCTGCCGTGCGCTCGATGATATCAGCACGCGTGCGCATCCGCAGATCGATGCCCGCCGTCGCGCTAATCGCTTGCGCCAGCGCGTGGCGCAGCAGCCGGTTTTCATACATGACGCCAAGCGCGCCATCGTCCGCGGCCGGCGCAAAGTCGAGCGCACCGGGCGCAAGCCCATCGCACACCCTGATGCCGTGAATGGCGCAGCCTTGCCCGGCAAGCCTTGCGCCCACCCCAATCGCATCGAGCATCCGGTGGCTGGCGCTTGCAATGGCAGAGGCGCGCCCGTCAAACCCGCTGCCAAGCGTCACCGCCGGGTCCGCTGGATCAACCACGATGCTGGTCAGGCCGTGGGCGGCAAGCGCCAGGGCAAGGCTGCTGCCCACCAGTCCGCCGCCAAGGATGAGTATGTCTGCTGAGTCCATGGTTTTGTCATTAGCGCGCAGCGCAGGTGCTGCCAATGGTTGCGGAGGGCGCCTCAAGGGGACGGCTCCGCCCCGATTGCAAGCGCGCTCTTGACGCCAGACTCCTCAAAGGCGATTGTGCGGCAGCGGAACATCACGCGTACACCCAAGGATAAGTGCAGACAAGATGGCGAGCCGGGCACAGCGGCCCCGATGGCGGGAGATTCTGGGCCATGGCGCGCGCCGGAGCCGGGCGCTGTTTCTGGCGCTTGCCCTGTCGGCGCTGGTGGCTGCCGCGGCACTTGCGCTGGTGAGCTACCATCCTGGCGATCCATCACTGAGCACAGCAGCCGGCGGGCCGGCGCGCAACCTGCTGGGCGCTGGCGGCGCGATTGCCGCCGACGCCCTGCTCGCGGTGTTCGGCTGGCCGGTCATCATGCTCGCGCCGCTCGTTTTGCTGTTCGCAAGCAGGTTGTGGCGCGATGTGCCGATTGGCCAGTGGCGCCGCATGATGGCAAAGGCGGTTGCGGGCATGGCGCTGATGGGCGCGGCGCTCTCGTTCATTTCCGGCGCTGCCGTGAGCGCGTTGCCGGCCGGATATGGCGGGCTGGTCGGGCTCGCCATCGCGCGCGGGCTGCAAGCAGCGATTGCTCAGATTGGCGATCCCGTGGCGGTGTTATGGACGCTGCGCGGCGGGGGCGCACTTGTCGGGCTGGCCGGCGTTATCCTTTATGCGCTCAGTTTTGAAATGGCGTTTCCGGGGCCGGCCTGGTCGCTCAGGCGGCGCGATGGACCAGTGGACGATGCCGTTACCGGCCAGCCGCGCTATGCCGCGCCGCTCCCGGAGCCAAAACCGCTGCCAAGGGCGATTGCCGCGCCGGAAAACCGGCCTGGCCCGGTCATCGCCGATCGCCAGGCCGCACCTGCCAAAACCAGCATCAAGGCCAAGCAGACCTCGCTCGACCTGCGCGACAATTACCGGCTGCCCCCGCTTGATCTGCTGACGCCAGCGCCGCCCTCCGGTGGCCCGGTGGTCGACAAGGTAGCGCTGGAGCGCAATGCGCGCCTGCTCGAATCGGTGCTCGACGACTTCAAGGTGGAAGGCGTGGTAACCGAAGTGCGGCCCGGCCCCGTCGTCACCATGTATGAGTTCGAACCGGCCAGTGGCATCAAAGCGAGCCGCGTCATCCAGCTTGCGGACGACATCGCGCGCAACATGTCGGCGATTTCAGCACGCGTTGCGACCATTCCGGGCCGCAGCGTCATCGGTATCGAGCTGCCCAATGCTCGGCGCGAAACGGTTAACCTGCACGAGCTCGTCGCGAGCGAGAGCTTTGAGGACCAGAATACGCAACTGGCCATCATCCTTGGCAAAAACATCGCCGGCGACCCCGTTATCGCCGATCTGGCGCCAATGCCGCATCTGCTGGTCGCCGGCACCACTGGCTCGGGCAAGTCGGTTGGCCTGAATTGCATGATCCTGTCGCTGCTCTACCGGCTGACGCCAGACCAGTGCCGGATGATAATGATCGACCCCAAAATGCTCGAACTGTCGATGTATGAGGACATACCGCACCTGCTCGCCCCCGTCGTCACTGAACCGGCAAAGGCAGTGCGCGCGCTGAAATGGGCGGTGGAGCAGATGGAGGACCGCTACCGCATGCTCGCCTCCGTTAACGTGCGCAGCCTGGCCGGCTTCAACGATAAGGTGCGCGCCGCCAAGGCCAAGGGTCAGCCGCTCGGACGCAAGGTGCAAACAGGGTATGACGCGGGCAGCGGGCAGCCCGTGTATGAAGAAGAGCAGCTCGACTACCAGCCGCTCCCGCAAATCGTTGTTATCGTTGACGAACTCGCTGACTTGATGATGACGGCGGGCAAGGAAGTCGAATTCCTCATCCAGCGCCTTGCGCAAAAGGCGCGGGCAGCGGGCATTCACCTCATCATGGCCACACAGCGCCCCTCGGTGGACGTGATTACCGGCGTCATCAAGGCGAATTTGCCAACGCGGATCAGCTTCCACGTCACCTCCAAAATCGATTCGCGCACCATTTTGGGCGAGCAGGGCGCAGAGCAGTTGCTCGGCAAAGGCGACATGCTCTACATGCCCGGTGGCAAGCAGATTGCCCGCGTCCACGGGCCCTTCGTGTCGGACGATGAAGTCCATGCGGTGGCCAATCACTGGCGTGCACAGGGCCAGCCCGACTATATCTCGTCCGTTACCGAGGAGCCCGAGGAGAGCTTCCCTTTGGATGGACAGCCTTTGGGTGAGGATTCGCCCGAGGAGCAGCAATATCGCAGCGCCTGCCAGCTAGTGGCCGAAAGCCAGAAGGCGTCGACGTCATGGCTGCAGCGCCAAATGCGGATTGGCTATAACACCGCGGCGCGGCTGATTGAGCGGATGGAGAAAGAGGGGCTTGTTTCCAAGCCAGATCATGTCGGCCGCCGCGAGGTGTTGATGGATAACGACGGGCGACCGCTGTAATCCTCGCTTCGGGTGGCCGCCGCGCAGGTTCATGGCCAGTTCAATCCCGGCCTGATAGACACCGTGCGCAGAATGACACCCGTTGGACAGCCAAAGGCCCCTGTTTTGATTGATCCCGCCCGATTTCTGCGTGCAACAGCGCTCGCCGCACTGGCAATTGCTGCATCAGCCCCGCTCGCCCAAGCCGCGCCGGCTGGACCACTGGCCCCGGCAGCACCGCTCACTGGTGATCTGGCGCTCGTCCAGCAGCATTTGCGCGACGTGACCAGCATGACCGCCAAGTTCGCGCAAACCGACCGCAACCGCCGCGTCGTAACCGGCACGCTCACGCTCAAAAAGCCCGGCCGGATTCGCTTCCAGTATGAGCCTGGCGTGCCGATCCTCATCGTGGGCGATGGCAAGGCGCTGATATTCATCGATTACGCCGTAAACCAGGTGCAGCGCTGGCCGATCGGCAACTCGCCGCTTGGCATCCTGTTGAACCCGAACCGGGATATCTCGGGCGTCGCCAAGCTGGTATCGGGCCTGGATCCGCGCATCGTCTCGGTTGAGGCGCGCGACCCCAAGCATCCGGAATATGGCCGGATCACCATGGTGTTTGCGCGCAATGCCGGGGCGCCATCGGGACTGATGCTGCAAGGCTGGGTCGCGCTTGATGCACAGAACAATCAGACGACAGTCCGCCTTACGGAGCAAGCCTTCAACGTGCCGATCGCGGACAATGCCTTTCGCTGGAATGACCCCAGGAATCGGGGGGCCCGCAGGTGAGCGCCCGCCTAATGCGGTTTTCATTCATATTGGCGACAGGAACGGCACGCTAAAACATTCAAACGGATGGCGAGCCGGGGTTTTTCCCTGTTGCCCGGCGCGTTCCCATCCGCCCCTGCGTGACGAACGTAAGGTCGGCCCTCGCTCCACGCCCCCGGAGCGAGGGCCTTTTACGCAGCACCCGCCCCGGGCTGGCGAAATGCGCTGGCTGCGGCTAGATCGCTCGAATGGCTGAACCCTTGCGCATCGCTTCCTGGAACATCAACTCCGTCCGCTTTCGGCTGGGCATTGTCGAACGGTTCTTGAACGAGCACGCGCCGGACATTTTGTGCCTGCAGGAAACCAAGGTTACCGACGCAGACTTCCCGGCCGCCGCCTTTCGGGCGCTTGGCTATGAACACATCATTCTGCACGGCCAGCGCATGCATCACGGCGTCGCAATCGTCAGCAAGCTGCCAATTGCGGAGGATTTGCGGCATGACTGGCAGGACAACGCCGAGGCGCGCCACATCGGTGTGCGGCTCCCAAACGGCATGCGGCTGGAAAATGTGTATGTGCCGGCAGGCGGCGACCTGCCGGACCGAGCGGTGAACCCTAAATTCGGGCAGAAGCTCGATTTCGTTGAGCGGATGACGCATTGGTCGGCAAAAGTCGCGACTCCAACCCTGCTGGTTGGCGATTTCAACATCGCGCCGCTGGAATCGGACGTCTGGAGCCACAAACAACTGCTTGACGTCGTAAGCCACACGCCCATCGAAGTGGCAGCACTTGCTGGCCTGCAGTCGGCCGGCAACTGGGTCGACCTTGGGCGCCATTTCGTGCCCGCACCCCAGCGCCTCTACACCTGGTGGAGCTACCGCGCGAAGGATTGGGCAGCGTCAGATCGCGGACGCCGGCTGGACCATATGTGGGCAACCCCAGAGCTTGCAGCGATGGCAACGCGCCACGAAGTGTTTGAACATTGCCGCAGCTGGCTGAAGCCGTCAGACCATATCCCGATCATGACGGGATTTGCGCTGTGAGCGCACGTGATGCCGCACGGGGCATCGATTCGCTGCGAAGGGGCTGGCCGGTCACGGTGGATTGTGGGGGCGGTGCCGCGCTGACGCTGCTCGCTATCGAAACGGCAGACCCGGTGCGGCTTCAGGCCTTCGACCCCGGTGGCGTCGCCGGCGTGCTGTTGTCGTCAGGGCGAGCGGTTACGCTCAAGCTCAGTAATCAGATGGCAGCGGCCGCACCCGATTCGCCAGTCTTGGTGGAACGCGCACCCTGGCTCGATTTTTCAGCAGCACTTGCGCTCGCAGACCCGTCGCACGACCTTGATACACCGATGAAGGGCCCGTTCCGGGCCGTGCCGCTTGCCTGCCGGGATGCAGCGACCGCCGCGCTCAGGCTCGCCGTGCTGGCGGGCATGCTGCCGGCTTTTTTCGTGCTCGACGGCGGCGTCGCCGATGTGACGATCGCACCCGAGGACATTGATGCCCATGAGGACGCGACCCGGCTGGCAATCGCGACGCGGGCACATCTCCCGGTACAGGGCGCCGAGCATGCTGAAATCGTTGCGTTTCGCTCGCCCGAGATGCCGGGGGAACATGTCGCGCTGATGATCGGCAACCCGGCCGGTCAGCCGCCGCTGGTTCGGCTCCACAGCGAATGCCTGACCGGCGACGTGCTCGGCTCGCTCAAATGCGATTGCGGGCCGCAGCTTGATGCCGCAATCAGCGCGATTACTGCAAGCGGCTGGGGAATATTGCTGTATCTGCGCCAGGAGGGGCGTGGTATCGGCCTTATCAACAAGCTGCGGGCCTATGCGCTGCAAGACCAGGGCTTTGACACGGTTGATGCCAACACGCGGCTTGGCTTTGCAGTGGATTCACGCAATTTTTCAGTCGCTGCGCGAATGCTTGCGCTGCTCGGGCAGCGGGCGGTGCGGCTTTTAACCAACAACCCGGCAAAGGTGGCGGCGCTTGAGGCCGCAGGTGTCTCCGTTGTCGAAACTGTGCCCCATATCCTGCCGGCTAATCCCCATAATGAGCACTATCTGGCGACAAAGCGCGACCGCACCGGCCACGAATTCTAGAACGCCCCGCGTTAGGCGATCAGGCGCGCGACCTCGGCAAAGTCGCGCGCGACGTCATGAACGCCAAGCGCCCGCAGCCGCGCCGCGTGATCCGGCCCGCAGTGGAGGCCAGCGCACAGGCCAATAACGTGCGCGCCAGATGCAACCGCACCCATAACCCCCACCGGCGAGTCCTCGATGATGACGGTGCGATCAATCGCAATGCCCAGTTGCTGGGCAGCATATAAATACAGGTCCGGGGCGGGCTTGCCGCGCGCGACATGCTCCTTGCCGCTGAAGATCATGGCGCCAAAGGCCTCTTGCAGGCCGATATGGGCAAGATGCGCGGTGATCCACGGCGTTGCACTCGACGACGCGATGGCTTTGGGCAGCGCGGGCGGGAGGCGCAGGACGAATTCGATGGCGCCGTCGACGCTTGCCACGCCCTCGCGCATGACCCGGGCGTCCTCCTCCCGGCGGATGTCGTGGAATGC
>JBJXEC010000220.1:0-7942 GCA_046155125.1 Sphingomonas sp. | reverse complement strand
GGGCATATGGGCGAGGGTGCCGATGTTGCGGCAGCGGTAGTGTATCTCGCCAGCCGCGAGGCCAATTACGTGACGGGCCAAACACTGCACGTAAATGGCGGGATGGCGATGATCTGAGCTGCCCCCTTGCAAGGCACCCCCTTGCGTTCTACGTGCATTTGGTAACACGAACCCCCAAGCTGTGAGAGGGAAAAAGCATGAGCGAGACTGCTGATCGCGTAAAGAAGATCGTTGTCGAGCATCTTGGCGTCGAAGCCGACAAGGTGACGGAGGATGCAAGTTTCATCGATGATCTGGGCGCCGACAGCCTCGACATCGTTGAACTGGTGATGGCGTTTGAGGAGGAGTTTGGCGTTGAGATCCCCGACGATGCCGCAGAAAAGATCGGCACGGTCAAGGACGCCATCAGCTATATCGACGAACACAAAGGCTGAGGCTTTTGCCGCCTTTGCGCTTGCTCCCGTCGCTACGGCGAGGCGGCCATTTGCAGATTGGCGAACGCCCGCTGCTGGATAAAATTTGAGCGGCTTTCCGTTTTTCCGGTAGTATCCGGAGCGGGAAGCCGCTTTTTTGGTCTTTGTGAACAGGAGAGAATGCCATGCGCCGCGTTGTCGTGACCGGGCTCGGCCTCGTTACCCCGCTGGGTGCCGATGTGGAAATCGCATGGGCAAATATTTTGGCGTCGAAATCGGGCGCCGGTCAGATCACTCGGTTTGATGCGACCGACTACGCGTGTACCATCGCCTGCGAGGTAAAGCCCGCCGGGCATGGCTATGGCTTCGACCCGAACCTGCGGGTCGACCACAAGGTGCAGCGCCAGGTCGATCCGTTCATCATCTATGGCATTGACGCCGCCGGGCAAGCGCTCGAGGACGCGGGCCTGACAGAGATGAGCGAGGCCGATCGGCTGCGCACCGGCTGTTCGATCGGGTCTGGCATTGGCGGCCTGCCGGGGATCGAGAGCGAATCGCTGGTATTGCACGAAAAGGGCCCGCGGCGGGTTTCTCCGCACTTTGTGCACGGGCGCCTCATCAATCTCATCTCCGGCCAGGTGCAGATTAAATATGGGCTGATGGGCCCCAACCACGCCGTGGTGACCGCGTGTTCCACCGGCGCGCACTCGATTGGCGATGCCGCACGGATGATCGCGATGGACGATGCCGATGTGATGCTGGCTGGCGGTGCCGAAGGGGCGATTTGCCCAATCGGCATTGCGGGGTTTGCGCAGGCCCGCGCGCTGAACTCCAGCTTCAACGACCGGCCAGAAGCGGCCAGTCGTCCCTATGATCGCGACCGCGATGGCTTCGTGATGGGTGAGGGTGCTGGTGTCGTTGTGCTCGAAGAATATGAACGAGCCAAAGCGCGCGGCGCGAAAATCTATGCCGAGGTTGTCGGTTATGGCCTGTCAGGTGATGCGTATCACGTGACCGCGCCGGAGCCGGAAGGCTGGGGCGCCTATCGTTCGATGGAAATGGCGCTGAAAAGGTCCGGCCTCGCGCTGGAGGACATTGACTATATCAATGCGCACGGCACCTCGACCATGGCTGACATGATCGAACTCGGTGCGGTCAAGCGCCTGTTCGGCGATGCCATCAGCGGCGTGTCGATGAGCTCGACCAAATCGGCCATTGGCCATTTGCTGGGCGGCGCGGGCGCGGTTGAGGCGATCTTCTGCATCCTGGCGATGCGCGATCAGATCGTGCCGCCAACGCTAAACCTCGATAATCCCGAGCCGGATGCGGCGGGCATAGATTTGGTGCCGCACGTGCCCCGCAAGCGCCAGGTGCGCGCCGTGCTCAACAATTCGTTCGGCTTTGGCGGTACTAACGCCAGCATCATCATGAAGGCGGTTTGACCGGCCGATTGGGAGCGTGCCGATAATGCGTAAACTCGGCTGCCTGGGGCTGCTCGCGGCAATTGCGGCGGTGCTCGTGTTGTTCTTTGCGGTGCAGGACTGGGGCGGCCGGGGCCCGCTGGCCGAAAAGATCTCCTTCACTGTCCCGGAAGGCGCCTCACTGGCGGTGACAGCAGACCGCCTCGAGAAACAAGGAGCGATTGGGTCGGCGTATCGCTTCAAGCTGCTGGCGCGGGTGTTTGGCGCGAGTACCGGCATTAAGGCGGGCGAATACCGGCTGCCCGCGCATCTTAGCCAGGCGGATATTCTCAAGCTGTTGCAGGGCGGCAGGACGCTGCAACGCCTCGTTACCGTGCCCGAGGGGTTGCCGTCAGTGCTTGTTCATGAGCGCTTGATGGCGGCGGGCGGCTTGACGGGCTCGGTCGACGTGCCGCCCGAGGGCAGTGTCTTGCCCGACAGCTACAGCTACCAGCGCGGCGACGATCGCGGCGCTGTACTTGCCCGGATGCAGCGCGACATGCGTGCGTATCTCGCGGCCGCCTGGGCAAAGCGCAAACCGGGAATTGCCGTCAAAACACCGGAAGAAGCGCTGGTGCTCGCCTCCATCGTTGAAAAGGAAACGGGCAAGGCGCAGGAACGCCGCAAGGTTGCTGCCGTCTATTCCAACCGGTTGAAGCGGGGCATCATGCTGCAGGCTGACCCAACGATCATCTACCCGCTCACCAAGGGCAAGCCGCTTGGACGGCGGATTCTGTTGTCGGAAGTGCATGCGAGGAATGACTATAACACTTATGCAATGACTGGGCTGCCCAAAGGCCCGATTTGTAACCCGGGTCGTGCATCGATCGACGCCGTGCTGAACCCTGAAGACAGTTCAGCGCTCTACTTCGTGGCAGATGGGACTGGCGGACACGTGTTTGCCGACACACTTGAACAGCATAATGCAAACGTCGCCAAATGGCGTGCCATCCGCAAGGAGCGAGGGATTTAGCCCTCAGCCCCTGAGGCCAGCCGCAGCGCACGCGCGGGCTTCGACGTCAGCCAGGCTGCCGCTGGTCAGCCAGCTGCCGCCAACGCACAGCACTGGCTTGAAGGCGAGCCATTCCGGTGCTGATGCCTCGGTAATGCCACCAGTTGGGCAAAAGCTGCACTGGTAAAAAGGTGCCGCAAGGCTCTTCAGCGCGTTCAGGCCGCCCGCCGCTTCGGCCGGGAAGAATTTGAAGTGGGTAAGGCCAAGTTCAAGCCCTCGCATGATGTCTCCGGCATTGGCGATACCGGGCAGGAACGGCACACCGCTCTCGACGATTGGCGTGGCAAGCTTTTCAGTGAGGCCGGGGGACACGATGAATTCTGCGCCTGCGGTCATCGCGTCGGCAAACTGGCCCGGATTGGTGACGGTGCCGGCGCCGACGATTGCGCCCGGTACTTTTTGCATCTCTGCGATTGCCTCCAGCGCGGCCGGCGTTCGCAAGGTCACCTCCAGCACCCGCAAGCCACCGGCGACCAACGCCTCGGCAATAGGGCGCGCATCAGCGGGATCCTCGATTACGAGCACGGGAATAACCGCGCTTGTCCGCATGATATCGCCAATGGTGAGGGTTGCGTTATTCATTCTGGTGTCCTTGTGCAAAACTGGCAGCAGCGCCGAACAGGCCTGGTTGGGCATGCGTGATGAGTTTGACAGGGATCGCCTGCATCAATTCGCGAAAGCGGCCTTTGGCGACAAATCGCTCGGCAAAGCCGGAACGGGTCAGGTGGTTTTTCAGCCGAAGCCCAAGCCCGCCAGCGATGACAACGCCCTTGGCACCTTGCGCCAGCGCGAGGTCGCCAGCGGCAGCCCCCAAGCTGAGGCAGAACCGGTCAAGCGCTGCGAGCGCCAGGCTGTCCGACCCTTGCAGGGCCATCGTCCATATCGCCTTGTCGTCGAGCCGCTGCACGGCGCGCCCCTCAATCTCTGCAAGCGTTTCGTAAATCGCGATGATGCCTGGTCCAGCGACGATCCGCTCTACCGAAACGCGCGTATAGTGCCGCCGCAGCCGCTGGAGCATTGCGTCTTCGAGCTCATCGAGCGGCGCGAAATCGGTGTGCCCGCCTTCGGTTTCGATGACGTGATAGCCGTGATCGGTACGCAGAATTTGCGCGACGCCGAGGCCGGTTCCGGGGCCGCAAACGGTCATTGGCCCCGTCGCCGGCAACGGCACGTCCGGCCCGCACAAATGCGAGAACATCGCATCCGGCAATTGTGCGGCAGCGTGGCCCACCGCGCCAAAATCATTGACGAGGCTGAAGGCGTCGACAGCGAGCCGCTCCTTCACGAGCGCCGGCCGAATGATCCAGGGATTGTTGGTCAGCTTGATGATGTCGCCGCCAATCGGGGAGGCCACCGCTATCGCTGCTGCGCGCGGCAGAGGGCGATCGGCTTTTTCCGCAAAAGCCTCCCAGGCGGTTTGGAGGCTGGCATGCTCGGCCGTTTTTAGCGTTACCGGCTCGCCGAGCGAGACGACGCGCCCGCCCGCTACGTTGGCAATGGCAAAGCGCGCGTGCGTGCCGCCAATGTCAACCGCAACGACTTCCATCAGGCGCCCATCGCCGCCAGCAGCGCGGACGCTCCTCGTTCGGCTTCATTTGCGCCGCCCCTGAACAGCGCAAACAACTCGCGACCTGTGCCCTGCGCGGCGGCCGGGGGCGGTGCCGGCGCGCGCGCTGTCCATTCGGCTTCGTCGACCAGCGCGGTTAACACGCCGGCTTCAGCGTCGACCCGGATAATGTCGCCATCTCGCACTCTGGAAAGCGGCCCGCCGCCCAGCGCCTCGGGGCTCGAGTGGATGGCGCAGGGCACTTTGCCGCTGGCACCAGACATGCGCCCGTCCGTTACCAGTGCGACCCGAAAACCGCGGTTCTGAAGGACGCCAAGCGGCGGGGTGAGTTTGTGCAATTCTGGCATGCCGTTCGCGCGCGGGCCCTGAAAGCGCACCACGACCACGACATCGCGGTCAAGCTCGCCAGCCTTGAAGGCGGCTTGCACGGCCGCCTGATCTTCAAACACCCGGGCAGGCGCCTCGATGATCCAACGGTCGGGCTCGACCGCCGACACCTTGATGCACGCGCGCCCGAGATTGCCCGCAAGGATGCGAAACCCACCTTCTGCCGAAAACGGGGCAGCGGCAGGGCGCAAAATGGTATCGTCGCGGCTCGGGCCGGGGTCTTGCCAGGCAAGCGTGTCGCCATCGAGCAGGGGCTTCTTGCCATAATCGGCCAGATCGGCACCGGCCACCGTCAGCAGGTCGCGGTGGAGCAGCCCTGCACCGATCAGCTCGCGGATCACAAACGGCATGCCGCCTGCATCCTCAAACCCGTTCACATCGGCCGAGCCATTGGGATAGACACGGGCCAGGAGCGGCACCGCGCGCGACAGGCGATCAAAATCGTCCCAGTCGATGACGATGCCGGCGGCCGCCGCAATCGCTGGCAAATGGATCAGATGGTTGGTCGAGCCGCCAGTCGCCAGCAGGCCAACCGCTGCATTGACGATCGCCTTTTCATCGACGCAGTGGCCGAGAGGCCGGTAGTCATTGCCACCGCGACCGAGCGTTGCCAGCCGGTGGACGGCGGCGCGCGTGAGTTCCT
Organism: Sphingomonas sp.; assembly: GCA_046155125.1. GTDB lineage: Bacteria > Pseudomonadota > Alphaproteobacteria > Sphingomonadales > Sphingomonadaceae > Sphingomonas. Next base: position 2,460 of record JBJXEC010000220.1, on the reverse strand, counting down.
GACGCAGCTTGGTGCCGGGGTTGACGAAAGCGGCGCCCGGCACGTGCAGGCCCATCACCTCCATCATCATCTGGTTGGAATTGGCGGTGCCATAAAAGGTGCATGTCCCCTTGGAATGATAGGCGGCGATTTCAGCTTCAAGCAATTCGTCGCGCGTCGCCTTGCCCTCGGCAAATTGCTCGCGAACCTTGGCTTTTTCCTTGTTCGGCAGCCCAGAGCGCATGGGGCCGCTGGGGATGAATATCATTGGCAAATGCCCAAAACGCAGCGCACCCATCAGCAGCCCAGGCACGATCTTGTCGCAAATGCCGAGCAGGGCAGCACCCTCGAACATGCCGTGGCTGAGCGCGATCGCGGTCGACAGCGCAATGGTATCGCGGCTGAACAGCGAGAGTTCCATGCCCGCAAAGCCCTGCGTCACGCCGTCGCACATCGCGGGAACCCCGCCTGCCACCTGCGCGGTCGCGCCGACTTCGCGCGCCCAAATTTTCATTTGCTCGGGGTAGCGATAATAGGGCGCATGGGCTGACAACATGTCGTTATATGCGGTTACGATGCCAATGTTCATGGCAGCGCCAGCCTTCATCGTGTCGCGGTCCTCCTCGGTCCCGGCAAAGCCGTGCGCGAGATTGGCGCACCCCAGATTGCCGCGCCGTAGACCGCGCTCTCCCTCGTCCGCGATCATCGCGATATAAGCAGCGCGAGTGGTCGCGGACCTCTCAATGATCCGGTCGGTCGTGGCGGCGATGGCGGGGTGAAGGGTCATCGTCATGCGCTCCAGTGGATATCGACTGGCAGCTCGACATCGGCGAGCACGCGGCCGATGGGCAAAGTAGACATTGGTCCATCCTGTATCGCCTGTTCCAGCACATCACGCTTGTCCTGCCCAGTAATCGCGATCATCAGGGCGCGGGCTGAAGCGATGGCCGCGCGGGTAAGCGTGACGCGCGCGACGGGCGCCTCAGGCGGCAACGGATCGGGCATCACACCGGTTGCGCGGCGCTCCTTTGGGCCAGCGACCGCCTCGTCGAAGTCGGGGCCGGGGAAGATTGAGGCCGTGTGCCCGTCGGCGCCCATGCCAAGCATGCACAGGTCGAGTGGCCAGTGCACATCCTGAAGCCGCGCATCAGCCGCGCGCCCGGCCGCCTTGTAGTCCGCGGCTGCTTCCGAAGTAATCGGGAGCACGCGGACGCCCTTTGGCAGGAATATCTTGGCGATCGCCGTGATGTTTGACCGCGCGTCGCCCATCGGTACCAGCCGGTCGTCGGTCGGCAAGATGGTCACGCGCTTCCAGTCGAGCTTGGCCGCGGCGAGCTTGTCGTAAATGGCAAGCGGCGTCTTGCCACCGGGAAGCGCGATGACGGCCTGGCCGCGCGCGTCGAGGGCGCTTTCGATGATGAACTGAGCGTCGCCAGCGACGGCGGCGGCCATTTCGTCGGCGTCGTCATAGTCCCACCATTCGATCTCGGTCATGCTACTGCTCCCTTGGCCCAGGTCGGGCTATTCGTCTTGCCATGTTACGCCGTCACGCTCCGTCAGCGCGATGGCGGCAGAAGGCCCCCAGCTGCCTGAGGCATAGGGTTTGGGGGTCATGTTGTTGGCCGCCCAGCCGGCGCGAATTGCGTCAATCCACTGCCATTGTGCCTCGACCTCATCGCGCCTGACAAACAGCGTCGGGTCGCCTTCTATCAGATCGAGCAACAGCCGTTCATAGGCAATGCGCCGCCTGGTGCCCGCAAATTCGGTATCGAGACTGAGGTCCAGCGGCACCTCGCGCAGGTGAATATTATCGCGGTCCAGCCCTGGCTCCTTCGCCATCACCAGCAACCGTACATATTCCTCCGGCTGCAGCCGGATGACCAGCGTGTTCGGCTGGAGCTTGCCACCGCGCTCCGCAAAAATGGAATGCGGCACGGGTTTGAACTGGATCGAGATTTCAGACTGGCGCGCGGCCATGCGTTTGCCGGTACGCAAGTAAAAGGGCACGCCCTGCCAGCGCCAATTGTCGACATGTGCCTTGATCGCGACAAAGGTTTCGGTGGTGGAGGACTGTTCCAGCTCGTCAGCATAAGCGCGGACCAGCGCGCCATTAACGGCGCCGCTGCCATATTGGCCTGTAACGGTTAGGTGCGGAGCGTCTGCCGACGAAATCGGGCGCAACGAGCGCAGCACCTTGACCTTTTCGTCGCGGATTGCAGTGCCGTCAAAACGGGCGGGCGGTTCCATCGCGACCAGCGCCAGCAGTTGCAGCATGTGGTTTTGCACCATATCGCGCAGCGCGCCCGAACCATCATAATAGCCAGCGCGTCCCTCCAGCCCGACGGTTTCGGAAATCGTTATCTGCACATGGTCGATGCCGCGCGCGTTCCAATTGGGCTCGAACAGCGCGTTGCCAAAGCGCAGCGCCAGGATGTTCTGAACGGTTTCCTTGCCCAGATAATGGTCGATTCGGAAGGTGCG
>JBJXEC010000219.1:0-8409 GCA_046155125.1 Sphingomonas sp. | reverse complement strand
GTTCGCGGGTGGCAGTTGAGGCAGCGCGGATGCTGGAGGACCTTGCCCATCTCGGTGAACAGCGCGGCCGACCGCGCGGCGGGGTCAGTGATCGACACAAAGGTTCCGGCGTCTTTCAGCCCCGACTGAGCCTCGCCGCGCGCCATTACCGCAATCGGCATTGCAACGACTGCCGCTCCCAGCGCAAATACCCCCAGTTGCGCCCGCATCATGCATTCTCCCCATGCGCAAACGGCAACCGCCGGACCGACTTGCCGGTCAGTCTCCGCCACGCATTGGCGACGGCGGGCGCAATTGGCGGCAGGCCGGGTTCGCCGACGCCGGTCGGGCTCTCCGTCGACTTGATGATGCTCACCTCAACCTCGGGCATTTCATGGATGCGCAGCGACCGATAGGTATCAAAATTGCCCTGCGCGACCTGCCCGCCCTCGCCCAGCACCAGCTCGGCATAAAGCGCATGGCCAAGCCCATAACCAATGCCACCTTCCATCTGCGCGCGAATGATGTTGGGGTTGATGGGCGTGCCGCAATCCACCGCGACCCACACTTTGTGCACCTTTGGCAGGCCATCGGCGCCTTTCGATACTTCGGCAATTTGCGCGACCCGGGTGCCGAAACTCTTGTGGAACGCAACCCCCAGCGCCCGGTCACCCGGCATCGTCCGGCCCCATTTTGCGAGCTCGGCTGCACGCGTGACCACGGCGCGGGACCGCGCATCCTTCATCAGCGCGAGCCGCCCGCTGACCGCATCCTTGCCGCCTGCCGCCAGCAGTTCGTCGAGAAACGCCTCGGTCGCATAGGCGGTGTGGGTATGGCCGACGGAACGCCACCACAGGGTCGGCACGCCATTGGCCATGGGCGACACGCCGACATGGGCGTTGGCAAAGCCGTAATCGTCCGGCCCGGTGCCTTCGTGCATGCTGTCATCGATCGCGCCGGGTTTGCCGGGCGAAAAAGGCTGGCAGGCAACGCGCTGGTCCCACGCGACGATATTGCCACTAGCATCGAGGCCGCCAGCGAGCCGGTGCACGGTGATCGGCCGGTAGCGCCCGCCACGAATGTCATTCTCGCGGGTCCACATGTGCTTGACCGGAACGGCGGCACCATAAGCTTTCGCGACCGCCGCTGCTTCCGTTGCAAAGCCCGAATCGGGCTGCGCGCGCCGCCCAAAACTGCCACCCGCATAGAGCTGGCGCAGCCGCATCTTGTCCATTGGCACACCCAGCACCTTGGCCATGGCGGTGATTTCACCGACCTGGAACTGGCTGCCCATCCAGATGTCAAAGCCGCCGCCATTGACTGGCTCAATCACGGCGTCAAGCGGTTCCATCGGGGCATGGGCAAGGAACGGGAAGTAATAGACCGCCTCCATCGTCTTGGCAGCAGCGGCCATCGCCCCGCCGACATCGCCGGTCTTTTTGGCCTCGACGCCCGGTGCCTTGGTTGCCTCGGCATAGCTTTTGAACAAGGCGTCGCTGGAGCGGGTTTCGGCCTTGGCCATGTCCCACTCAGGCTTTAGCGCGGCACGGCCCTTCATCGCCGCAAAAGTGTCGCGGGCATAGACGGCCACCCCCTGCGGCACGGTTTTCACCGCGAGCACGCCGGGCACAGCCATCGCCGCGCGGTCGTCCACGCTGCTGAGCGTCGCGCCGAAGGCGGGCGGATGCAGGATGACGGCGGTCACCATGCCGGGGCGAGCGACGTCCATCGCGAACATCGCCGTGCCATTCGATTTGGCGACGCTGTCCACCCGCGGGACGTCTGTCCCGATCAGCGTAAACTGGTCATGTGATTTCAGGACCGGCTTTTCGGGCAAGGGCATTGCCCCGGCATCGGCGACGAGCGCGCCAAAACTGGCGCGGCGTTTGCCATGGCTGACCACGCCCTTGGCTACCTTGATTTCCCCCGCTGGCACGCCCCAGCGCTTCGCCGCGGCCGCCACCAGCATTGCGCGCGCCGCCGCCCCGGCATTGCGCAATTGCATCCAGCTGTTCGCCATCGCGGTCGAGCCGCCAGTACCCATCGTGCCGAAAAACAGGTTCTTGTAGAGCGCATCGTTTGCGGGCGAAAATTCCATGCGCATCTGCGCCCAGTCGGCATCAAGCTCGTCGGCCACGATGGTGGTGAGGCCAGTTGCCGGGCCTTGCCCAAACTCGACATGCTTGATGAGCACCGTGACGAGGTTATCCGCCGTGATCCGCACAAAGGCGTTGGGCTGGAGCGGGGTGACCGGCACGGCCGCGGCAGCCCGACCAAAGGGCAGCGCGAGCCCAATGATAAGGCCCGACCCGGCAATGGCTTCGCGCCGGGTCGCGCGCGGGGGGCTAAGCGCGTTCATGCCGACACCTGCTTGCTTGCGTCCTTGATCGCCTGGCGGATGCGCACATAACTAGCGCAGCGGCAGATATTGCCGGCCATGGCATGGTCGATATCCTCGTCGCTTGGCCTGGGCTTGGCGGTCAGCAAGCCAATTGCCGACATCACCTGGCCCGATTGGCAGAACCCGCATTGCGGCACGTCGATGGCGACCCAGGCGGCCTTGACCGCCTCTGCCACTTTGCCCTTGCTACCCTCAATGGTGGTGACGGATCGCCCCGCAACCATCGCAACGGGCGTCACGCAGGAGCGGCGGTTCTTGCCATCGAGGTGCACAGTGCACGCGCCGCACTGCGCAATGCCGCACCCATATTTGGTGCCGGTGAGCTGCAAGTGGTCGCGCAGAACCCACAATAGCGGTGTGTCAGGGTCGCCTTCAAAGCGCGTCTTGGCGCCGTTCAGGAGGAAGTCGGTGGCCACGATGCGTCTCCCGGATATGCATTCCTGTCAGTCTAGAGCGCGATCGCCGTTGAACCAACCCCGAGCGCAAAAATTTCAAGGGGCTGGTCGCTGGGCGCACCGTTGGCCTAGGGTCGCGCAGGGGAACAGAGGAACGAGCATGGCTGGCGCGCTATCGGGCATTCGGATCATTGAATTTGCTGGCATCGGCCCGGGGCCGTTCTGCGCGATGATGCTGGCGGATCACGGTGCCGACGTGATCCGCATCGACCGGCCGGGTGCCCGGCTCGATCCGCGCGACGCGCTGTCGCGCAACCGGCGTTCGGTGGTGATTGACATGAAGGCGCCCGACGGGGTTACGGCGGCACGCGGGCTTTGCGCAGGAGCCGACGCAATTATCGAGGGGTTCCGTCCCGGTGTGATGGAGCGGCTAGGGCTGGGGCCTGACGTGCTGCTCGCCGCCAACCCCAAGCTCGTTTATGGCCGGATGACGGGCTGGGGCCAATATGGGCCGCTCGCGCACGCAGCGGGCCACGACATCAATTATATCGCGCTTTCGGGGGTGTTGCACACCATTGGCCGGGCGGGGGAGCGGCCAGTGCCGCCCGTCAATTATGTCGGCGATTTTGGCGGCGGCGCCATGATGCTCGCCTTTGGCATTCTCGCCGGGCTGCTCGCGGTAAAGAACGGTGCGGGCGGCCAGGTAATCGACGCGGCGATGACAGACGGGTCAGCGCTGCTTGCCGGCATGAGCTGGCACATGCTGGCGGCGGGCATCAACCGCGACGCGCACGGCGAAAACATGCTCGATGGCGCGGCGCATTTCTATGACACCTATGAATGCGCCGACGGCAAATGGATTTCGGTCGGCGCGATCGAGCCGCAATTTTATGCCCAGCTCCGCGCGGCCGCCGGTGTTGCTGAAGACACCGATTTCGATGCGCAGCACGACCGCACCAAATGGCCGGCGCTGAAGGCCAAGCTTGCTGCCATTTTCGCGCAAAAGACCCGTGACGCTTGGTGCACGGTCATGGAGGGCACAGACATCTGCTTTGCCCCCGTCCTTTCGATGGCCGAAGCGCCCGCACATCCGCACAATGTCGAACGGCAAACCTTTGTGACTATCGGTGGTGCGCACCAGCCAGCACCTGCGCCGCGCTTTTCAGGAACACCCGCGCCAGTGCCGCGTGCGGCACCCGTGCCCGGCGCCGACAATGCGGCGTTGCTGGGGGCCGTGCGCGGCTAGAGCTTGACGCGGGCCGGGGCGATGCCGGTCGCGTCGGTCTGGTACACAAACAGGTGCCCGGCCTGGGGATCGGCGCTTCGGGCGGTTTCATCCTTGCCAAGCCAGGCGCTGGTCACCGCGAGCACATCAAGCGCGGCGCCGCCAAATGCCGGGCACGTGACTTGTTGCGCTGGCACCGGCGCGGCGCCAAGCTGCGTGCCATCTGCTGCATGCACCGTGACGGCGGCACCGCCCCAGCGCGCGAGCCACAGGCGCCCGGCCGAGTCAACTGTTGCACCATCCGGTACAGCGCTTGGAGGGCACGTGATGATCGGCCGCCCGTTGGTCGCGCCAGCTGCCCCGTAATCATAGGCATGGACGACGGCCCGGCGCGAATCGGTATGGTACATCGTCGTGCCATCGGGCGACCAGCACAGTGCGTTGGAGATGCCCACGCCATCGACGAGCACAGTAAGCTGGCCATCTTCTTCAAGCCGGTAGAGCTTGCCCGCATGCGCACCGCCTGCGGCCGCCGGGTCCTCTACCATGTCGCCTGCCAGAAACCGGCCAGTGCGGTCGGTGGCGCCGTCGTTCAGCCGCACGCCCGGCGGCTGGTCCGGCTGCGCGATCCAGTCGACCGCGCCCGTCAACAGATTATAGTGCGCAAAACCGTGTTCAAACGCCGCGATGATGGTGTCGTCTGCATCGGTCAGCGCGAACGACCCCAGCCGGTGCGGCAGATCAATTGACGACAGCGTCTGGCTCGGCCAGTCGAGCCGGTGGAGGCGCCGGCCTTCAATATCAGTCCAGCGGAATGCTCCAGCGCGGTCGTCCCACACAACGCCTTCACCGAGCTGGTCGCCAACCCAGATGGTGGCAACAAGCTGGGCTATGGGAGCAGTGTCGGCCATGTGATCGTCTCCAGTCACGCAAGCAGTTGCGGGCGATTTATATGTTTTATTCCACCAGCTCGGTGGTTAGACAAGCCGCGAAAGCAACCGGCCAACGAGGCGATTTTTTAATGGCGACGCTTAATGTGGCGATCATCGGTTACGGCAAGATTGCAGAAGATCAACATGTGCCCGCGATCCGCGCAACGCCGGGCCTCAAGCTTGCCGCCGTGGTCAGTGCGCGTGGCGCAGGGCCCGCAGGCGTGCCTGTGTTTGGCACGGTGGCCGCGTTGCTCGCTTCGGGCCTGGCGATAGATGCCTGCGCGCATTGCAACACGCCGACCGCACGGTTCGAGACCGCGCTTGAGACCATCGCGGCCGGCAAGCATATCCTGCTGGAAAAACCGCCTGCCGCAACGCTTGCGCAATGCGCCGAGATTGAGCGCGCGGCCGCGGCCAGCGGTGTTTCGTTGATGACGACATGGCACAGCCAGGCCAATATGGCGGTTGAACGCGCGCGGGAATGGCTGTCGGACAAACAGCTCACCAGCATCCTTGTCGACTGGCGGGAGGATGTCCGCAAATGGCATCCGGGGCAGGAATGGATCTGGGCGCCGGGGGGCTTTGGCGTCTTTGATCCCGGCATCAACGGTTTGTCGATCCTCACGCGGATCCTGCCGTTTGCACCCTATGCCACGGCATCGCGGCTATGGGTTCCCGCCAATCGGGCCATGCCGATTGCTGCGTCGCTGACGATGGGCGGCGCGGGGTTTCGGGGTGCATTTGACGTGCAGTTCGACTGGCGCGAAACGGCCGCCGAGCGCTGGCAGATTGCGGTGGAAAGCGATGCGGGTACGCTGTTGCTGGCGGCCGGCGGCCGGTCGCTGGCACTCAATGGCGATGTCGTCGTGGCGCATGGCGACCACGAATATTCGTCGCTTTATGCAAGCTTTGCCGCGCTGGTTGCAGCACGCCAGAGCTATTTTCACATTGCGCCGCTCCAGATTGTGGCAGACGCGTTTCTGCTGGGTACGCGCGAAACAGTCCCTCCGTTCGAAACCTAGCGGTTGGGGCTGGGCACCGCGAATACTTGGTCGGCAGCGGTGATGAGTCCGGCAAGCACCGCGCTCGATCCCTCAAGCTGAACAGAGGTCCGCCCAAACTCGGCGATGGCAGCGGCGTAGAGCGCGGCGAGCGCTTCGTTGCAGACGAGATGCACCGGCACTTCGGGCGGCGTCGCGATCATCGTCAGCGCGCTTCGGACATCGGCGCCGATCAGCAGGCCACTCACGAAACTTGCGGCGTCGTCCGCCAAAAGGCCGCCAACAAGTTGCTCCGCGCGAGTCGCGAACAGCATTGATTCGATGCCGATAGGCGGGTTGTCGCGGACGCGGCAGACGGCCGTGCGAAACGGGTCACCGGGCACCGCATCACGCGCCGCGCCACGCATCAGGATGCTGTGATCGGCGAGGAGCGCAAACAGCTCGCCCGTAAGTGCGGTGTGGAAATGTTGCACCGCGCCGCCAGTAACGATTGCCCATTTATTGTGCGTGCCGGGCAGTGATATCACTGCCTCCTGCAGCCCTGTCAGCTCCACAACGCCCGCAATTTGCGTTTCCTCGCCGCGCATCACGTCGACAAGCCCGGCAATATTGCGGCATTTCAGGCCCGGCAGAATGGCAATGTTGCGACCGCGATGGGTAAAGCGCAGCGTCGTGTCGCCAAGCGTTTCGATGGGCGCGGGGCAAGCCCGATACCCCGCATCGCGCCAGCCAATCGACGCACCGGCCATGCCGCACAGAACGGCCGGGATGGCTGGGGACCAACCCGCCACCGCGTCGTCAAATGCGGCCGCAATCGCTGCGCTGTCGCCCGCAAATGCCGCAATACCCGGCGCGGTGCGCTCGTCGCCCACAATACGGCCGTTCTCGATCAGCCAGAACCGGCCATGCGTCGTGCCCCAGTCGCCGGCAATGAACGTGCCGGGCATGCTCAGTGGCTCTCGCGCAGGACGTCGTGGCCCGAGCCGCCTTTCATGAAGTCAAGGTCGCAGCCATGCTCGGGCTGCGTCGCATGCGCATCATTGAGCTTGAGATAACCGCGCAGGGTCGGCCGGGCGGGTGCGTTCCAGCGCGCGCGCCGTGCTGCCAGCTCAGCGTCGCTCACCAGCAAATCCAGCGTGCGCGCTGGACCATCAAGCCGGATCATGTCGCCGTTCTCAACCAGCGCCAGCGGGCCGCCGATATCGGCTTCGGGCGATACGTGCAGCACGATGGTGCCAAAGGCCGTGCCCGACATGCGCGCGTCGGAAATGCGCACGATATCGCGGATGCCGCGCTCAAGCAGCTTTTTGGGCAGTGCCATGTTGCCCACCTCGGGCATGCCCGGATAGCCGCGCATACCGCAGTTTTTCAACACCATGATGCATGTTTCGTCGATGTCGAGATCCGGTTCGTCAACGCGCGCCTTATAGTCTTCGATCGTCTCGAATACGACCGCACGGCCCTGATGCACGAGCAGCGCGGGGCTCGCGGCAGACGGCTTCATGATCGCGCCATTGGGGGCGAGATTACCGGTCAGCACCCAGATCCCGGCAGTGGCTTTGACCGGATCGGCCAAGGTCGCGATCACGTCACGGTTCCACACCTTGGCACCTGCTATCGATTCGCCGATGGAGATGCCGGTCACCGTCGGCACATCCGCATGGAGCAAATCACCAAGCTCTGCCATCAGCGCGGGCACGCCGCCTGCATAATGCAGGTCTTCCATGTGGAAGGTGCCCGACGGCGCGATGTTGGCCAGCAGCGGCACATCGCGCGTCAACCGGTCAAAATCGGCAAGCGTCAGGTCTAGTCCGCAGCGTCCGGCAAGCGCGATCAAGTGGAGAATCGAGTTGGTGGAGCCCCCCATTGCCGCATGCACGCGGATGCCGTTTTCAAAATGCTGGCGGGTCAGAAAGGTGGACATCGGCTTGTCGGCACGTACCAGATCGACAATCGCCCGGCCGGCCAGATGGCCGATGCGGAACCGCCCCGCCTCCACCCCGGGCGTGGAGGCATTCATCGGCAGCGCCAGGCCCATCGCTTCCGCGACCGCTGCAAAGGACGAGGCCGAACCCATCGTCATGCACACCCCGCGCGACCGGCTCATGCCGACCTCGGCCGCGCGAAAATCCGCCATCGACATGGTGCCTGCGCGCACTTCTTCGGAAAAGCGCCACACATCGGTGCCCGAGCCAATGTCGCGACCCTGGAACTTGCCGGTCAGCATTGGGCCGGACGAGACGACGATGGTCGGCAAGTCAACAGAGGCCGCCCCCATCATTTGCCCCGGCGTTGTCTTGTCGCACCCGCCAAGCAGGACCACGCCATCAATCGGGTTGCCGCGAATCGATTCCTCAACCTCCATCGCCAGCAAATTGCGGAACAGCATGGCGGTGGGCCGCATTTGCGTTTCGCCAAGGCTCATGGCCGGAAATTCGAACGGCAGGCCGCCGCGCTCCCACACGCCGCGCTTCAC
>JBJXEC010000218.1:0-6909 GCA_046155125.1 Sphingomonas sp. | reverse complement strand
TCGGCATTGTGCCAAACACCGAAAATATCGGGCTGGAGGCGCTGGGCGTCGAGACCAATCGTGGGCATATCGTCACCGATCCGATGTGCCGCACCAATGTTGCCGGGCTATGGGCGATCGGCGATGTTACCGCGCCGCCCTGGCTTGCGCACAAGGCGAGCCATGAAGGCGTGATTGCGGCCGAAGCCATCGCGCAGGCGCTGGGTAACAACGATGTTCATCCGCACGCAATGGATGCGCTGAACATTCCCGGCTGCACCTATTGCCATCCGCAAGTCGCGAGCGTCGGGCTGACCGAAGCCAAGGCCAGGGAAGCGGGTTATGCGGTGAAGGCGGGCACCTTCCCCTTCATCGGCAATGGCAAGGCGATTGCGCTGGGCGAGGCGGAAGGTTTTATCAAGACTGTGTTCGACGCCAAAACCGGCGAATTGCTGGGCGCGCATATGGTGGGCGCCGAAGTGACCGAGCTGATCCAGGGCTATACCGTGGGCAAGCAGCTCGAAACGACCGAGGTCGAGCTGATGCAAACCGTGTTCCCGCACCCCACGCTCAGTGAAATGATGCACGAAAGCGTGCTGGCGGCCTATGGGCGGGCGCTGCATATCTGAAGGAAGCTTTACTGCTCTTTTGCGCGGATGAGACCAACCACAAGCAGCAGCCAGCCAAGCGTTATGAGGCCGCTTGACCCCAGCACCAGCGCGGAGACGATGGTTTCGGCCAAATCGCCTGCATGGTGCCCCGCCCCGGCGATGGGGAGCGCCGCACTGGCCCCGGTTGCCGCCGACAGCGTCAAGCCAACCCACAGGCCGTACATGCCGGTGATAATCAGCCAGCGAGCACCGCGTCCGAGCGCCAGGTCGAGCGACACGGCCGACCAAATTGCCCCGGCGATCATCAACGCCATCCCGCTCTGCACGGCCGTGAGATGGGCCGACAGCGCCATTCTGGGGTTGGCGAACAAGTGAACGATGGCGCCCTGCAACAGGCCGATCAGGAACAATAGCGCACCTGCCGCCACAAGCGACCGAGCATGGGGTATGACAGTCACTGCCGGTCTCCTGATAAACGCCCTTTAAACGGGCTGGAGCATCAGCGCCGCATTGGCCCTTGATCGGGCATAACGCGCGCGCGCGCAATGCGGCCCGTTCGCTCCCGGGCGGCCGGGCCGGGTTGTGCTCTGGACGGTATCGCCGACGCCGTTATGGTTCGCGGATTAGCTTTTGGGAGACCCGCCTATGTTCAAGATCGCCATTGCTGCCCTGCTCGCTTCGGCCGCCCCGCTCGCTTCTGCCGTCACGCCAGCTGCTGCGGAAACGGTTGCCGTTACTGCCGATCACATGGTCGATGTGGCAGCGGGCAGGACGATCGACCGGCCAGTGGTGCTCATCACTGACGGGCGGATCAGCGCAGTGGGCGTGCAAGGGTCGCTCGCCATTCCTGCTGACGCCCGGCGGATTGCGCTGGCGGGGCAGACGATCCTTCCCGGGCTCATCGATATGCATGTGCATCTTGATGCCGATGCGCGGATCAGCGGGTTCAAAGCGCTCGAATATACGGACAGTTTCTGGCAGGCGGTCGGCGTCGCCAATGCCAAGGCCATGCTGGAGGCGGGCTTCACGACCGTGCGCAATGTCGGATCGTCCAACTACAACGATGTCGGGCTGAAACAGGCGGTCGAGGGGGGCTATTTTGCCGGGCCGCGGATTGTCCCGGCCACTTATGCGCTGGGCGCGACTGGCGGCCATTGCGACAATAGCGAGGGATTGCCGCCAAGCTTTGCGGCACTTGCGCAACCATCGGTTGCCGACGGCGCTGAGGGCTATCGCAAACTGGTGCGTACCGTGCGGAAATATGGCGCCGAAGTCATCAAGATCTGCGCAACAGGCGGCGTCCTCTCGCGCTCGGATTCGGCGGGCGCGCAGCAAATGACGTTTGATGAAATGAAGGCGGTCGCCGACGAAGCGCATATGCTGGGGATGAAGGTGGCAGCCCATGCGCATGGCACCGAAGGCATCAACGCTGCGCTGAAAGCAGGCATCGACACGATCGAGCATGCAAGCCTTGCCGATGCCGAGAGCTTCCGCCTCGCCAAGGCCAGCGGCGCCTGGTTCTCGATGGATATTTATGACGACGACTATATTCTGGCCGAAGGCGCAAAGAACGGCGTCTATCCGGAAAGTCTTGAAAAGGAGCGCCAGATCGGCCGCAAGCAGCGCGAGACGTTTCGTGAGGCCTTTAAGGCCGGCGTGAAGATGATTTTTGGTACCGACAATGGCGGGGTGTTCCCGGCCGGGCAGAACGCGCTGCAATTCGCCAAGATGGTCGAATGGGGGATGCAGCCCATTGACGCCATCCGTTCGGCCACCGTCAACGCCGCGCAAGCGCTTGGCCGCCCCGGCGATGTCGGTACGATTGCGGTTGGGCGGTATGGCGACATTGTCGCGGTGTCGGGCGATCCCACCGCCGATGTTACCTTGCTGGAGCGCCCAAGTGCGGTCATCAAGGGCGGCGTGCGCGTTCGATGACACGCCGCTCCGTCGGCTGGGGTTCGCTAGCCGGCGGTGTCGCTTGAGGCGATAAGGTGCACGGTCTCGGGGCGGGGCTGGCCAGTGCCGGCAATGTGCCGCAGCCGCCCGTCGATGCTGGCGCCCTTTTCCATTGAAATATCTTCATATTCGACATCGCCGGTGATGCGCGCGGCGCGCTCGACGGTGAGCTGACGGACCGAAACAATGCCCTCGATGGTCCCGGCAAGGCGTGCGGTTTCGGCCTGCACATTGCCGGTGATGTGGCTGCTGGCGCCCTGTACGAGATTGGCGCAGGCGACATCGCCATCCACCCGTCCCTCAATGTGCAGATCAGTCGTCGCGGCGATGTTGCCCGTAATCGTCACGTCGCTGCCCAGTACCGAGAACACGCCGCGCTTGCTGCCCTGTGCGCCAAAGCTTGCAGGCGCTGGCTCGGACTCTCTGGTTTTGTTGAACATCGCCATGGCAGCAGGCCCCTGTTGGTTGGCGCACCCCGGTGCGCCACTCGATTCGCGCGCCGTCGATAGCATGAATGCTCCGGCTTGGAGAGGGCGTGGCGTATCAGGCGCGGCGCGGCATCACCGGGTTGTCGTTGGCCGACCGCGCCAGCCAGGGTTGGGCGGTAAGGCAGGTCGCGGCGATCATGGCGACCGCGCCGATGGCGGCAAGCGCTGGAATGCCAGTGAGATAGGCGAGCAGGGCAAGCGTTGAGCCCGTCTGGACAAGGGCCGGTATCCACCATGTCGCGCGGTCATTGCTGATAAGCGCGAGCGCAAGGGAGAACACGTCGGCAATCAGGAAATAGCGCTCGTGCATGCGCGGCAGCAGGCCGGCGGTGATTAGCGGGGCAAGTGTTGCCGCGCGCAGCAGCATTGGTGTTGACAGGTAGCGCGCCGTTACGCTGAGCCGCGCGACATAGGCGCCGACAGTGCCGATCGTCGCGGCCATTGCGAGCAGCGTCAGCGACCCGGTGTTGATCCCCGCCACCTCCAGGATCATCCAGATATTGGGCGAGTTGCGGGCAATTTCGTGGAAGGTATCGGCTTGCCGGAAATAGATGGTGAGCAGGTCGTCGGCGGGCCAGCCGGCAGCCCAGGCCGGGAGCATTGCCGCCAGAAACGCCAAGGGTGCCGCAAACCAATGCCAAAAGGGCACCCGGCGCGCGATCAGCAATGCAAGGATGAACGGCGCCAGCAGCACGGCCTGCGCCTTGAACGCAAGTGCGATGCCGCACCACGCAAGCATCACCCGGTGCTTGCGGTCCACCGCCGCTGCCAGTGCCATCACGCAAGGTGCGACATACATGGCGTCGCACTGGCCGAGCAGGGCTGCGTTCATCATCACGCTTGGCAGCGCGAGCAGCATTGCCGCATAGCGCGGCGCCATTGGCACGCGCAGCCGTTTGAGCAAATGCCAGAATGCGGCGCCCAGCGCGACATTGCCCAGCATCGACAACAGCTTGATGATCACGGTATCCGGCAGCAATCCCTTGAACGGGACCATCAGGGCAAGGCCGTACAGATAAGGCGGCGTGTAGGCGCCAAACGGCGCTGCGAAGGCAGCGGGTACGCCGCGCTCCACGACATGATTATACCAGGGCACATAATCATTGAACACGTCGGTCGTGAAGATCGGCCAGAACACCACATGGCAATATGTTGCGACAACCAGAATCGCCCCGAGCAGGGGCGCGCGGAGGCGCACGACAGGCGCAACAGGGGTGTGGTGCATCATTGACGACGGGCGTAGCGCGGATATGGTTAGCAATCGGTGAACCACCGGCAGGGCCGTGCCCAACGCGATTTTGGTGCCCGCGCCTGGTTGACCTGCCCGGCCCTGCCGCGTATAGGCGCGCCTGCTTTGCGAGACACATGTCTTGCCGGGCTGCTTGAACATTGCTGGATAGATGCCAGGACCCCGGTGGTTGCAAGGCCGCCATGAGGTCCTTTTTGTCATTTCCGATTCGGAAAAAAGGGCAGGATAAAGTTCAGCAAAGTAACCGCCGGAATTTTTGCCGGTAACATAAAGGTGAAGGGCTTCATGCCGACGATCAACCAGCTGGTCCGCAAGGGCCGCGACCCGCAAAAGGCCAAGTCAAAGGTCCCTGCGATGGAACAGAACCCGCAAAAGCGCGGCGTATGTACGCGCGTTTACACGACGACGCCGAAAAAGCCGAACTCGGCGCTGCGCAAGGTGGCCAAGGTCCGCCTGACCAACCAGCGCGAAGTCATCAGCTACATCCCCGGCGAAGGGCACAACCTGCAGGAGCACTCGGTAGTGCTGATCCGTGGCGGCCGCGTCCGCGATTTGCCCGGCGTTCGCTACCATGTGTTGCGCGGCGTGCTCGATACACAGGGTGTGAAGGATCGTCGCCAATCCCGTTCCAAATACGGCGCCAAGCGTCCGAAGTAAGCCGGTCGGCACCTCGTCCGACCCCTCAGGCTGAAGAGCAAAGGAAGAATCAATGTCTCGTCGTCGTCGTCCCGAAAAGCGGGAAATTCTGCCGGACCCAAAGTTCGGTGACATCGTGCTGTCCAAGTTTATGAACAACATCATGCTTGATGGTAAAAAGTCGGTTGCCGAAGGCATAGTCTATGGGGCGCTCGAAACCGTTGAGCAGCGCGCCAAGAAAGACCCGATTGGCATTTTTCATGAAGCGTTGGTCAATGTGAAGCCGGGCATCGAAGTGCGCAGCCGCCGCGTTGGTGGCGCGACCTATCAGGTGCCGGTTGAAGTGCGGCCCGAGCGTGCACAGGCACTGGCCATCCGTTGGCTGATTACGGCGGCGCGCGCGCGTTCTGAGCATACCATGGCTGGCCGGCTTTCGGGCGAGTTGATGGATGCTGCCAACAACCGCGGCAACGCGGTGAAAAAGCGCGAAGACACGCACCGGATGGCGGAAGCCAACCGTGCGTTCAGCCACTACCGCTGGTAATAATAACTCTTATATGGAAACGGCCGGGGCATGGGCTCCGGCCCTTTCCCTCGCCCAAGGAATAAACGTCATGGCCCGCAGCCATCCGCTCGACAGATATCGCAACATCGGCATCATGGCGCACATCGACGCCGGCAAGACGACGACGACCGAGCGCATCCTGTATTACACCGGCAAGTCCTACAAGATTGGCGAAGTGCATGAAGGCACAGCGACCATGGACTGGATGGAGCAGGAGCAGGAGCGCGGCATCACGATCACGTCGGCGGCGACCACGTGCTTCTGGCGCGCGGCCGAAGGCGAGGGCGAAGAGCACCGGATCAACATTATCGACACGCCTGGCCATGTCGACTTCACGATTGAAGTTGAGCGCAGCTTGCGCGTGCTGGACGGCGCGGTTGCGTGTTTTGACGGCGTGGCGGGCGTTGAGCCGCAGTCGGAAACGGTGTGGCGCCAGGCCGAGAAATACCAGGTTCCGCGGATGTGCTTTATCAACAAGCTCGACCGCACCGGCGCGAACTTCAACATGTGCGTCGACATGATCAAGGACCGTCTTGGTGCGCGCCCGGCCGTGCTGTATTTGCCGATTGGTATTGAGGGCAGCTTCAAAGGCCTCGTCGATCTGGTCGAGAACCGCGCGATCATCTGGCTTGAAGAGTCGCTGGGCGCCAAGTTCGAATATCAGGACATTCCCGATGATCTGAAGGATGCAGCGGCTACCGCGCGCTCGGAACTCATCGAAATGGCCGTCGAGCAAGACGATGATTTGATGGAAGCCTATCTGGAAGGCAATGAGCCGAGTGCTGCCGATCTGAAAAAGCTCATCCGCAAGGGCACGCTGAACTTCTCGTTCGTGCCGGTGCTGTGTGGTTCGGCGTTCAAGAACAAGGGTGTGCAGCCTTTGCTCGATGCCGTTGTCGACTATCTGCCAAGCCCGCTCGACGTGCCCGCCATCAAGGGCGTGAAGCTCGATGGCGAGACCGAGGATTCGCGCCCCGCAGACGACAATGCGCCGTTCTCGGCGCTGGCGTTCAAGATTATGAATGATCCGTTCGTGGGTACGCTCACCTTTGCGCGCATTTATTCGGGCAAGCTCGAAGCGGCGTCCATTGTGACCAATTCGGTCAAGGACAAGAAGGAAAAGGTCGGCCGCATGCTGTTGATGCATGCCAACAGCCGCGAGGACATTCAGGAAGCGTTTGCGGGCGATATCGTTGCGCTGGCGGGTCTGAAAGACACCACGACCGGCGACACGCTGTGCGCGGCCAACATGCCGATCATTCTGGAGCGGATGGAATTCCCCGAGCCGGTTATCGAGCTGTCGGTGGAGCCCAAGACCAAGGCTGACCAGGAAAAGATGGGCGTCGCGCTCAACCGCCTCGCACGCGAAGACCCGTCGTTTCGGGTGTCGTCGGATGCCGAAAGCGGCCAGACGATCATCAAGGG
>JBJXEC010000217.1:0-12730 GCA_046155125.1 Sphingomonas sp. | reverse complement strand
TAGTACGAGAGGACCGGGTTGAACATACCTCTGGTGTACCTGTCGTTTCGCCAGAAGCGCAGCAGGGTAGCTATGTATGGACGGGATAACCGCTGAAAGCATCTAAGCGGGAAGCCTCCCTCGAGATTAGATTTCATAGGACGGTCGGAGACCACGACCTTGATAGATCGGATGTGGAAGTACGGTAACGTATGGAGCTAACCGATACTAATTGTCCTATTCGCGCTTGAGAGTCCCGCCATCAATGACAATGCTGGTTCTGCTAGCCTGTGTCGCTGAATGGTTGGATGATTAATTGCAACGCCTGATATATTAATGCCGGGCACGGGCCCGGTAGTGTGCACGATCTTAAAGAATTCGCATTTTCGTTCAGCACCGGCTTCATTGCCTGGTGGCCATAGCGTCAGTGAACCACCCGATCCCATCCCGAACTCGGCCGTGAAACCTGACTGCGCCGATGGTACTACTGCCTAAGCAGTGGAAGAGTAGGTCGTCGCCAGGCATTGTAGCTGGTGCTGCACGGAACATGCGTATTCTACACGAACCCATTCACATATCTTGGCCCGCGAGGGCGCCTTTCGCCTCCGCATTGTCGGAGGCGTTTGCGTCTTTGCGCAAGGCCAAAATTGTCGGGCGGCGCCGCGGTTTTGCGGTTTCCGGCCCAAATGTTGGCGCGGGGTGGAGCAGCCCGGTAGCTCGTCAGGCTCATAACCTGAAGGTCACAGGTTCAAATCCTGTCCCCGCAACCAACCGACCATATTGAGCTGCTGAGCTGCTGCCGATCCCATGGACACCAGGTTAGGCTGCATTCGCCTGCTTCTCGACGTCCATGGGGCTGAGATAGCCCAAGGTCGAGTGCCTGCGTGTCGGGTTGTAGAAGCGCCGTAAGCGTGGTTGGGAGGTCGCCTTGCGGGACACAGTGGCGACAGCAGCTCAGGTAACTGTTCTCGCGATAGGTCCGCAACGATTGCAATTACTTGGGTCGAGTTGGCAGCTTCTTGCAAATAAGCGGGTCGATACCCCCACGAGCAACGGGGAACGTGTGCATGGTGTGTATGGTTGATGGTAGGCACCGCTGCCACCCTACGGCGGCAGCTATGCATTCGCGCCCCAGCGCTCTGCGCTGGCGGGATATGGCGGGCGCAAGCCAGCAATGCTAAACTCCCTCAATGGAAGCATTGCAGGAAGCAGAATCGGCAATCGCGACTTCGAAAAAATCGCTGTTCGTGACTTTGGACATGGGCGGTTTGCATTCACGCAGTCCAACAGCACACAAATGGAAGGCTCCCTATCGATCCCTTCAAATGCGAGAAGTCGTCCATTGGCGGGTGACCGATCTACTCGAGCAAGCTCTGGCTCTTCACAAACAAGGTCACGGGCTGGGTGCTCGCATACTCCTACGCAGCGCTCTCGAAACGCTGGTCGTGCTGATCTATCTCAACCAGCAGATGACGAATGTCTTGGACGGGAAGCTCAGCTTCTTCAAGTTCGATACGGTCACCACGAAACTCGTTCTTGGATCGAAAGACGACAGCACCGGGATAGGTGCCGTTCACATCATGGACGTAATCCGCTCAAGTTCCAAAAAGTATGACTTCATCGAAGAGATGTATGGCGCTTTGTCAGAAAGCGCCCATCCGAACTATGAAGGGATGAGCGCCGGATACACTCGTATTGACCACAAGGCAGACACGGTGGAATTCTGCGACCGCTGGATGGAGCGATACGGAACAGGTTTCCCGCACTACGTCATGCTTTGCCTAAAAATCTTCCATCACGAATATAACGAAGTCTGGTGTGCACAGTTTGAACAACTAGAGAAGTGGCTGGAGGCGAACGACACCCAACTCGAAGCGGAACGGGCGGCTGCAAAGGAGAACGAAGCCGCTGTAGCCAAGGTCCCCTAGAGGCGAAGTAAGGCAACAACGGTAACATCGGTAACACCTGCACGGCCTCCCGTTCCCGATGTTACCGATGTTGCCCAGCGTGGTCATAGGCGGCGACTGGCTACAGCTCTGCTACCCCTGCGTCTGATATTGCAGCTTGTTTTGTGCGCCGCTCACGATGGCGATCTTGTATGAGAACTGCCCGACGGTAAGCCGTTCGTCCACCTTCCTCGACGCCATCACTAACCCCAAACACCCCAAACACCCCGAACATGCCGAGGTCGTCGAGTGGCACCATGGCTGCTACGGCCATGCCTTCGACCCAGAGATGATCGATGAACGCGAGGTCCAATGGTACATCGCCCAGCTAGCCAAGCGCCGCGCCGCAGGAAAAGCATCCTACGTCACACGACAATCAACGTAGCACCGGCGGCGTCAGAACACGCTTACCCTGCAACAGCGCAACGCGCGACGATTATCGACCAGCGAGCGTGGCCGATCGTTTGTTTCGAAGCCTCCAATCGTGCGCTCGATTGTCGGTCGCCAACGGTTCAGCAATGGATTTTGACGATGACGACGTCTTTTGCGCGCCATAGGGTCGTTCGCGCCCCGACAGCTGATGCTGCACGCCGCTATTCGACGCGATCCTGCAAGCGCCGGCGTCACTGATCGACTGGCGGCTCCCATAGCTCGATGGCGTTGCCCTCAGGATCGTGGATGCGCGCGAACTGCCCGGTTTCGGGCGAATCCCATTCCGGTTTGGTGATGACGTCGATGCCGGCTGCGTTCAACTGTTCGCACATGCCCTCAAGGTCGGTCACCCTGAGGTTAAGCATCCATTGCTTGTCGGCGGCGAAATAGTCGGTCGATTGCTGAAATGGCGCGAACACAACGGGTCCGCCCAGCGTGTTCCAGCTCCATTCGTCGACTGGCCCGGCGCCCTCGGCGGAACAGCCCGCGCCGACACCGAGATGCTCGCGATACCATGCATTTAAAGCATCGGGGTCACGCGCCCGGAAGAACAGCCCACCAATACCCAATACCGCCATGCACCCTCTCCCGTTCAAGCCGCCTGCGCCCAGCCCTGTTCGTTGGCGGCTGCGGCTAAAAGCCGCTTTTCGATGGATCGCAGCCGCTGCGCGCCCGCAATCTTATCACCGATCAGGTCGGTCAGGTAGAAGGTATCGACCGCGCGCTCGCCATAAGTTGCAACATGCGCCGAATGGATAGTAACCTTTGACTGGAACAGCGCGAGCGCCAGTCGGTTGAGCAGGGCCGGTCCATCGCGCGCGTTGACCTCGACGACCGTAAACCGGTTCGAGGCGGTGTTGTCGATCAATACGCTTGGCGCGATGTCGAACGCTTCGGCGCGGGTGCGCGGCAGCGGTTTCGCTTTGAGGCGCTCGGCAAGCTTGCCGCGATTGGCGAGCGCATCTTCGATCGCCAGCTTGATCCGCGCGAGCTGCTCCGGCTGGTCGAACGGACGACCGAACGGGTCTTGCACCAGAAAATTGTCGAGCGCCATGCCGTCGCGCGTCGTGTGGATATGCGCGTCGATGATGTTGCCGCCAGCAACGTGGATGGCACCCGCCGTGCGATAAAATAGGCCCGGATGATCAGCAGCATATAGCGTGACAAGGGTGGCGCCGCGCTCTGGATAGACCTGCGCCTCGATTGCGAGCTCCGCGTCGCCGGCTTTGTCAATCTGCCGGGCATTGCGTTCAAGAACATCGGCTGGTTCGGCAATCCAGTAGCTCTCGGGCAGGCGCTTGAATAGCGCTGCGACCCGTGCGGCATCCCAGCCGAGCGCGGCGGCAAGGTCATCCTGTTTGGACGCGATCCGCTCGGCACGGCCGCGTTGCTTGTGGCCTAGCCGCAGCACCTCTTCGGCCGCTTCATAAAGATTGGACAGCAATTGCCGCTTCCAACTGTTCCAAACCCCAGGCCCAACGGCGCGGATGTCGACGACCGTCAGCGCCAGCAGCAACCGCAACCGCTCAGGGCTTTGAACATGTTCGGCAAAATCGATGATCGTCTTGAAGTCCGACAAGTCGCGCTTGAAGGCGGTTGCCGACATCAGCAAATGATAGCGCACCAGCCAGGCGACCGTTTCGGTTTCCGCAGCGCTCAGCCCGAGCCTGGGGCACAGCCGCACGGCAACGTCGGCGCCCAGCACCGAATGGTCGCCGCCCCGGCCCTTGGCAATGTCATGCAGGAGCACGGCGACATACAGCACGCGCCGCAGCGAAATATGGGCAAGGATGTTTGTGGCGAGCGGGTGATCCTCGCCCAGCTCGCCGCGCTCGATGCGCGAGAGCAGGCCAATCGCCCGGATCGAATGCTCGTCAACAGTGTAGTGGTGGTACATGTCAAACTGCATTTGCGCCACGACGCGGCCAAAATCGGGGACGAACCGGCCGAAAACGCCCGCCTCGTTCATCCAGCGCAGCACCGTCTCCGGGTCGCGCGGGCTGGCGAGCACATCGAGGAACAGCGCATTGGCGCGCGGATCGGTTCGCACCTCGTCCACCAGCTTTGCGTCGCGGGCGGCGGCACGCATGGCAAGCGGGTGGATCTCCAGTCCGTATTTGTCGGCGAGCGCAAACAGCTCTACCAGCCGTACAGGCTCGGCCGCGAAGAACCCGTCGTCGGGCAGCGCTAGTCTGCCGCGTTCCAGGACGAAGCCGTTCAGTTTGCGCGTTCGACGAAACAGACTGGGCAGGCCAAAACGCTTCCCGCGGGTAGCGAATTTCTCGTCGAGATGCGCAAGGAACACGCCGGTCAGGTCCCCGACGATCTTGGCCTGCAGGAAATAGAACTGCATGAACCGCTCGACCGCCGATTTGCCCGGCCGGTCTGCATAACGCATCCGGGCGGCAATCTCGCGCTGGACGTCAAATGTTAGCCGATCCTCCGCGCGACCGGTGATGCTGTGCAAATGGCAGCGGACCGACCACAGAAAATTCTCCGCGCGGTGAAACTGCCGGTATTCGAGCTTGGTCAGCAGCCCGGCACCGACCAGTTCAGCGGACCGCTCGACATTATAGGCATACTTGCCGATCCAGAACAGCGCGTGCAGGTCACGCAGGCCACCCTTGCCCTCTTTCACATTAGGCTCGACGACATAGCGACTATTGCCAAGCTTTGCGTGCCGGTCGTTGCGTTCCGCAAGCTTGTCGGCGATGAACTGGCGCGCGGTATCGGCCTGAACCTCGCTGCGGAAGCGGTTTGCAGCCTGGTCGTACAGCTCGGTATCGCCCCAGATGTACCGCGCCTCCAGCAGGGCGGTACGGATGGTGATGTCCGCCTTGGCCTGCCGCACCATATCGTCGAGCGAGCGCGACGAATGGCCGACTTTAAGCCCCAGATCCCAAAGGCCGTACAGCATCGCCTCGATGACCTGCTCGGCCCAGGGCGGCTGCTTCCACGGCGTTAGGAACGCGATGTCGACATCGGAAAACGGCGCCATCTCGCCGCGCCCATAGCCGCCCACCGCGATCATTACGATGCGTTCGGCTGTGGTCGGGTTCGTCTTGGGATAGAGGCGCTCCGTCGTAAAATCATAGAGCAGCCGGATCAGCTGGTCGATCAGGAATGCCTGCGCGCCGGCTGCTTCCAGGCCGCGTGACGGGTGTTCGCGCAGCCGATTGGCGATTTCAGCGCGTCCCGCTTCAAGCGCGGGTTTGAGCACCGCAATGGCCGCGCCACGCATCGCCGCTGCATCGTCGCCGGGAAGGGCGGCCAGCGCATCGGCAAGCGCGCGCCGGTCGATGATCGCCCTTCGATTGGGCACGGTCTCGAAGCGCGTGGTCATGGCTTGTCAGATAGGCGCTTGGCCGGCCCGCGTCACCTGCAGACTATACCCCGCTTGCACAGGGGCACCGCTTTGCCTAGCTGAGCGGCATGCGACTTTTATGGATTCTTGCCGTTGTGTTGCTGGCCGTTGGTGCCGGGCCGTCGACCGCCAAGCGGGCGGGCAGCGCGACAGGCATCGTCCGCGTGCGATTTGAGACATCGGACGGGCCCATCGTGCTGGCGCTCGAGGCGCGCCGCGCGCCCAAGACGGTTGCCAATTTCCTGGCCTATGTCGACGATGGCCGGTTCGACGGCGTCAGCTTTTATCGTTCAGCACGGCGCCGTGCGGACCCCCGTTTCGGCTTCATCCAGGGCGGCATCCAGACCGACGCACGCCGCATTTTGCCAACCTTTGCGCATGAGCCGACCAGCAAGACCGGCATCCTGCACACCGATGGCACGATCTCGATGGCGCGACGGTTGGAGCCGGGCTCGGCGGGCGGCAACTTCTTCATTTGCGTGGGCGCCATTCCCAGCATGGATGCCAAGGGTGATTTCATCGGGTATGCCGCCTTTGGCCATGTGATTTCCGGCATGTCGACCGTCAAACGCATTCTCGCGGAAAATACTGGCGGCGGATCGGAAGTGATGCGCGGGCAAATGCTGGTGCGGCCAGTGCGCCTCTTGCGCGCGGTTCGGCTGGACGGGACGCCCAAGCCAACCGATCGCCCGCGTGCCTGGCTGATGAAGGTGCCGAAATAGCGGCTCAGTCGCCCGGCAGCGCTTTCAGGCGATAGAGCAGATCGAGCGCCTCGCGCGGGGTGAGAGCATCGACATCCACGCCGTCAAGCACGGCGCGCAACGGGTCGCGGCGCGGCTCCGGCGCCTCCGCTGCTGCGGCGAACAGCGGCAGATCGTCAAGTCCAGCCGCCAGCCCGCCGGTTTTGGCGCGTCCGGCCTCCAGCTTTGTCAGCACCGATTTCGCGCGCGCGACCGTTGCGGGCGGCAACCCAGCCAGCCTTGCGACGGCCAGGCCATAGGACCGATCGGCAGGGCCGGGCGCCAGCTCATGGAGCAGCACAAGGTCCCCCTTCCATTCGCGCGCACGGACATGGTGCAGCGACAGCGCGTCAAGTCGCTCGGCCAGCCGGGTAAGCTCGTGATAATGCGTCGCGAACAGACACCGGCAGCGATTATCCTCATGGATCGCCTCCACCACTGCCCAGGCAATGGCCAGGCCATCATAGGTCGAGGTGCCGCGCCCCACCTCGTCCAGAATGACGAAGCTGTTTGGGGTTGCTTGTGCAAGAATGGCTGCCGTCTCGACCATCTCGACCATGAAGGTGGAGCGCCCGCGTGCCAGATTGTCCGACGCGCCGACCCGGCTGAACAGGCGGTCGACCAGGCCAAGCCGCGCAGCGGTTGCGGGCACGAAGCTGCCGGCCTGCGCCAATACAGCGATGAGCGCGTTCTGGCGCAAAAAGGTCGATTTGCCACCCATATTAGGCCCGGTGACCAGCCACAGCCGTTGCTCTGGCGACAGCGCGCAATCGTTCGCCACGAACTGCCCGCCAGCGCGGTTTACTGCTGCCTCGACCACCGGATGCCGCCCGCCGACAATGTCGAAACAGGGGTGGTCGGTGAGTACCGGCCGCACCCAGCCGCCCTCGGCTGCGCATTCGGCAAGCGCTGCTGCAACATCGAGCCGGGCGAGCGCATCTGCCGTTGTCGCAATCGGCTCCGCGCGGGCAAGGGCAGCGGCGGTCAGGTCTTCCAGATGCGCCGCCTCGGCCGCAAGCGCATGGGCGCCTGCCTGTGTTACCTTCATGGCCACGTCGTGCAGCTCTGGCGCGTTGAAGCGCACGGCGCCTGCCATCGTTTGTCGGTGCGTGAAGCCGCTATCGGCCCGCATCAGCGCGTCGGCGGCGCGCGCGGGCACTTCGACATGATAGCCAAGCACGCCATTATGCTTGATCTTGAGCTGGGCGATGTCCGTCGCCGCGCGATATTGTGCTTCAAGCGTTGCAATCGCCCGCCTGCCGCCAGCGCCGGTGTTCCGCAGATCGTCGAGCGCTGCGTCATACCCTTCGGCAATATAGCCACCGGCGCTTGGGTCGATGGACGGCATTGCCACCAGCGCGCGCTTGAGCAAGTCAATCAAGGCGCCGTGGCCGCGCAGCTGCGGCGCCAATTGCTGCAGCAATGGCGGCGCAGCATTAATGGTCGCCAAGCGCTCTCCCAGATGCCACGCACCATCCAGTCCGTCGCGAAGTTGCCCAAGATCGCGGGGGGTGCCGCGCCTGGCAGCAAGCCGCCCGAGCGCGCGACCAATGTCGGGCAGCGAGCGCAATATGCTGCGCAGCATTTCTCGCGTTGGGGCATCGTTGTGCAGCATGGCCACAAGGTCGAGACGCGCGTCAATGGCGGCCTTGTCCATCAGCGGAGCCGAGATGTCCTGTGCGAGCAGGCGCGCCCCGGCGCCTGTGGCGGTGCGATCAACCGCCTCCAGCAAACTTCCCTTTCGCGCGCCGCTGGTGGTAGCGGTGAGTTCGAGGCTTTCGCGCGTTGCAGCATCAATCGCCATTACGTCGCCGGCATGCGCTGCCACTGGCGAGCGCAAAAACGGGAGTGCGCCTTTGGCCGTATGGTCAAGATACGCAATCAGCCCGCCGGCTGCGCTAAGGGCCGCGCGCGAAAACTGGCCGAAGCCGTCCAGTGTAGCGACCCCAAATATGGCCTTCAGTCGTTCCTCGCCGCGCGCGCTGCCAAAATCCTCAGCCGGCAGGGTGCCGGTCGCAAGCAGAGCGAACGCGCTGCCCTCAGCTATAATGGTTTCGGCTGGAGACAGGCGCGCAAGTTCGGCAGCGATATTTGCTGAGTCGCACGCTACGATCTCAAAGCGCCCGGTCGATACATCGGCAACCGCAATCGCTGCCGCCCCTGCCGCTTCGCCGATTGCTGCGCACCAATTGGCGGCCTTGGCGTCAAGCAGCGCTTCTTCGGTAAGCGTGCCCGCCGTCACCACGCGGACGATGGCGCGGGCGACCAGCGCCTTGGAGCCCATCCGCGCGCGCGCCTCGGCCGGACTTTCAGTCTGTTCGGCAATCGCGACTTTGTGGCCAGCCTTGATGAGCCGGGCGAGATAGCCATCGGCCGCGTGCACCGGCACGCCGCACATCGGCACGGGCGTGCCGATGTGTTCGCCGCGCGCGGTCAGCGCGATGTCGAGCACGCCGCTTGCCACGCGCGCATCGTCGAAGAACAGCTCGAAGAAATCGCCCATGCGGTAGAACAACAGGCAATCGGGGACCTGTGCCTTTAGCGCAAAATATTGCGCCATCATCGGGGTGGGGGCGACAGCCGCCCGCCCAAGGCCGAGCGCCACGCCGGGTGCGTTTTCGGTGTGGGGTGTGCCAGTCATTCCCAATCACTTAGCGCCGCAGCCGGGGCGCGCAATCAATACGTCAGGCGCCCTGAAGCATATCCAGGATCGAGGAAAGTATCAGGGCCATCGGGAATATGACCCATGCAAGGCGCAGCATCCATTGATCGGCGATAGCGCGAATTTTCTGCCTTCCCTCGTCGGTGAGCTGAAGAAGTACTTGGCGACCATCTTGCGGGTGCGGGACGCGCCGAATAACCCCCTCGATCTCGAGGGCCGTTAAATACCGCAGTGCTGTTGTCTGCGGAACCTCAGCGCCGTAACAAATGCCACTGATGCTCGATTTACCACTGCCTTCTGGGGTTTGGGCCAAAGTAATGAGAAGCTTGAGCGCCGGATCGTCTGGCAAACTCGGAAACAAGCGTCGACGCAGTGTCAGGAACATGCGCATCGCCTCATAAAAGCCCGTCACCGGCGTGTTGGCGTCTACGATCCGGCGAAGATCAGCTTCAATCCGTTCTATACGACGGACGATCGCGTCTTCAGTCTGTCTTTGCCAAATTTCTCCGGCAGCGTTATACGGTAGGCGATCAGTCCATTCGTTCATCATTCGACCGCTCCTCATATTGTGACCCCCTAAGATTGCGGGAAATTGTTCCGGCTGTCTAGGCTGTGGTCCGACCGATGGTCGCGAAATTCGCGGGATCAGGCTGGGCGCGCGTCATCGCCGCGCAACGCCGTTGCGCTTTGGAAGCAACCGGGGCATGCCGCCCATACGGATTTCCGAATATCAGATTCAATATTTGGCGATTGTGTCTTGTGCGCTGATCATTGAGTGACGCTCGCTTGGCTTTGCCCTAACATGATCGCAAGACAAGGATCAGGCCGCATGACCGAGGAATCGAACGTCCAGTTTTCCGAGCGGGAAGCGCTGCTGTTTCATTCAGAGGGGCGGCCGGGCAAGCTTGAGATCATCGCGTCCAAGCCTATGGCGACGCAGCGCGACCTGGCGCTTGCCTATTCGCCGGGCGTTGCCGTGCCGGTGCTGGCCATCGCTGCCGACCCGTCGCTCGCCTATGATTATACCGCCAAGGGCAATCTGGTTGCGGTTATCTCAAACGGCACGGCCATTCTCGGGCTCGGCAATCTGGGGGCGCTTGCGTCAAAGCCGGTGATGGAGGGCAAGGCGGTGCTGTTCAAGCGCTTTGCCGATGTCGATTCGATCGATATCGAGCTGAAAACCGAAGATGTCGACCGCTTCATTGATGCGGTTGAGTTGATGGAGCCAAGCTTTGGCGGCATCAACCTGGAAGACATCAAGTCGCCCGAGTGCTTCGTGATCGAGCAGACCTTGCGCGAGCGGATGAATATTCCCGTGTTCCATGACGATCAGCACGGCACGGCGATTATCGCCGCCGCAGGGCTCATCAACGCGCTGTTCCTCACCGGGCGCGACATCAAGACCACCAGGATAGTAATGAACGGCGCGGGCGCGGCCGCTATTGCGTGTGCTGAACTCATCAAGGCAATGGGGCTGCCGACCGAAAACCTGCTGATGTGCGACCGCAAAGGCATCATCTGGCGCGGGCGCGAGCAAGTCAACCAATGGCAGTCGGCGCACGCTGTCGAGACCGATAAGCGCACGCTCACCGAGGCGCTGGTTGGCGCCGATGTGTTCATTGGCCTGTCTGCGGCAGGGGCGGTGTCGCAAGATATGGTGCGCGGCATGGCGCCCCGGCCAATTATTTTTGCAATGGCCAATCCCGACCCTGAAATCACGCCACCCGATGCCAAGGCGGCGCGGCCGGACGCGATTATCGCCACTGGCCGGTCGGATTATCCAAACCAGGTCAACAACGTGCTGGGCTTTCCGTTCATCTTTCGCGGTGCGCTCGATGTGCGGGCAACGACCATCAACGAGGCGATGAAGGTGGCCGCCGCCGAAGCGCTTGCAGCCCTTGCGCGCGAGCAGGTGCCAGAAGAAGTTGCGCTTGCCTATGGCGTTCGGCACAGCTTTGGTCCCGACTACATTATCCCGGCGCCGTTTGACCCCCGCCTGATGGAAATCGTGCCCGTGGCGGTTGCCAAGGCCGCGATGGATTCAGGCGTTGCCACCAAGCCGATTCTTGATCTGGAGGCGTATCGCCAGCAACTGCGCGCGCGGCTCAACCCGACCACATCAGTGCTGACGCTTGCTTATGATGGCGCGCGTGCGCATCCCAAGCGCGTGCTGTTTGCTGAAGGCGAGGAGGAGGTTGTGCTGCGCGCGGCCATTGCCTTTAAGGGTGATGGCTATGGCACGCCGGTGCTGGTTGGCCGTGACGATGTGCCAGACAGGTTGCGGGCGCTCGGCGTCTCGGACCCCGAGAGTTACGAGGTGCATAACAGCCGCAACTCGCCGCTGGTGCCCAAGATGGTGGACTTTCTTTACAACCGGCTCCAGCGGCGCGGTTATCTGCGGCGCGACTGCGAGCGGATGATTAATCAGGATCGCAACATCTTTGGCGCCGTGCTGCTCCAGCTTGGCGAGGCGGACGCGATGATAACCGGTATCACCCGGCCCTATGCGCAAACGATGCGCGAGATTCGCCGGGTGATTGATCCGGTCGCCGGGCGTACCGCGTTTGGCATCCATCTGATGGTCGGCAAGACGCACACCGTGTTCATGGCCGACACCACCGTCAACGAGCGCCCGTCGGCCGAGGAGCTTGCCGACATTGCCGAGCAGACCGCCCAGGTCGCGCGGCGGATGGGGCACGAACCGCGTGTGGCGTTTTTGAGCTATTCCACCTTTGGCAATCCGGCGGGGCGGTGGCTGGAGAATATCCGCGCAGCGGTTGGCGTGCTCGACAAGCGGGGCGTGCAGTTTGAGTATGAGGGGGAAATGGCGCCCGATGTGGCGCTCAACCCGCGCCAGCTTGCCAATTATCCGTTCGCAAGGCTGTCGGGTCCGGCCAATGTGCTGGTGCTGCCGGGGCTGCAATCGGCCAATATCTCGGCGAAGTTGCTGCGCGAGCTTGGCGGCGACTCGGTCATCGGCCCAATGCTCGTCGGCATGGAAAAGAGCGTGCAGATCGCGCCGATGACGTCCACTGCGAGCGAATTGGTAACGCTTGCCGTGCTGGCGGCGGGCGGCATTGCGCGCTGACGCGGGTGTGGACGGCGCCTTGCTGATTGGCGGCGAGCGCGTGCCGGCAGATGACGTGTTCCGGGCGTATGCGCCAGCGCTTGGCGCGACGGTTGCGCCCGATTTCGCGGTCGCGACAGGAGCACATGTCGCGCAGGCCTGTTGGCTTGCCGACGCCGCCTTTGATGCGTTTCGTGAGACAGCGCCTGAGCATCGGGCGAGTTTTCTGGAGTCGGTTGCCGAGGGGCTTGAAGCGATCGCTCAGCCGCTGGTGGCGCGCGCGGCGCTTGAGTCCGGGCTACCGGTGGCCCGCCTCGCGGGCGAATGCGCGCGCACGGCCGGCCAGCTCCGGCTATTTGCGCAAGTGTTGCGAGAGGGGCGCTGGGCGACCGTCGTCATCGACACAGCGCAGCCTGACCGCGCGCCGCTCCCCCGGCCGGACTTGCGGATGCGGCGAATCGCGGTTGGCCCCGTGGCGGTGTTTGGCGCCTCCAACTTCCCGCTCGCTTTTTCGGTGGCCGGCGGTGACACAGCGTCGGC
>JBJXEC010000216.1:0-3355 GCA_046155125.1 Sphingomonas sp. | reverse complement strand
TGGCAACCGTAACCATCCTTCCGCCCGGCACCGTTGCGACCGGCGCATCGCTGCCCCAGAATGTTGAGGCGGAGGCTGCGCTGCTTGGCGCAATGCTCATCGACAACCGGCTTGCCGACGATTTGCTCGACACGCTTACCGGCGAGCATTTCTTCGAGCCCGTGCACGGCCGGGTGTTTGAGGCGATTCGCAAGGTGCGCGCAGGCGATGGCCTCGCCTCGCCGGTGACGCTGAGGCCGCTGTTCGACGCGGATGAAGGCATGCGCGCGCTTGGTGGGCCGGGCTATCTCGCGCAATTGACGGGCAGCGGCGCCGGGTTGATCGGCGCGCGCGACTTTGCCCGCCAGATTTATGATCTGGCGATGTTGCGGACGCTGGCCTCGGTCGGCCGGCAGCTTGTCGATGGTGCCATGGATACCTCGCAGGAGGTCAACCCGCGCAAGCAAATCGAGGAGGCCGAGGAAGCGCTCTTCAAAGTGGCGGGCGATGGCGGTGCGGAAGCGAGCGTCAAGGCCTTTGGGGAAGCCGCCAAGATGGCGGTCAAAATGGCTGAGCGTGCCAAGAACGCAGGCGGCGGTCTGTCGGGCATCACCACAGGGCTCGACGGGATGAACAACAAGACGGGCGGCATGCACAAGTCCGACCTGATGATCCTCGCCGGCAGGCCCGGCATGGGAAAAACCTCGCTCGCGACCAACATCGCTTTCAACGCCTCCCAACGATATATGCACGATCTGGCCGATGGGATTGATCCGGCGCGGTCCGTTGGCACTAAGGTCGCGTTTTTCAGCCTTGAAATGTCGGCGGATCAGCTGGCGACGCGCATCCTGTCCGAACAGGCGCGGATCAGTTCGGAACGGCTGCGGATGGGCACGCTCAACAATGAGGAGATGAAGCGGCTGGTCGCGGCCTCTATCGAGCTGCAGAACTTGCCGCTCTACATTGATGATACGGCTGGCTTGACGATCGCCGGCCTGCACACGCGGATGCGGCGCCTCCAGCGGCGGCATAACAACGAGATCGGGTTGGTGGTGGTCGATTATCTCCAGCTGTTGCAGGGCAGCGGCCGCTCCAGCAACGACAACCGGGTGCAGGAAATTTCAGAAATCAGCCGTGGGCTGAAAACCATGGCGAAGGATTTGAAAGTGTCGGTGCTCGCGTTGTCGCAGCTCAGCCGCGCGGTCGAACAGCGCGAGGACAAGCGCCCCCAGCTTTCGGACCTGCGCGAATCAGGCTCGATTGAGCAGGACGCGGATATCGTGATGTTCGTTTACCGCGAGGATTATTACCTGCAAATGCACGAGCCGGAAAAGCCAAGCGCGCAAAGCCCCGCGAATGTGCAGGACAAGCACGCTCAGTGGTCACAGACCTATATGGACAAGGCGGGCATGTCGGAAATCATCATCGCCAAACAGCGTCACGGCGCGACCGGCAAGGTGTCGCTTGTGTTCGAGTCCGAGTTCACCCGCTTTTCGGACCCCGCGCCGGGGCGCTACGCATCCTCTAACGATTAGGCGGGCCGGCACGATTAGGCGGGCAGGGACCGATCAGGCGGTGGCGTCGGCGCCGCCGGGCGCTCCGTGAATGCCGCACTCGACCTTGTCCCAGCCACGCCAGCGGCCCGCGCGCGCATCGTCGCCCGGGGCAACCGTCACCGTGCACGGCGCACAGCCAATCGACAGATAGCCTTGCGCCTCAAGCGGGTGGCGGGGCAAATCATGAGCCAGGAAATAGGCGTCGAGATCTGCCTTTGACCAGTGGGCGAGCGGGTTGATCTTCAGGCGAGCCGCGCCGTCGGTCGTGTCGATCTCAAAGCGTGGCAACGCGACACGGGTCGCCGACTGAAAGGCTTTTCGCCCAGAGATCGTGGCGTCAAAGCCATGCACAGCGCGCGCAAGCGGGCGAACTTTGCGCAGATCGCAGCAGCCATCCGGGTCGTAGGACCAGCGCTCCCCAGCCGCGTCGCGGCCAGCCAGGTCGGTTGTTTCGGGGCTTAGGCTGCGCACGTCGCGCAGGCCGAGCCGTGCAGTCAGGGTATCGCGATAGGCAAGCGTTTCGGCGAAATGCTTGCCCGTGTCGAGGAACAGCACGGGCACCGCGGCATCGACCACCGCCACCATATGCAACAGCACCGCCGATTCCGCACCAAAGGACGAAACGATGGCGGTGCGGCCCGCGAGGCCCTCTTTTAACACAGCGCGCAGCATGTCTGCGGGTGCTGCGCGGTCGAACCGCTCATTCAGCCGGGTAACGTCGGCGCTGCTGAAGCGGGGTCCAGTATCCACCCGGTCGATCGCTCGCAGCTCAGCCATGGCGCCGCTTCCACACCGGCGCCGCGCCATCAGCGGCGGGCTGATAGGCATGCTCGTAGCGCGCGAAGGCGGCTTTGAGAACAGCGTCGTCAACCGGGGCTTCGGGCGCAAAACTGTCAAAGCCGCAGCGGCGCATGAACGGCATTTGATCGACCAGAACATCACCGGCAGCGCGCAGTTCGCCCGCATACCCGGCCTCGCGGAGCACGCGTGCGGCGGAATAGCCACGCCCGTCGCGAAAGCTGGGGAAGCTCACCTCGATGAGCGCCAGCTGGTCCAGGTGCGGCAGCAGCGCGCGCGCGTCATCGCCCGCCTCGATGCGCACGGCGTTGGCGTTCGTCTGCCCTTCAAGAAAGGCGTCGAGCGTGACCGCGGGCTCGTCATGTGCCTCGTCGTTGCGGAACCGAAGGATTGTCTCACCCATAGATCGCCTCCTTGAAGGGTTCCATGCCAATTCGCCGATAAGTGTCGAGGAAGCGCTCGCCCTCCGCGCGTTCTGCCAGATATCTGTCGGTGACGCGCTCGACCGCATCGACGATCCCATCTTCGTCGAAGCCGGGGCCAGTAATGCGGCCCAGGCTAACATCATCCGCGCCTGACCCGCCGAGCAACAGCTGATAATTCTCGGTGCCCTTCCGGTCGACACCAAGGATGCCGATATGCCCGGCATGATGGTGGCCGCAGGCGTTGATGCAGCCGCTGATCTTGAGCTTCAGCTCGCCCAGCGCCCGCTGCCGCCCGATATCGGCAAACCGCGCCGCGATCTTTTGCGCGACCGGAATGGAGCGGGCATTGGCCAGGCTGCAATAATCAAGGCCGGGGCAAGCGATGATATCGCTGATGAGGTCGAGATTGGGTTCGGCTAGCCCCGCCTCCGCAAGCGCTTGCCACAGCGCGAACAAATCGGCCATTTTTACATGGGGCAGCACGATGTTCTGCGCGTGCGTCACGCGCAATTCGTCGAACGAATAGCGCTCGGCAAGATCCGCCATCAGATCGATCTGGTCGGCAGACGCGTCGCCGGGAATGCCGCCCTTTGGCTT
>JBJXEC010000215.1:0-7984 GCA_046155125.1 Sphingomonas sp. | reverse complement strand
AGCTCGACCTGATGCACTTGCCCGCCGATGACGAAGAGGCGATTGCCGCGCTCACCCGCGTAAAGGGCATCGGCCGCTGGTCGGCGGAGATCTATCTTCTGTTCGCCGAAGGCCGCGAGGACATTTGGCCGGCCGGCGACCTGGCGGTGCAAATCGCGCTTGGCCGCATCTTGGGGCATGGTGCGCGGCCGAGCGAAAAGCTGTGCCGCGACATCGCAGAAGCCTGGCGCCCACACCGCGGTGCTGCTGCGATATTCGCATGGCACAGCTACAATATCGGCATGGAAGTGGTCTAGGGCGCCGGATGCCACACTTGCGTCTGGCAAAAAAACAGGATGCACCCCTGCACTTGCAGACTTCCATTGGGCAGCCGCTTCAGGATCGAGCGATATTCCTTGCCCTCTTCCGGGCTGTAAATCTTGCCGCGCCAGTCCTTGCCCGTATCAGCAAAGTTGAGCAGCACTGGCAGCCCCAGCACCTTGCGATTGCGCAGCGCCGGGTTGGGATTGTTATAATCTACCCCGCGACCATCCGGCCGGGGCTTCAATATCTTGGAAATGTTGCCGCACATATTTTTGCCACACGGCGAGATCGTCACGATCGCCTTTTCTTCCAGCGTCAGCCATTGCCCCGTAATCGGCGTGGCGGCATGAGCGGTGGCGGGGATGGCGCCGGCAACGGCAAGGGCGGCGATCATCAGGCGCATATCGGGAGTACTCCTGCGGTGGCGGGTTGGCTTCTTTAATCGGGGAATTGGCATGAACGGGCAATGGACAATCGGCATCATCGGCGGTTCCGGGCTGTACGCGATTGAGGGGCTGGAGGGGGCCGAATGGCGAGCGGTGACCTCGCCATGGGGGCCGCCGTCTGACGAGATGCTGTTCGGGCGGGTGGGTGCCGTAAACCTCGTGTTCCTGCCGCGCCACGGCCGCGGCCACCGCATCTCGCCGACCGACATCAACGCCCGCGCCAATATCGATGCGCTCAAGCGGGCCGGCTGCACCGATATTCTCGCCATCTCCTCGATCGGGTCACTCCGCGAAGAACTGGAGCCGGGACGGTTCGTGGTGGTCGACCAGCTCATCGACCGCACTGTCCACCGAGCTGCCAGCTTTTTCGGCACCGGCATGATCGCTCATGTCTCAATGGCGGAGCCGGTATGCGCTCGCCTGTCGGGCATTGCGGCTGAGGCGATAACATCAGCCGGCGGCAAGATGACAAAGGGGGTCACCTATGTCGCGATGGAGGGACCGCAATTCTCCACGCGCGCGGAAAGCCTGCTCTACCGGCAATGGGGCGCCGACGTCATCGGCATGACCGCGCTCCCCGAAGCCAAGCTCGCGCGCGAGGCGGAGCTTCCCTATGCGCTGATCGGCATGGTCACCGACTATGATTGCTGGCGCGAAGGGCACGCGCATGTCGATGTCGCCGAGGTTATTGCGCAGGCCCAGGCCAACGCCGTGCTTGCTGCGCGCACCGTCGCTGAATTCATCCGCCTGCTGCCGGCCGAGCGCAGCGCCTCCCCCATCGACACGGTGCTTGACGTTGCCCTGATGACCGCGCCCGACGCGCGCGACCCGGCGCTGCTGGCCAAGCTCGATGCGGTCGCGGGGCGGGCCTTACGGTGCTAGCCGACCCGCGCTTCGATCGCGGTGCGGCGCTGCAGCCCCCAGCTCTCACGACCGGTCAGGAAGGTGTACCAGCCCCAGAGTGCGCCAACATGGCGAAGCAGCTGAAAGGTAAACGGCTCCAGGACAGCGGCGACCACGGCCCAGCCAACGCCCAGCCCCTCGCTTTGCCCGGTCCAGCGCGCGTAAAGCTTAAGCGACCAGAGGTGATAGGCCAGATCGAAGATGATCTTGGCGATCATCACTAGCAAAATCGGCAGGGCGATGCGGAAACTGCCGGTCGCGACCACCACCATCAGAATCACAAAGGCCGCAATGCCATAAACCGGCTGCAGCGTGTCGAGCGTCTTGACCGGCATCATCCGGGTGCCGAGTGATCCGAAACGCGGGTTGCCGATCATGTCGCGGTTCCAGTGCTGCGTCTGGAGAAAACCGCCAAACCAGCGGCGGCGCTGCCGCAGGAAGGCCATGAGCGACGCGGGCGCATCAGTCCGGGCATGGGCTGCGCCAACCACCCGCACCGTCCAGCCGAGCCCGGCATCGACCGAGTGGCGGTGCAGCCGGTGAATGAGTTCATAATCCTCGACCAGGCAGGCCGGGTCAAAGCCGCCCACCGTGATAAGCGCCTCGCGCCGGAAAGCGGCAAACGCGCCTGAAATCAGGAGCAGGCTGTGCGCCTCCATCCAGGCATAGCGCGACAGGAAGTTTCGCACATATTCATAGGTTTGGAACCACTGGAACAGCCGCCCCGACGCGGACGGCCCGCAAATCGGCGTTAGCACCCCGGTTGCGGCCACCAGCTTTGGCTCGACCGCAAAAGCGCCCCGCATCGCGGCCAGTGCGCCATCGTCAAGCAGTGTATCGGCATCGACCGTCAGCACGATTTCGCTCGGCACCTGCTGGATCGCGGCATTGAGCGCGCGAGCCTTGCCGCCATGGGGCAACCGCAGCCAGCGCAGCGTTGGCGCGCCAGGCGCCGGGCCGCTCATCGAACCGATCGGCGGCGGTGCCAACCCATAAAGCGATTGCAGCGCTTCCGGGGTCGCGTCCGTCGACCCGTCATCGGCAATGACGATCAGGTCCGGCGGGTTTGACTGGCCGCGCATCATCTCGATCGTGTGTCCAAGGACGCCAGCCTCATTATGCGCGGCAATGATGACGCCAAGCGTGGGGTGAGGCCCGGTAGCCAGCGGCGGCGCCGGCGGGTCCATCAACCGCCAGGTCTTGCGCGCCGTGAAGATCAACAACGCGGTGTCATACAGAATATACACAACGCCGACCGACCAGCTCGCCAGCCCGCCCCGAAAAAACGCCTGCGCGACGAGCGCAAGGAACAACACCATGGCGCCCCCGGTGATGGCGCGACTGGTCCACGGCACCCGGCGCGGGGAAAGCCGCGGCGATTGCGCGACGAGGGTGTCTATCATGGTGGCCATATCGGCTGCGCGTTATTCCGATTTCACATGAACGTAAGCTGGCGCTAAACTAGGGTAGCGTTTGCACCACCGCCAGTAGCGCCCCGTTTCAAACGATGGAGAAAGAAGATGAATGTCAGCCGATACACCAGCTTGGCGATTTGGCTGCACTGGCTGGTGGCGATCGGCATCATCGTTAACGTCTTTCTGGCGCTGACCTGGGACTTTTACCCCGATGCCTCCGTCCGCCCGGCCATCAATCTCCACAAGTCGATTGGGATCACGGTGCTCGGGCTTGCGGTGCTGCGGCTGCTGTGGCGCTTCACGCACAGGCCACCGACGCTGCCGGCTGGCTACCAGAAATGGGAAATACAGCTTAGCCATGTAACGCACGTGCTGTTGTATCTCATCATTTTCACGATGCCGCTCACGGGCTGGATCATGGACTCGGCGTGGGAAAAGGCGGCAGAAAACCCGATGTTCCTGTTTGGCGCGGTCGAGTGGCCGCGCATCGGCTTTGTCCTGGCGATGGACCCGGCGACCAAAAAGGCGGTGCATGACGGGTTCGGTGAGGCCCATGAAATCGCGGCCTATGTCGTCTATGTGCTGGTGTTCCTGCACGTCGCGGGCGCGCTGAAGCATCAGTTCCTGGACAAGCAGCGTGAGCTGCAGCGCATGTGGTTCAAGGGCTGAGCCGCATTTCGACCAATGAGCAGTATGACGCGATCATCCTGGGGGCGGGCGCTGCCGGGATGATGGCCGCGCGCGTCGCGAGCCAGCGCGGGAAGCGCGTGCTCCTGATCGACCATGCGCAAGAGCCGGGCAACAAGATCCTCATTTCGGGCGGCGGGCGCTGCAACTTCACCAATTTGGGGACGGCGGCGGACCGCTTCATTTCCGCCAATCCGCATTTCGCAAAATCGGCGCTCGGGCGGTATTCTCCGCTCGATTTTGTCGCGCTGGTCGAAGCATATGGCATCGCCTGGCACGAAAAGACGCTGGGGCAGCTGTTCTGCGATGGCTCCGCGCGTCAGGTTATCGCAATGCTGGTGGACGAATGCGGGGGCGCTGACTGGGCGCTCGGCCGCTCAATCCGTGCGGTGGAGCATGCCGACGGCCAGTACCGAGTGAC
The DNA here is from genome assembly GCA_046155125.1 of Sphingomonas sp. Lineage (GTDB taxonomy): Bacteria > Pseudomonadota > Alphaproteobacteria > Sphingomonadales > Sphingomonadaceae > Sphingomonas. The sequence goes on along the minus strand of JBJXEC010000215.1, from coordinate 3,809 downwards.
GCACGGCGCGCGCATCAGCGCAGCACCCGCGCTCGTCATTGCGACGGGTGGACCGTCGATCCCGAAAATGGGAGCAACCGGCTTTGCCTATGAGCTGGCCCGGCAATTCGGGCTGAAAGTCGTCGAGCCACGCCCCGCGCTGGTGCCGCTGACGCTAAGCGCAAGGGACGCCCTGTTCCAGGCGCTGTCCGGCGTCGCGACTGAGGTGGTTGCAGCGTGCGGCAAGGTGCGGTTTCGCGAGGCAGCGTTATTCACGCACCGTGGCCTTTCGGGGCCGGCCATCCTCCAGCTATCGAGCTATTGGCGGCATGGATCGGCGGTTGCGATTGATTTTGCCCCGGATGCCGGGCGCGACTGGCTCCTGACCGCCAAGCGGGCACGGCCGCGCGCGACGCTGCGCTCGGCGCTCGGCGGGATGCTGCCAGCCCGGCTGGCGGAGGTGCTTGCGGACCGGCTGGCGCTGGCCGGCGAGCTGGCCAATCTACCCGACAAGGCACTTGGCGCGGCAACCGCACAATTGGCTGCCTGGCCCTTCACGCCCAATGGCACCGAAGGGTTTGCAAAGGCCGAAGTAACGGTCGGCGGCATCAGCACCGCCGAACTTTCGTCGCAAACAATGGAAGCGCGCCGGGTACCGGGGCTCTATGCAATTGGCGAAGGCGTGGACGTAACCGGCTGGCTTGGCGGCTATAACTTCCAATGGGCATGGGCCAGCGGGGTCGCCGCCGGGAATGCGATGTGAGCGGCAGGACTGGGCGAAACGGTGGCGCCATGCCGCGCTCCGCGGCACACTAGGCACCATGAACCGCCGATTCGCCCTTGCCGCGTTACTTGCGCTATTTGCGTTGCCTGCAATTGCCGCGACACCAAAGCGTAAGCCAGCGCCGCCCGCGCGCCCCGCGCCACTCGTCCTTGCCGATACCGAGCGCGTCGTGCTCACGACCGATCTTGGCGATGTGACGCTGGAGCTGGATGCAAGGCACGCGCCGATCACGGTACGCAACTTTGTGACCTATGTGGTCGAGAAGCGCTATGACGGCACCAGCTTTTACCGCTCCATGCGCCTTCCCGGCGATGTCCAGCCTTATGGCCTCATCCAAGGTGGCACGCAGAACGACCCCAAGCGCACCCTGCCGCCCATTGCGCATGAGCCGACCAGCCAAACCGGCATTCTCCACAAGGCATGGGCAATCTCGATGGCGCGCTATGAGCCGGGCACCGCGACGGGTGACTTTTCGATCCTGCTCGCCGACTTGCCGGGGCTCGACGCAACCCCCGGCGGCACGGGCGACACAGCGGGCTATGCCGCGTTCGGCCATGTTGTGGCGGGGCAGGATGTGGTGCGCAAAATCTGGGACTCGCCATTGTCGCTCACCCGCGGTGAGGGCTTTCTGAAAGGCCAGATGATCGAGGCACCGGTGCGCATCATAACCGCAAGGCGCTTGCCCCCGACAGCGCCTATCCCTCCCGCCACGCCCTGAGGCCGCGGGTCAGGCGCTCGCGCCCTCCAGCGCCTCGCTTGCGGCCAGCCAGGCAGCCTCGGCAGCCTCCAGCCGACTATTCACCTGCGCGCGCCGCCGCGACAATTCCCCCATCGAGTGCTTGGCGAATTCAGGCTCAGCGCTGGCCGGATCGAACATCGCGCGGTCGAGCGCGCTGCGCTCCTTGGTCAGCCGCGCGACCAGGCTTTCGGCCTCCTGCGCCGATTTTTTGAGCGCGCTTGCCCGTTCGCGTTCAGCCGCGCGCTGCGCCTTGTCTTTTTTGGGGGCCTTGGCAGCACCGTCCCCCCTGGGCTGGTTCCGGCCCAGGATCAGATCAGTATAATCGTCAAGGCTGCCGGCAAATTCGCGTGCCGTGCCCTCATCGACCAGCACGAGCCGGTCGGCCGTCAGCTCAATCATGTGACGGTCATGGCTCACCACCACCACGGCGCCGTCATAGGCGTTGAGCGCCTGTACCAGCGCCTCGCGCGCATCGACATCAAGATGGTTGGTCGGCTCGTCGAGAATGAGCATGTGCGGCGCATCCCGCGTGATGAGCGCCAGCGCCAGACGCGCCCGCTCGCCGCCTGACAGCTTGCCGACCTTGGTGGTCGCCTTTTGCCCCGAAAAGCCGAACCGGCCGAGCTGCGCGCGCACAGCCGCAGGCGTCTTGCCGTCCATCATCCGCGTCATATGCTCAAGCGGGGTATCGTCGCCGTCGAGCTCCTCGACCTGATACTGCGTGAAGTAACCGACCCGCATCTTGCCTGACGCCGCCATGCCGCCTTCCATCGGCGCGAGTTGCGCTGCCAGCAGGCGCGCAAGCGTCGTCTTGCCATTGCCGTTGCGGCCGAGCAGTGCAATCCGGTCATCAGGGTCGAGCCTGAGGTTCAGCCGCTTCAGGATCGGGTTGCCCTCGGTATAGCCAACCGCTGCCATGTCGAGCGTGACGAGCGGCGGCTTCAGCGCATCCGGGCTTGGGAAATCGAACGCGAGGGTCGGGTCTTCGGCCATCGCCGCAATCGGCTGCATCTTGGCGAGCATTTTCGCGCGGCTCTGCGCCTGTTTGGCGGTTGAGGCGCGGGCCGAATTGCGCGCGACATAATCCTGGAGCTTGGCGCGCTGCGCATCCTGATTGGCGCGTGCCGCCGCCAGCTGCGCGATCCGCTCGGCCCGCTGGCGCTCGAACGCATCATAGCCGCCAGCGTAGAGCGTCACCTTGCCCTGTTCGAGGTGGAGGATGTTGTCCACGACATTGTTGAGCAGATCGCGCTCATGGCTGATGACAACCATCATCGAGGGATAGCTTTTGAGAAAGCTCTCGAGCCACAAGGTCGCTTCCAGATCGAGATGGTTTGACGGTTCGTCGAGCAGCAGCAGATCGGGCTCGGAAAACAGCAGCGCGGCCAGCGCCACGCGCATTTTCCACCCGCCCGAATAGCTGTCTAGCGGGCGTTGCTGCATCGCCTCGTCAAAGCCCAGCCCGACCAGAATGCGTGCGGCGCGGGAGTCGGCGGTATAGGCATCAATGGCAATCAAACGGTCGTGGATTTCGCCCACCCGGTCCGGGTCATGACAATGCTCGGCCTCTGCCATCAGGCTTGCGCGCTCGGTATCGGCGGCGAGCACGGCTTCGATGGGCGTTGTCGAGCCCGACGGCGCTTCCTGTGCGATATAGCCAATACGCGTCTTGCGCGGCATCTCGATCTCGCCCTCATCGGCCTCGATCTGCCCGATCATTGCCTTCATCAGCGTGGATTTGCCCGCGCCATTGCGGCCGATAAGCCCGACACGCGCCTTGGGCGGGAGTGCGGCACTTGCGCGGTCCAGGATGGTGCGGCCGCCAAGCCGCACCGTGATGCCGTTGATATTGAGCATGGCCGCGCGCGTATCACGGCTTGGCGCTGCGCCCAAGGGGTGTTGGCTCGTACAGCAGATTTGGCGGATGGCGGCGCGCGATGCCGGGGCGATGTTGCCGGGCGATGTTACGGAAGTTGCAGGTTGCCATGGGTTTTGGGAAAGCGTGACTGAACGAACCCCATGCTGCCGGCATTTGGAGGAACAGCGAGCCCCAAGCGCGGTTCAGCATTAGCAATCCGGCGGCGGCATCCGAGACGGGTTCAATGACGCCGGAGATCGTATGGCTGAGGCACCTGTGTGACGCTGGCAGAGAGCTCGGAAATAGGGCGCTGCTATGAGTTCCCCTATTTCCGCGGCGGCGCTCACAACGTGCTTGCGTGCAATGCTCAAGCTCGGGCCATTACAACCTGAGCGGCAAATGTCGGCCACGCAAGTAGCTGACGTTACAAGATTTTGGCGGAGACGGAG
>JBJXEC010000214.1:0-3943 GCA_046155125.1 Sphingomonas sp. | reverse complement strand
GGCACGCTTTCATCCTCGGCGCAGTACACCGTCTTGTCGGCGCGTGCGGTCGCCAGGTCGGTCCAGTTGTTGGCGATGATGCCGGTATGTTCGGGCCGCATGCCGGTTAGGATCGTCGAATGCCCGGGGCAGGTTTCGGTCGCGGCATGGCTTTGATAGCCGGACGGGAACACGGCGCCGGTTAAAAGCCGCGCAAAGCCGCCTTTCCAATGGGTGCGATACTCGGCGAACAGATCGGCCGAGAATTGGTCAACCGAGATTGTAACGATCAGTTTCGGTTTTTGCACAAATGGCGGTGGCGCAGGTGTGGCAGGCGCGCTTTGTGGTGCCTGTGCCTCTTGGGCCAGCGCGGATGTCGTAACGAAACTAAGCGTTCCAGCGAACACGCCAGCGAATACAATGGCATTCAACTTCATCACGCATCTCCACATGGGCGGGTGCACATCTGCCTTGCTCCGGCTATGTACCGGCTCGGGGCTATCTTCAAGGATTGAGCGCATGCGCTTTTTGGGTTTCGCATTTGTGACGATGGCGTTGGCAATATTGGGCGTTGGCCCGGCGCTGGCGCAGGATGCGGATTCGCCCACCGGCCCGCGGCACCTGACGACCACCCTGATCGCCGAGACCGAAACCCCGGCCGCTGGCGGCTCGGTGATGCTGGCCTATGACGTAACGCCGGAACCCAAATGGCACGGCTATTGGCAAAATCCCGGCGATGCAGGGTTTCCCGCCAAATTCGACTGGACGCTGCCTGCGGGTGTGAAAGCCGGCGCGCCGCGCTATCCCGTGCCGCAGACGCTCGTGATTGCTGGCTTGATGAACTATGTGTTTGAAAAGCATTATACGCTGCTGATTCCGGTAGAGATTCCCGCCGGGCTGCCCAAGGGGACCAAGCTGCCCGTCAAGCTGCGTTCCAACTACCTCGTCTGCACAGAGGAAATTTGTGTGCCGGAGGCGGTTAGCCTGTCGGTCGATCTGACGGTGGGGGATGGGGCAATCAATGCCGATCGCCGCGCGCAGTTTGACGGGTTTCGCAAGGCCATTCCCAAGCCAGTTGGCATTGACGCGCGCTATCAAGTAAATGGTAAGGCGGTACGGATCGGTGTTCCCTATCCCGCCGGCACCGCGCTTGATGGCGCCTATTTCTTCCCCACCACCACGGGCCGGATCGATTATGCCGCGCCCCAGAAAATCATGCGCGATGGTGACATGGTAATCGTCGAAACGGCGGCGCTCGGCTCGGGAGACGGCCCGATCGACGGCGTGCTGCGGATTGGTGCAGGGCAGGGGGTCATGATATCGGCAACGCCGGGTGCCGTGGCCGGGAACAACGGCGGCGGCGCGGTTCCGGACAACGTGCTGTCGGCAACCCTCATCGCGCTGGGTGGTGCGTTGCTGGGCGGGCTTATCCTTAACATCATGCCCTGCGTGTTCCCGATCCTCAGTCTCAAGGCGCTCAGCCTTGCCAAGGGGTCAGTCAACGAGCGGGAGGCGCGCCGGGAAGCGCTGGCGTATACTGCTGGCGTGCTGGTGGTGATCGTCGGGCTGGGGGCAGCGATCCTTGGGTTGCGTGCTGGTGGCGCGGCCGTTGGCTGGGCCTTCCAGCTACAGGATCCGCGCACGATTGCGGTGCTGTTGTTGCTGGTGGTCGCGTTGACCCTGAACCTCGCTGGATTATTCGAAATCCCGACGCCAAGCTTTGTTGACTCCGCAAGCGGCGCCAGTGGCGCGTTTGCCACGGGCGCGCTTGCCGCGATCATCGCCACGCCGTGCACTGGGCCGTTCATGGGTGCCGCCCTTGGCGCCGCCCTGGTGCTGCCCTGGCCAGCTGCCCTTGCGGTGTTTGCAGGGCTTGGCATTGGCCTGTCGATTCCGTTCCTGGCGCTGGGTTTCGTGCCTGCGCTCCGCAAGGCGTTGCCGCGGCCGGGCGCTTGGATGGAGACCTTCCGCCACATTTTGGCGGTGCCGATGGGGCTGACAGCGGTGTGGCTTGCCTGGGTGCTGGGCGGGCAATCGGGCATCAACGGCATGACCATTGGGCTGCTTGGCATTGTCGGCATTGCGATCGTGCTGTTTGTCGCGGGCAAGCGTCAGGCGCGCGGGCTTTCGGCGCACTGGCTGTCCGCGTTGTCGCTGGTGGGGGTAACGGTGCTGACCGCAAGCGCAATCACGCCCGTTGCGAAGGGCGCCGCAGCGGCCGCGGAACTGACCGCTGCGAACAAGGCGGCTTTCTCGGAGGAGAAGCTGGCCGACGCGCGCGCCAAGGGCCGTCCGGTGTTCGCCTATTTTACCGCCGACTGGTGTCTGACCTGCAAGGTCAATGAACGGATCGCCATTGATACCGACGACGTGAAGGCAGCCTTTGCGAAGCACAATGTCGCGGTGCTGGTTGGCGACTGGACGGACGGCGACCCGAAGCTTGGCCGCTTTATCGAAGCGCATAACCGTGCCGGCGTCCCGCTATATCTGTTCTACAAGCCGGGTGCGGCCGAACCGGAAGTGCTGCCGCAGGTGCTTACCCCGGCGATGCTGAGCGCGCTCGCCGCGGGGTGAGCGGTTAGGCAAGGTGCGGTGCCTCTTCTGCCGGCTGATTTGTGGCTGACCGCCGCCGCGCGGCAACCGCCTCGAACCGCGCATGATACTGCGGGTGCTCGGTGCCCATCAACCGGTCCCACCACACAAAATACAAGCCGAAATTGTGGCGGCCTTCGCTGTGGTGCAAGTCATGATGGACCGTGGTCGTGAGGTTGCCGAACAGCCAGTGCCGCGTAAAGCCCGACGGCATCAGCTCAAAGCCGGAATGGCCAAACGCGTTGCGGGCGATCTGGTGCCCAAGGAAAATGAAGACAGCCCATGGCTGAAGCGGCGCAACCCACGACACGGCAATCAGCATGATGGGGATATACAGCGACTCCGTCACCGCCTCCAGCGGCGCAAACGCATAGGCCGCCCAGGAGGTTGGCGTGCGCGACCGGTGGTGCGCGGCGTGCGCCTTCAGGAATAGCGCGCGCAGATGGAGCGTGCGGTGCATCCAGTAGAAATAGGCGTCGTGGAGCAGAATCATCGCGGCCAGCTGCGCAAGTAATATCGGCAGGACCGCTGGGCCTTGACTGAACGGGATTATGCCGGCTGTCACCATGCCAAATGCAATGAAATCCACAATGCCGAACACCGCGACGGACTGCGCCGACAGGCTGAATTCGCGGCGCCGGTCGGCAAACGTTGCGCGGCGGCTCTGGATGCGGCGGTGCTCGATCCAGCGGCCAATCAGCCAGTAAACCAGCGCAACCCCCGCCGCGCCCGCCAGATAGCGGATCATTTCGATGCGGAACGAATGGAGCCAGTGTAAGAACAGCGTAATTGCAAGCAGGTACATTTGGGTTGACCCTTAGCGGACTGTTAGAGTGATCCCCGGTGCCGTGTTAGCGGTGCAGGCGCTACGCAAAGCCCAAAAAATGGCAGCGCTTTTAGAAATGATCGGCATTTTTCAGGGTGCGATCCCATCGGTTGCCCGGGCGCTCACGTCCGGCAATATCGCTGCGCGCCTGAACTCGCTCGGCGCCTGGCCCTCGGCATCGCGAAAGGCGCGGTTGAACGGGGCCAGGCTGCCATAACCCAGGTCCATCGCGATAGTGAGGATGGGCAGGGCGACATGCTCGTGGCTCGCGAGCAGCGCCTTGGCCTCGGCGACGCGGTGCTCGTTCAGAAACGCCGAAAAGTTGCGATAGCCCAGCCGCTGGTTGATGAGCGCGCGCAGCCGGTGTTCGGGCACACCAAGCTTTCCGGCAAGCACGCCGATGGTGAGGCCGAGTTCGCGGTAAACACCGCTCGCCATGGCCGCTTCCAGCTTCTGGTTCAGCACATGCTCGGCGGGCGAAAACCGCGGCTCGATTCTGGGCTTTGCTGGGTCGGCCAGGAGTTCTGCATTGCTCTGCAGCAGCGC
>JBJXEC010000213.1:0-2689 GCA_046155125.1 Sphingomonas sp. | reverse complement strand
TCCCGCCCCGAGCCCGTGCGGCCCGTGGCGCCCGATCCTGATCGGCGCGGCGGATAGCCTGACCAGCGAGACTGCGCGGGATATTCTCGCGCACAATCGCACCGGTCGCGCTCTGTGTGGGTGGTAGGATGTCGGCCATCCGCATCTCTGCCGATGAAGCGCTAGCGGCATGGCAGGCGCTGCAAGACCATGGCGGCAATGGGTCGGCAGCGGCTGAATCACTAGGGCTGTCGCGCTCGTCCTTCCGTCGCCGCGTAGACGCAGCGCGCCAGCCCGCTTTTCGTGGCGCGGTAGGTGGCCCGCCCATCCCGCCAATAGCTGTACCACCGCCCGGCTTTGTCATCCGCCGCAACGCAGGCGCCTATGATGCAAACGGCAACTTGCTACGCCAGTGGGTGCAGACAAAAACCGAACCCGGCGAAGCTTTCGAGATGCTGCCCGGTCATGTCATCAAGGGCGAAAGCGCATTCGTTGATCCTGACGGGCGTGTGCTGGGGAAGTGGGTCAAGACGCGCGAAGGCGCGGCGGGCGCCGGGCTGGTCGAGGCGCTGCAAACCGCCTTTGCGGAATACGATGGGGCAGCCCTGCCGGTCGCGCCCCCATCTGTCACCACGGGCGATCTGCTAACCATCTACCCGGTCCCAGATCTCCACTTTGGCATGTATGCCTGGGGCGCGGAAACAGGCGCAGATTATGACGTGGGCATTGCCTCGCGTATCGCCCGCGAGACGGTGGGCACTCTGATCGCAAAGTCGGATGCCAGCGAAACCGCCGTCATTCTCGGGCTTGGCGACCTGTTCCACATGAACGACCAGAAAAACGCGACGCCGGGAAGCGGGCACCGCCTCGACGTGGATGGCCGATGGGATCGGGTGTTTGACCTTGGCGCGCGGCTAATCCTGGATTTGGTGGTTATGGCGCTGGCGAAGCACGCGACGGTGCGCCTGGTGCTTCTGCCCGGCAATCACGACGAAGATGCCAGCGTATGCCTTCGCGTAGCGCTCGCGCTCTACTTCTCCGAAAACCCGCGCGTAATTGTCCACACCGAACCGGGACTGTTCTGGTATTTCCGCTTCGGGGCGTCGCTGTTCGGCGCGACGCACGGGCACAACGTCAAGCCCGACCGCATGGCGATGGCGATGGCAAGCGACCAAGCGCGAGATTGGGGCGAGACGCTGCACAGATATTTTTTCTTCGGGCACGTTCACCACGACAGCATGCGCGAGATTGGCAGCGTTCGGGTCGAGAGTTTCCAGACGCCTGCTGCGAAAGATGCTTGGGCAACCGGCGCCGGCTATCGCTCGGGCCGGTCCATGTCCTCGATAACCTATCACCGCGACGTCGGAGAGATAGCGCGGCATAGGGTGAATATCACAGCGCCTGCACCGCGCCCGCGCTATCGCGTGCCAGCCGCACAGGTGTCGGCATGACCCGCATCATCCGCCTTGTGACGCCTGGCGAGGATGGCACGCCCATGAGCTTTGCGGACGCGCTACGCGCTGCCACTGAGCGGGTGATTGCGAAAAGCCCGGTCGCGGTCGTGATCATCTACGAAGCCGAGACCTACGGCGCTGAGGCGGTCCCGCCATCGGATGCCGTCAAGGTCGGGCTAATCCATGAATACGTGACGGCAACCAGTCCAGAGGAATAATATTATGAATGCCAATGACATCGCCCGTGTGTGCCACGAAGTGAACCGCGCGTATTGCGCATCGATTGGCGACAAAACGCAGGTTCCGTGGCAGGACGCGCCGCAGTGGCAGCGCGACAGCGCCGTGAAAGGCGTCGAGTTCATGATTGCCAACCCCGACGCCACGCCTGCGCAGAGCCATGAAAGCTGGCTGGCGGAGAAGCGCAACGCGGGCTGGAAGTATGGCCCGGTGAAAGACCCTGATGCGCGCGAGCACCCGTGCTGCGTGCCCTACGACGAATTGCCCCAGGAACAACGCAGCAAGGACTACCTGTTCCAAGCTGTTGTTCGCGCGTTGGTGTAGCGCTATGAGCTTCCTGAGCAACCTAGCCGGCTGGTTCAAGCGCTCCGTGGCGGCAACCCCTGTGCCGCCTGCGCTCGTTGCGCCGCCCTCCGAAGCCGACCTGCTCCGCGCGGCCATGACCAAGGCGGGGATCCTCGACAACGAGACCCGCGCCGGCGTGGCTGCCATCTGCATGGGCGAGAGCGGGATGACTGGCATCACCGAGGATCCCTACGGCGGGACACCAAATGCCAGCATCCGCCGGATATTCCGCAGCGCATGCGGCACGATGAGCGACGCCGACCTAAACCACCTGAAGGCCAGCGAGGTCCGCTTTTTCAATCACGTCTACGGCGCGGCCTTCCAGCATGTGCACGGCCTCGGAAATCGCGAACCCGGCGATGGCTACACCTATCGTGGGCGGGGCTTCATCCAGCTTACGGGCCGGGCAAACTACGAGAAGTATGGTCGGATCATCGGGCGCGACCTGATCGGCAATCCCGACCTGGTGAATGACCCTGCGGTCGCCGCCGATGTCACCGCGGCCTACATCAAGGACCGCTACAAGGGCGGCGGATGGGAAGCGCTGCTGCAAAGCGTCGGCAACCAGGTCGCCAACGTCAAGGCGAAGAAAACCGCCTACCGCGCGCAGTTCCTGGCGTCGGGGGAGTATGCCGTGCGGTGAACTTGTAAGGATTGCTTACAGGTTGCCGGGT
>JBJXEC010000212.1:0-14368 GCA_046155125.1 Sphingomonas sp. | reverse complement strand
ATGTCCACATCATTGAACGTGGTGAGCATGGCGGCGGTGTTCTGCGCTTCCTTCAGCCGCTTGGCGATCGTCTGGCGCAGCCGCGTCATGCGCACACGTTCTTCCTTGCGCGCGCCGGAGGTGGCCGTAGCGTATGGCGCCGCCGCAGACGATGCAGGCGCGGGTAGCTCGGCGGGCCTTTCGGCTGCGGCAATCACATCATCCTTAGTGATACGGCCGTCCTTGCCAGTGCCGGTAACGGTCGCGGGGTCAACGCCGTGCTCAAGCACCGCGCGCCGGACGGAGGGAGATAAGGCGGCCGGGGCGCCTGCTTCCTCGGTGGCCGGCGCTGGCGCAGACATGGGCTGCGGCGCTGCGGCGGTGTCGGGCTTGGCTGGTGCAGCACCGCCCGCCTCAATCGTCGCGATCATCGCGCCGACTTGCACGGTGTCGCCGACCGCCACCGCATGCGCGCCCATGATGCCCGCAACCGGTGCGCCAACTTCCACCGAGACTTTGTCAGTCTCAAGGCTCGCGACCGGTTCATCGGCGGCGACATGGTCGCCGGGCTGCTTCAGCCATTCGCCAATCGTCGCCTCGGTGATCGATTCGCCCAGGACGGGGACTTTGATTTCAGTTGCCATTGCGGTTCTCAACCTTTCCGGGTGCGGCGAATTTCTTCGCGGACATTATGGCCAAGCGCATCGGCGACGAGCGCTGCCTGTTCCATCTGGTGGCGCTTCATCAGGCCCGTGGCAGGCGATGCGGCCGCCGCGCGCCCGGCATAACGCGGCCGGGCAATCGGCGTGCCCGCCTCTTCCAGACACTGCTCGATGAACGGTTCGACAAAGCTCCACGCGCCATTGTTCTTCGGCTCTTCCTGCGCCCAGACCACGTCCTTGAGCTTGGGCATCCGCTGAAGCCGCTTGACCAACGGCTCGCCGGGAAAGGGATAGAGCTGCTCGACGCGGATGACCGCCGTCGCTTTGTCACCGGCCGCGTTACGCGCTTCCATCAAATCATATGCGACCTTGCCGGTGCACAGCACCAGCCGCTCGGTCGCCGCTTCTGTCGGCGCCCACGGATCGGACAGCAGACGCATAAAATGCCCCTCGCCGATGAAATCGTCGGCCTTTGACACGGCCAGCTTGTGCCGCAGGAGCGATTTGGGCGTGAAGACGATGAGCGGCTTGCGAAACGGCCGGTGCATTTGCCGCCGCAGCAAGTGGAAATAATTGGCGGGCGTGGTGCAGTTTGCCACCTGCATGTTGTCGCCAGCGCACAGTTGCAAAAACCGCTCGGGCCGCGCGGAGGAATGCTCTGGCCCCTGCCCTTCATAGCCATGCGGCAGCAGCATGACCAGGCCGTTCGCGCGCAACCATTTGGCTTCACCAGATGCTATGAACTGATCGATCATGATCTGTGCGCCGTTCATAAAATCGCCAAACTGCGCTTCCCACAGCACCAGCGTTTTGGGGTCGGCCAGCGCATAGCCATATTCAAAGCCAAGCACGCCATATTCCGAGAGCGGGCTGTCGAGCACTTCGAAATTGCCATGCTCGATAGTCTGGAGCGGCACATATTTATGCTCGTCGGTCTGATCGACCCACACTGCGTGGCGCTGGCTGAAAGTGCCGCGGCCCGAATCCTGGCCCGACAGGCGCACGCCATACCCTTCCGACAGCAGTGAGCCGAACGCGAGCGCCTCACCGGTTGCCCAGTCGAAATTCTCGCCCGCTTTGAACATCTCGCGCTTGGCGTCGATAACGCGAGCGAGCGTTTTGTGAATCTGCACCGAATCCGGCACTGTGGTTAGCGTGCGGCCAAGGCTGTCGAACAGCTTTTTGTCGATGCCCGTCTCGATATTGCGCCGTGCCGTTTCTGGATCAGCCGGCGCGTGCAGGCCAGACCAGCGCCCGGCAAACCAATCGGCCTTGTTGGGCTTGTAGGCGGCACCCGCCTCGAACTCACCTTCGAGGAACTGGGTGAAGTCGCCGATGGTCTTGTCGACCCACGCCTGGTCGACCACCCCTTCGGCTTTCAGCCGCGCGCCGTAAACTTCGCTGACGGGCGGGTGCTGGCGGATGCGCGCATACATCAGCGGCTGCGTAAAGCTCGGCTCGTCGCCTTCATTGTGGCCAAAGCGGCGGTAGCACCACATGTCGATGACGATGTCGCGCTTGAACCGCTGGCGAAACTCGATCGCCATCTTGCAGGCAAAGGTCACCGCTTCGGGGTCATCGCCGTTGACGTGGAAGATCGGTGCCTGCACGCCCTTGGCAACATCACTTGGATAGGGTGACGATCTGGCGAATTGCGGGCTAGTCGTAAAGCCTATCTGGTTATTGATGACGAAGTGAATGCACCCGCCCGTATTGTAACCGCGGATGCCCGAGAAGCCCAGGCACTCCCAGACAATCCCCTGCCCGGCAAAGGCGGCATCGCCGTGGATGAGCACGGGGAGTGAGCCGGTATGCTCGTCAAGATCGCCCGCAATGGTCTGGATGGCGCGAATCTTGCCAAGCACAACAGGGTCCGCCGCTTCCAGATGCGAGGGGTTGGCGACCAGCGACATATGCACGTTAATGCCGTCAAACTCGCGGTCGGTGCTGGTGCCGAGATGATATTTCACGTCGCCGGAACCCGCCACGTCATCCGGGTTGTCGGAGCCACCGCCGAATTCGTGGAAAATCACGCGAAACGGCTTAGCCATCACATTGGTGAGCACGTTCAGCCGCCCGCGATGCGCCATGCCGTAAACAATTTCGCGCACGCCAAGCTGCCCGCCATATTTGATGACTGCCTCAAGCGCGGGGATCATCGCCTCGCCGCCATCCAGCCCGAAGCGCTTGGTGCCGACATATTTGCGGCCGCAGAACTTCTCCCACTGCTCGGCCTCGATCACCTTGTTGAGGATTGCTTTTTTGCCGAGCGGCGAGAACTCGATTGCCTTGTCCTGCCCTTCCATCCGGTCCTGAAGGAAGCGGCGCTCCTCGACATCGGCGATGTGCATATATTCCAGGCCAACCTTGCCGCAGTAGTTACGCCGCAAAATGTCGACAATCTGGCGGATGCTCGCCCGCTCCAGCCCGAGCGCGCCGCCAATATAGACCGGCTTGTCGAGATCATCGCCCGAAAAGCCGTGATATTCAGGCGTAAGATCAGCCGGAAGCGCTGCTTTGGTCAGACCCAGCGGATCAAGATCGGCCGCCAGATGCCCGCGCACCCGATAGGTGCGGATGAGCATCATCGCGCGGATTGATTCAGCGGCTGCCTGAGTGATGTCAGCAGCCGAGGCGGCGGCGGGGGCTGCGGGCTTGGGCGCGCCGCCCTTGGCAGGCTTGGGCGCTGGCTCCATTTGCGTCGGGTCGAGCGCCGCTGTCAGGTCGTCGGTGTCGCCAACCGGCCAGTCCGGCTGGCGCCAGCTTGGGCCCGACGGGCCTTGCTCAAGCCCGGCGAACAGCTCGCGCCATGACACCTCGACGCTTGCCGGATTGGCCTTGTAGCGCTCGTAGAGCGTGTCGAGGAACGCGGGGCTGACGCTGCCCGCCAGCGCTTCGAAATCCTGGCCTTCATAGCCCATGATGCTCGTCCTTCCTTACGTCCCCGTTCGCGCCCTGCTGCGACCCGCCGGGCGCTCTACCCGTTCAGCACCGCCGCCAGTGTTGACCCCAGTTCCGAAGGGCTGTCGGCCACGCGGATGCCTGCCGCTTCCATGGCCGCGATCTTGTCGTCAGCACCACCCTGCCCGCCGGAAACGATTGCGCCGGCATGGCCCATCCGCCGCCCCGGTGGCGCGGTGCGCCCGGCGATGAAACCGGCCATCGGCTTTTTGCGACCGCGCCTCGCTTCATCCCGTAAGAACTGCGCCGCTTCTTCTTCGGCCGAGCCGCCGATTTCCCCGATCATGATGATCGACTTGGTTTCGTCATCGGCAAGGAACAGTTCCAGCACGTCGATGAAGTTTGTGCCATTGACCGGATCACCGCCAATGCCAACCGCCGTCGTCTGGCCCAACCCTTCATTGGTCGTCTGGAACACGGCCTCATAGGTGAGCGTACCCGAGCGCGAGACCACGCCGACCGATCCCTTGGAGAAGATGCTGCCCGGCATGATGCCGATCTTGCATTCGCCAGGCGTCAGAACGCCGGGGCAGTTGGGGCCAATTAGCCGCGATTTCGAGCCGCTGAGCGCCCGCTTGACCTTGACCATGTCGAGCACCGGAATGCCTTCGGTAATCGTAACGATCAGCGGCACCTTCGCGTCGATTGCCTCAAGGATCGAGTCCGCGGCAAAGGGTGGCGGCACGTAAATAACGCTGGCGGTCGCGCCCGTGCGGGCCACCGCTTCCTCGACGGTGTCGAACACCGGGAGCCCCAGATGCTCGGTGCCGCCCTTGCCGGGGGTCACGCCGCCGACCATCTGCGTGCCATAATCAAGCGCCGCCTTGGTGTGGAAGCTGCCGGTTTCGCCCGTCATCCCTTGCGTGATGACCTTGGTATGCGCGTTGACGAGGATGCTCATGCGGTGCCGTTGCCTCTTTCAGCCAAAGGGAGGGGGCCATAGACCCCGATAAAACTGCTTACGCCAGCGACCCGTCAATCGCCTTGCACGCCACCAGCAGCTCCTTCACCGCATCGACCGACACGGCGAGGTTCTTCTTCGCCTCATCATCCAGCGCGATTTCGATCACTTGCTCGACGCCGCCTGCGCCGATGATGCACGGTACGCCGACATAGAGATTATCAACGCCGTACTGGCCGGTCAGGTGCACGGCGGCGGGCAACAGCCGCTTCTGGTCACCGAGATACGCCTCTGCCATCGCAATGCCGCTGGTCGCGGGCGCATAATAGGCCGAGCCCGTTTTCAGCAGCGCGACAATCTCGCCGCCGCCGGCACGCGTGCGCGCGACAATCGCGTCGATGCGCTCCTGCGTTGATTTGCCCATTTTGATGAGATCCGGCACCGGAATGCCCGACACGGTCGAATACTGAATCACGGGCACCATGGTGTCGCCGTGGCCGCCAAGCACGAAGCTCGTCACATCCTTGACCGACACGTTGAACTCGTCCGCAAGGAAATGGCTGAACCGCGACGAATCCAGCACGCCCGCCATCCCGACGACCTTCTGGTGCGGCAGGCCGGAGAACTCCCGCAGCGCCCAAACCATCGCATCGAGCGGGTTGGTGATGCAAATGACGAACGCATCAGGCGCGTGCTTGGCGATGCCTTCGCCAACCGCCTTCATGACCTTCAAATTGATGCCGAGCAAATCATCGCGGCTCATGCCCGGCTTACGAGCAACGCCTGCGGTCACGATGATGACATCAGCGCCCGCGATGTCGTTGTAATCGTTGGTGCCAGTGATGTTGGCGTCAAAACCTTCGACCGGGCTGCACTGCGACAGGTCGAGCGCCTTGCCCTGCGGCACACCTTCCACCACGTCAAACAGCACGATATCGCCAAGGCCCTTGAGCGCTGCCAAGTGCGCGAGCGTACCCCCGATGTTGCCAGCGCCGATCAATGCGATTTTCTTGCGAGCCATGGTCCACCTCCGGCAATAGGTGCGGGGGCTGCCACGCACCCGCAAAACATGGCGCGGCTTAGGCGGTTTGCACGGCTATCGCAACCTTCGAATTAGACGAGTGCGGGTTGCTAATGCGACCGCATCTCAATAGCATAAACACGTGCTACGTCCGTGCGGTTTCGTCCGCGCGACGGGGCCCTGGGGTCACAGAGGCTACCCCGCACCATGCCCCATGCCGAGGTAAGCGTCTGATTGCATCTCGTTCAGGCGCGACACGGTCCGCTCAAATTCAAATGCCCCGTCACCGCGCTCGTACAGTGCTTCGGGCATCGCATCGGCGGCCGCAATCAGCTTCACATGATGCTCATACAGCGCGTCGATCAGCGTTACGAAGCGCGCGGCCTCGTTGCGGTTTTCCGGCCCGAGCCGCGGAATCCCGACGATCATGACGGTGTGAAATCGCCGCGCGATCGCCAGATAGTCCGCTGCCCCGCGCGCTTCGCCGCACAGGCGCTTGAAGCTGAACACCGCCACGCCTTTCAGGCTCTTGGGCACATGGAACGTGCGCGTGCCGCCCGTCACCGCGATGTCCTCAGCGGGCACATTGGCGCGGTCTTCGGGCGGATAATCGGTGAGGCGGAAAAAGGCCGCGGACATGGCGGCCGTGGTTTGCGCCCCGTTGGGCACCATCCACAAGTGCGTTTGCCCGATCCGGTCGCGGCGATAATCGGTTGGGCCGTTCAGGCCCACTACCTCGCACTTTTCGCCAAGCAGGTCGATAAACGGCAGAAACAGCGACCGGTTCAGCCCATCCTTGTAGAGATCGGCCGGCGGGCGGTTGGAGGTTGCGACCACGGTCAGCCCGCGCGCCCACATTGCGGTGAACAGTCGCGAGAGGATGGCGGCATCTGCCGTATTGTTCACCACCATTTCGTCAAACGCGAGCAGCCGCGCTTCGCCCACCATGTCGGTCGCAACGGGCGCAATGGGGTCGCCCGCTTCCTTCTTGCGCTCGTCGGCCAGCCGCGCATGAACCTCAAGCATGAACTCGTGGAAATGGACCCGGCGCTTGCGGCGGATGTCCACGCTATTGAAAAACAGGTCCATCAACATCGATTTGCCGCGCCCGACCCCACCCCACAAATACACGCCGCGCGGCGGATCAGGCAGGCGACCAAGCGCGCGCCAAAGCACCGAGCCGCGCTTGGGCGTGGCCTCCAGAGCCGTTGCAAGCGCGGCGAGCCGAAGCGCGGCGGCGGCCTGTTCAGGGTCCGACATTAGCTCGCCTGCTCCCACCAGCGCGTGATAACGATCGAGCAGGAACTCCATCGTCGTGTGTCAGGCACGCAAGGGTTTGCGGATGGTGGCGGAAAAACTCGCAACACGCCTATCGTCGTCGCCCTGCACCACCAGCCCGCGCAAGAACAACAGATGGCCGGTTTCCTTGAGCAGCTCGACCTGCGCCTCGAGCAGCGCGTCGGCGGCTCCGGCGCCAATGAACTGCACCGACAAATCAAGCGTCACGGCGGTCCCCGCCTCAATCAGCCCAAATCCTCGCGACGCGGCGAACAGCGCAATGTCGATAAACCCCAACAACGCACCGCCATGAACGCGCCCGCTCAAATTGGTGTGGACATGCTGCGGCATAATCCGCACGCGCGCCACTTGCCCGTCAACCTGCAGCAGAAATGGCCCGAACAGCGAGTTGAACCGCGTCGCATCGCTGAGATCCCATGTCATCCAGCCAGGATGATCGGGGGATTCGTGATACTGGAAGGTTGGCGTCGTGGTCACCAGTGCGCGCGTGTCAGGCGACCCGCTCCACTTCGAGCTTCTTGATCTCGGCAATCGCCTTGGCCGGGTTCAGGCCCTTGGGGCACACATTGGCGCAGTTCATGATGGTATGGCAGCGATAGAGGCGGAACGGATCCTGCAGCTCGTCGAGCCGCTCGCCCGTCATCTCGTCGCGGCTGTCGGCCAGCCAGCGATAGGCTTGCAGCAGGATAGCCGGCCCCAGGAACTTGTCGGAATTCCACCAATAGCTTGGGCATGAGGTAGAGCAACACGCACACAGGATGCACTCATACAGCCCATCGAGCTTGGCGCGATCTTGCGGCGATTGCAGCCGCTCCTTGCCCGAAGGCGCTGCCGTTACCGTCTGCAGCCAGGGCTTGATGGAGGCGTATTGCGCATAAAAATGCGTGAAATCGGGCACCAGATCCTTGATGACGTCCATATGCGGCAGGGGCGTGATGCGCACCTCGCCCTTCACGTCCTCAATCGCCTTGGTGCAGGCCAGCGTGTTGGTGCCGTCGATGTTCATCGAGCACGATCCGCAAATCCCCTCGCGACACGAACGGCGGAAGGTCAGCGTGCTGTCGGTCTCGCCCTTGATCTTGATGAGCGCGTCGAGCACCATCGGGCCGCACTCGTCGAGATTGACCTCAAACGTGTCATAACGGGGATTTTGCCCGGCATCAGGGTCATAACGATAGATTTTGAACTTCTTTATGCGGCCGCCGCCCGCCGCTTTGTGCGCATGCCCGCGCTCAGTGATCTTGCTGTTCTTGGGCAGGGCAAATTCGGCCATCGTAACGCACATCCCTTGGTCTGCCGGGCGCTATGTGTGCCCTGATACGCATCGGCGATACACAAGGCCGCCGCTGCCCGCAATTACTTGCTGCTGCAAAGGCCGCATCCGCCATTGCGCCGCGCCAAAGCGCCCGTCCGAAACAGCCGAGCGTCGGAATACAGGCTATCCCGCCGCGCGCGAACCGGCCGTCGGCTAACCTGCCGGCTGCAGGCGATAGCCGATTACGCAGCTCAAACGATACCCAGCCGCCGGAAAACGAAGATCAGCACCAGCGCGCCGACAATCGACATGATGATGCCTGTGGGCTTCATCGCGAACATGTCCTTTTCCTTGGTGAACATGCCTGCAACTACCCCGCCCGCATAAGAGCCCGCGATACCGAGCAACCCGCTGCCGATCAGGCTCATTTGGATCGCACCGGGATAGATGAAGCGCGCGATGATGCCGACGATGATGCCAGTTACGGCCATCCAAACATATTTCATAAATCGTCCCTCCGGGCGCGAATTACGCCTGGGGGCATGGTGCCGCGCGGCGCGGACAGTAGCAAGGGCCGAAATCGCGCAAACGCCCCGGTTTCGGGCAATGGGTACTGCGTCAGCGGGCGTCCAACAGCGCCACTGAGGGCGTACCAACCGGTGCCGTTGCGAGCTTTGGCGTGCGTTTGTCGAGCATTGCCAGCCAGATGGTCGCCCGCGCCCCGATCAGCATTTGCGGCAATGACGGGGTCAGGCGTCCTTTACCCTCCCAATCGGTTATCAACCGCGCCGCCTCAGCGCCTGCCTCTGCCAGCGGCTGCCTCTTGCGGAGCGCATTGTTGACGAGCGCGTCGCCAAAAAACGTCCAGTCATTATCCGATTTGCAGCCAAACGACGTGCGATCACCTGCCGACGCCGTCAGCACCGCCGCATCCTCGCCCGACAACACCGGGATGAACACGCCCGAATAACAGGCGCTGATGATGATGACGCGCCGCGTAATGCCCAGCGCGTCGAGCTGATTGGCCAGCGCGGTTGCGGAAATCACGCCAAAACCCTGATCGGCATCATTATACACTAGCCCAAAAGGCGCGCCGTGGCTGGTCGTATACAGCACCAGCACATCTTCATTGCGGTCCATCAGTTCGGCGACCCGCGCCAGCGCCAGCGCCAGCGTATCGGGGGAGCCCATCGCGAGCGCGCTCGGCGCATGCCCTTCGCTCCCGGCGAAGGTAAGCGTGCGGCCGGCCGCGTCATAGCGCCGGGCCAGCACTCTGCCGGCCTCGCGCGCCTCGCGCCCGAACACAGGATCGGAATCGAGCGCCATCGCAATGACATAGGCATCGACCACGCCTTTACGCTGCGGCAGCAAACTGGCGAGCGCGCGGTCGACACGGCGGTGCTCAGCGAGCAGCGCAGCGGGCGCGCGGTGATGTTCGATCTGCACCCCGCCATCGGCAAAACGCGCCGCCTGCTCCGGCGTCAGCGCCTGAAAAAAGGGCACCGGCTCTCCGTGTTTTGGCGGCGTATAAACAGATTGTTGAGCCGCAGAGCTCGCAGCGAAAAGGGTGCAGGCCAATGCAGCCCACACCCTTTTCGCTATTCCGACACCCGCCTGTTGCATGGCGATGTTGTCAACCGGGTGGCACCACCGAGTCAACCGGGCGGCGTGGCGCCTTTGCTGCTCAATACACCCGCTTCTTCGGCTTGATATACTCGATGTCGTCGGTCAGCGTGTAGTCATGCACCGGGCGATAATCGATCGAGACCGCACCGCCCTTGCCACCCCACCCGTCAAACTTGGCAATAGTGTGCTTCATCCAGCCAGCGTCATCACGGTTGGGGAAATCCTCGTTCACATGCGCGCCGCGGCTTTCCTGGCGGTTGGCAGCCGAGTTCACCGTGACGACCGCCTGCGCCAGCAGATTGTCGAGCTCCAGCGTCTCGACAAGGTCGGTGTTCCAGATCAGTGAACGATCGGCGATGGTCACGTCGCCCAGGCGCTTGTAAATCGCGCCGATCTTCGTAACGCCTTCGGTCAAAAGCGCGTTGTCGCGGAAAACGGCGCAGTGCTTTTGCATCGTGCGCTGCATTTCGCCGCGAATTTGCGCGGTCGGCGAGCCGCCCTTGGCCTGGCGAAAATGGTCAAGCCGGCCGATTGCCAGCTCTTCCGAGCCCTTGGGCAGCGGGTTGTGCGGCGTGCCAGGCTTGAGCGTTTCCTTGATCCTGAGGCCGGTTGCACGGCCGAACACCACCAGATCAATCAGCGAATTGGAGCCAAGCCGGTTGGCGCCGTGCACCGAAACGCATGCCGCCTCGCCCACCGCGAACAGGCCGGGGACAACCGTGTCGGGGTTCCCATCCTTTAGCTGCACGACCTCGCCGTGGAAGTTACACGGAATGCCCCCCATATTGTAGTGAACGGTGGGGGCCACCGGCAGCGGCTGGCGGGTCAAATCAACGCCGGCAAAAATCTTGCCAGTCTCGGTGATGCCGGGCAGCCGCTCGGCCAGCACCTTGGGGTCGATGTGATCGAGGTGCAGGAAGATGTGATCCTTCTCCTTGCCGACGCCGCGTCCTTCGCGAATTTCCATCGCCATCGAGCGCGACACGACATCGCGGCTCGCAAGATCCTTCGCCGACGGGGCATAACGCTCCATGAAACGCTCGCCCTCGCTGTTCGTCAGATAGCCGCCTTCGCCGCGCGCGCCCTCAGTAATCAGCACGCCAGCACCGTAAATGCCGGTCGGGTGGAACTGCACAAACTCCATGTCCTGCAGCGGCAACCCGGCGCGCAGCACCATGCCGCCGCCGTCACCAGTGCAAGTGTGCGCCGAAGTCGCGGAGAAATAGCAGCGTCCATAGCCGCCGGTTGCCAGCACCACCGAATGGCTGCGGAAGCGGTGGATGCTGCCATCTTCCATGCACAGCGCGATCACGCCACGGCAAACTCCGTTTTCCATGATGAGATCAAGCGCGAAATATTCGATGAAAAAGTCCGCGTCGTACTTCAGGCTCTGCTGATACAGCGCGTGGAGCATGGCATGGCCGGTGCGGTCAGCGGCGGCACACGTGCGCTGCG
Organism: Sphingomonas sp.; assembly: GCA_046155125.1. Classification (GTDB taxonomy): domain Bacteria; phylum Pseudomonadota; class Alphaproteobacteria; order Sphingomonadales; family Sphingomonadaceae; genus Sphingomonas. The sequence continues at coordinate 3,209 of JBJXEC010000212.1, read as the reverse complement.
CCGGGGGGCCCTCGCCCATATTCTGCATCATGCCGCCAAACGGGCGCTGATAGATTTTGCCCTCTTCGGTGCGGCTGAAGGGCACCCCGGCATGCTCAAGCTCGTAAACGGCGGCAGGCGCCTCGCGGCACAGATATTCGATCGCGTCCTGATCACCCAGCCAGTCCGAGCCCTTGACGGTGTCGTACATGTGCCAGGTCCAGTGGTCCGGCCCCATATTGCCAAGGCTCGCCGCGATGCCGCCCTGCGCTGCAACCGTATGGGAGCGGGTGGGGAACACTTTGGTGATGCACGCCGTTTTCAGACCCGCTTCGGCAATCCCCATCGTCGCGCGCAGGCCAGAACCACCTGCGCCTACGACAACCGCGTCATAGGTGTGGTCAATGATCTTGTAGGCGGCGCTCATGCGACAAGTGCTCCGGAAAAGGCGATTTTGAGGATCGAGAAGATGGCAATGGCACCTGCGCTCACCGTAAAGAAAGTGAGCAGCACCATCATCGCGGTGCGGCTCGCGCCGTGCAGATAATCCTCGATCAGCACCTGCAGCCCAAGGCGGAAATGATAGAATACGCTAGCGATCAACAGGATCATCGGGATCGCCGCCCAGGGGCTGGCCAGCCACGCTGCGACCGTCGCATAATCATGATGCGGCAGCCGCGCCATTGCCGCGAAAAACCACAGCATCAGCAGCAAGTTGCCAGCGGCCGTCAGCCGCTGGTGCCACCAGTGATGCGCGCCCTCGTTCGACGAGCCGAGCCCGCGGACCCGGCCAAGTTCTGTCCCCGTACCCATGTTACTTCCCCACCAGCAGATAGGCCCAATAGACGGCCGTAAGCGCAACCGACGCCAGCAATGTCGACTGCGCCCAAAGCCGGTTGGACTTAAGCTCATACCCAGCGCCTGCATCCAGCACGAAATGCCGGATGCCGCTCGCCATGTGCTGAAAAAACGCGAAGGTCAGCCCAATGCCGAAAACATAGCCGAGCACGTTCAATTTGCCGCTCGACAGGGTGAAGACATCCATGAACGCGTCATAGCTCGGAGGGCCGCCGGCGAGGGCCGCGAGCCACCAGACGACCAAAATGGTGCCAATTGTCGCCATCCCGTCACCGGTTGCGCGGTGCAAAATCGAGACCAGCATGTGCGGCCCCCATTTCCAGATCGTAAGATGGGGCGAGAGCGGGCGAGCGGCGTTACGATGCGATGCCAAGGTTTGGGTTCCTCAATCGGGCTTGCGCCACCCTATTAGAGCGGTGTCGCTGCGATGCAACCGGCTGTCGCGGCGCGCGCACTCCTAACCTTGTGTTAACCAAATCCCCGTACCTCAGGAGCGCCCAGTGGCCAGCACCTGTGCGAGGCCGTGCCAGAGGATGTTTAGCGTTGGACAAGAATGATTTGCCTGCAGATGGCGTAGTAGCGGCACAGATCGATCTTGCTGCCCGGCTCAGGGTGTTCGACGTTGATGGAACGCTGCGCGAAAATGCGCGCGCTCTCTGGGAGATCATCGAACCGGAGGTGCGCAACGTCTCCGCCTCCTTCTGGCAACAATGGCAACGCTGCTTTGCGCATGAACGGCAATGGGCACCGCTCGAATCGGAAAAAATGATCGATGTTGGTTGCGCATTTCTGCAGAATCGATTCCTCGACTTTTCAGGCCGGGCCTGGGTCGAGTCGATCGAGCGCTCGGTTGCAGCGGCGTATGCCGCTGGGGTGACGCCAATGGCGCTGCTGTCAATGATAAACGGAAGCGATCGCGCCGCGATCAATGTCATCGTGCGCCGGGTCGCGCCCAGCGACATTCGGCTTCAACATGCCGAAACCTTGATGAGATTGTCCGCCTTGGAAGGCGAAATCACAGTCGCCATCTACAACGCGTACCGGGAACATAGCGCGCAGGTGTCGCGCGACCGACTTGCCGCCGATTTTCGTGAAGGCATCGCCAAGATGGTCGAAAGCGTGTCGCAAGGGGGCGCTGATCTTCGCAAGCAAACCGGGCGCACCTCGTCCTCCGCCCGCGGCATGCTTGGGCGGACATCGGAAGTGGCGGCCGCTGCGGAGCAATCAGCGGTGGCGATGCGCGAAGCCGCGCAAACCTCTGCCGGGTTGATCCAGGCAATTGAAGATGCCCGGCTTGAAGTCGAGGCCGCCGCCGACATCGCGACACGCGCGAGCGGCCAGGCAGGCGACGCGGTCGGCATGTCCGAAGCGCTGTCAGAACACGCAAAATCCATCGAATCGATCCTTGGCCTCATCCGCGACATTGCTGGCCAGACGAACCTGCTTGCGCTTAACGCCACCATCGAAGCGGCGCGTGCAGGCGATGCCGGGCGCGGCTTTGCCGTTGTTGCGCAGGAAGTGAAAAGCCTCGCCAATCAGACCGCACGCGCGACAGACGACATCGCCGCCAAGATCGCCGCGATTCAGTCCGCCACCCGCTCGACCGTCGAGACCAATGCCTCGATCCGCGCAACTGTTGCCGAAGTGCAGGCATCGGCTGAAAAGATCCGCGCCGCTATGGAAACCCAGGCGCAGACCGTCACCGCCATCACCGCAAGTGTCGACGAAACCGCGCTTGCCGCAGACTCGATGTCCCAGACCATCGCCACCATCCGCGAAGATACCGAAATGGTTGCCAGCGAAATTGACGGGGTCGGCGCTGGATTTGAGGCATTTGACCAACATTTGAGCACGCTGAAATCGAAAGCCAATGACTTCATTTCCAAGGTTGCCGCGTAACAGGGCGCGATCGCGACAACTGCCGCCGAACCGGCGCTGACGATCGGAACCGCCACCCGGACTGACTGCTGCTCGGCTGATCGATTTACCGTCTGCTTCGAACAATTCGTCGAACGGCGTTACCGCCAGATCGCATCAGCCATGTTGTAAGCCGGGCCGCGCGCGCCTAACCAGCGCCGATGACCAGCATTATTCTGACGGGCAGCAGCCGGGGCATCGGCGCCGCCATTGCCGCCTCCTTCGCGCAAGACGATGTGACGCTAGCCGGGCACGGCACGACCAGCGGCATCGCCGTCGATTTCGACCAGCCGGGCGCTGCGTCCAGGCTATGGGCAGCCGCCTTGTCGCAGCTTGGCGGCACGGTGGACGTGCTCGTCAACAATGCTGGGGTATTTGAGGCAAATCCCATCGATGTCGATGATGCGGCATGGCTCGCCAGCTGGGAGCGGACGATGCGCATCAACCTTACTGTA
>JBJXEC010000211.1:0-12469 GCA_046155125.1 Sphingomonas sp. | reverse complement strand
TCGCGTCGAGATTGGCCATGATATAGGCATAGGCATCGAGCGTGTCCTGCTTGGTGACAATGCCGGAGCGCGCGCCAAGCACATAGCCCCAGAACTGCGTTTGCCCTTCATAAACCCACAGCAAGCTGTCGCGCATGGGGGTGCGGAAATCAGGCGTCCACAGATCGGCACCACGGCGGAATTTGCCGTCCCAACTATGCGTGAATTCATGCGGCAGCAGGTTGCGCGCTGGCACGCTGTTTGCCCAGTCAGTGAAATAGCCGGGCTGCACCCCGTTTTCCGAGCTGCGGTGATGCTCCAGTCCAATGCCGCCAAGCTGGTCGGAAACCGACAGCAGGAAGTGGTAATTGTCATAATGCTGCGCGCCGAACAGCTTTACTGCCTGGTCGACAAGGCGCTTGTGGGCATTGACCTGTTCAGCCGTTGCCGCAAGTTCAGAAGGCTTGTCGGCAAACACATCAAGCGTAACCCGGGGCGACAGCGCAAACGCCTTGTAATAGCGCCCCGCAAGTACCGGCGAATCGACGAGCGTGTCGTAATCGGTCTTTTGATAGCGGTATACGGATCCCGTGGCCGTTGCCGGCAAGCCGGAGGCGGCGGTCCATCCGGCTGGGTAGGTGACAATTGCCTCGACTGGAATCTGGCGCGTGAAATAGCCCGCCGGGTACAGGCTCATCGAGTTCCATTGCAGGCTCAGCATGGTTGGGGTGGCGACCACACGGCCCTGGTTTTCCGCTGTAGCTGAAAGGAATTGGAGCTCGATATCGATCGCGCCGGCACCCTTTGGCACGTCGATGTGGAAGGCGTAGACATCCACCTGATCGCGCTTCCAGGCGATCGGCGCACCGCCCGCGCTGATCTTGAGACCCGCCAGCTTTTCGATCTGGCCGGTCGGGGAATGGTTGCCCGGCAGCCATTTTGGAAACAGCAGTACCATTGGACCGGAAGCATGGACCGGTATGCGCTCTTTGGTGCGGAAGATACCGCGCCGTGTATCGGTTGCGTCGATGGCAAGCGTAATCGTGCCGGGATAGGGTGTGTCGCGTGCGACGGGAATGGTATCGACGATAGGCGTCGGTTGCGGCCTGGAATTTTCGGCGAGCGCCGCGGTCGCAGCGGTCGAGGCAAGCAGCATGGCGACGACAGAGAAGATACGGGTCATGCGGAGAAGCGCTTTCGACGGAGTGTGGTTATGCCGTAATAAAGCAGCGGCGGGTCGACGCGTCCAGCCCCGGCATGCGATTCAGCGAGCGCTGGCAGATAGTGGCTCAGCCGCCGCCCAACACGTTGATAGAAAACGCAAGTACGCCGATGTTGAACACGAAAGCGGCAAGGCTTTGGCCAATAACGGTCTGCCGGATTGCCGTGCGCGTTACTTCCACGTCGGATGTCTGGAAAGTCATCCCCAATGTGAAGCTGAAATACGCGAAATCCCAATAATTGGGCTCGGTGGTCTCGGGAAATGTCAGCCCGCCGCGGTCGCTGCCGCTTGCGTCGTTGGAATAATAGAGCTTTGCATAATGCAGCGCATAGATGGTGTTCGAGAACAGCCATGCCAGCGCCAGCGTGCCGACGACCAGCGCGATGGTGGCGGGGCTGGATTTTGCCCGCATTTCGCTGGCCACGGCGATGAGGATGACGATCATCACCACGCCCGTCAGCCCAAGCAGCAGGACGGTGTTCGCATCATTGTCGCGCGCACGGCGGCGCATGCCGGCTGTTTCGCTGCTCAGCAACGGCGCGATGCTGAGCAAGAAGGCTGCGCTTGCCACGTCGAAGGCCGCCATGATGCCCCGGCCATTGCCGACGAGCGGAACCAGCACCGGCAACGCGCCGGCAAACACCGCGCAGAACATCAAGAAACGCGGGGGCGCGATCCGGCGGCGGGCAAAGGCGAGTAAGGTGGAGATCATTCGCCGGTGATAGTCGGTTTTCGCGGCACCACCACCGCAATCGCTCCTTAGGTGTTGCCCGGTGTGCCCGGGCCAAAAACGGCGGGGGGCCTAACACAAAAGCTGGCAATAAATTACAGCCTCGCCTAGATAGCGCGGCTTTATGGCCCGGATTGAAACCCCCAAGCGCATTCGCGGAACGCAGGACATTTTTGGTGACGACCAACGCCGGTTCGCGCGGGTGGTCGAGGCGTTCGAGCGCGTACGGCGGCTTTACTGCTTTCAACGGCTCGAAACCCCGGTCTTTGAATCCACCGCGGTGTTTGCACGCTCGCTTGGCGAGACAACCGATGTCGTGTCGAAGGAAATGTACAGTTTTGAAGATCGCGGCGGGGATTCGCTCACCCTGCGCCCGGAATTCACGGCCGGTATCGCGCGTGCTTATCTGACGGAAGGCTGGCAGCAATACGCGCCGCTCAAGCTTGCAACGCACGGGCCGGTGTTCCGCTATGAACGCCCGCAAAAGGGCCGGTTCCGCCAGTTTCACCAGATCGACGCCGAGGTAATCGGCGCGGCTGAACCAATGGCCGATGTCGAGCTTTTGGTGTTTGCCGACCAGCTGATCCGCGAGCTTGGTATTGCGGATGGCGTGACCCTCCAGCTCAACACGCTGGGCGATGCCGAAACGCGCGACGCGTGGCGGAGCGGCCTGGTTGCGCATTTCGAAGCGCATCGGGGGCAATTGAGCGACGACAGTCTTGCCCGACTTGAGCGCAACCCGATGCGCATTCTCGATAGCAAAGACCCGCGCGACCGGCCAATTGCGGATGCGGCACCCGGTATTGACGGGTTTTTGACGGCTGAGGCGGGCGCGTTTTTTGAAAGCGTGACCAACGGGCTGGATGCGGCGGGCGTCAATTGGACCCGCAATGACCGGCTGGTGCGCGGCCTTGATTATTACCGGCACACAGCATTTGAGTTCGTGACCGACCGGCTCGGCGCACAAGGAACAGTGCTTGCGGGCGGCCGCTATGACGGGCTGATCGAGAGCCTTGGTGGGCCACCGACACCGGGGGTTGGCTGGGCGGCGGGCGTCGAGCGGCTGGCGATGTTGGTGGAGGAGGTGGCGGCTGAAGTGCCGCTTGCGATCGTTGCGGATAAGCCTGAATTTGTTGACGAAGCTTGGTCTATTGTGGCGCGTTTGCGGCGGCGTGGGATTGCGGCCTCGATGGCCTATCGCGGCAACGCCAAGCGCGGCGCCGAGGTGGCAAGGAAATCCGGAGCCTGTGGCATTTTGTATGTTCGATCGGATCGGGTCTTAACCGGCCAGGACCTGCATTTGACCTATTTCGGGCATGACGAGGCCGGGCTCTGGCGGATGGCTGATGACGTAGGGCAGGCGCTTGGCGTTGATGGCTTTTATCGCGGTACGGCGCCGTGACCGCCATCTCGCCCGAACGCATCGCGCAAATCGAGGCGCGGCGTGACGAGCTTTCCGCGCTGATGGCAACCGGCGACCTCTCGTCCGACCGCTTTGTTGCGGTGTCGAAGGAATATGCCGAGGTTGAGCCGGTCGCCAAGGCTGCTGGCGAAGTGCGGCGGCTGCGCGCGGAGCTCGATGTGTTGCACAGCCTGCTCGATGATGCGGCCAATGACGCCGATATCCGCGAGATGGCGCGCGACGAAATCACGCACATCAAGGAGACGCTGCCACTCGCCGAGCGGGCGCTGGCGCTGGCGCTCCTCCCGCGCGATGCGGCCGATGAGCGCGCAGCGATGCTTGAAATTCGAGCGGGCACCGGTGGCGACGAGGCCGCGCTGTTCGCGGGGGACTTGTTCCGCATGTATCAACGCTATGCCGACGCGCATGGCTGGCGGGTGGAGCTGATTTCGGCCAGTGCGTCGGAAATGGGCGGGTTCAAGGAAGTCGTCGCGTCGGTTGAGGGCAAGGGCGTGTTCGCGCAGTTGAAGTTTGAAAGCGGCGTTCACCGGGTGCAGCGCGTGCCGGCGACCGAGGCAGGCGGGCGCATCCATACGTCCGCGGCCACGGTGGCGGTGCTGCCCGAGGCCGAAGATGTCGATGTGAAAATCGACGACAAGGATTTGCGGATCGACATTTATCGCTCGTCCGGTCCCGGTGGGCAGTCCGTCAATACCACCGATTCCGCGGTGCGCATCGTTCATATCCCGACCGGCCTGACCGTCATTCAGCAGGACGAAAAATCGCAGCACAAGAACAAGGCCAAGGCGATGAAGGTGCTGCGCACGCGCCTGTACGAGGCCGAGCGCGAGCGGCTGCATGCCGAACGGGCCGGCGCGCGCAAATCAATGGTGGGATCAGGTGACCGGTCGGAACGCATCCGCACCTATAATTTCCCGCAAGGCCGCGTCACCGACCACCGCATTAACCTGACGCTGCACCGCTTGCCCGAAATATTGCAGGGCGAGATGGACGAACTGATCGGCGCGCTCATCAGCGAAGACGAGGCCGAGCGGCTCGCCCAGCTCGATGGCTGAGACGGCCCGGGCCGCGATTGGCCGGGCCGCGCGACAATTTGCCGATTTCAGCCAGTCGCCCGTGCTCGATGCCGAGTTGCTGATGGCCCATGCGATGGCCTGCACGCGCGAGACACTGCTGCTTGCCCGGCTAGACGAGCCAGCGCCTGAGGGCTTTGCGGCACTGGTGGCGCGCCGTTTAACGCATGAACCGATTGCGTACATCACGGGCAGCCGCGCCTTCTGGACGGTGGAGATTGGCGTCGGGCCGGGTGTTCTTGTGCCGCGGGCCGACAGCGAAACGCTGATCGAAGCGGCAATTGCGCATTTCAAGCACCAGCCGCCTGCCACTATAGTTGATTTGGGCACGGGGCCGGGCACGCTGCTGCTCGCAGCGCTTGCGGCGTGGCCAGATGCCTTCGGGCTCGGCATTGACCGATCGCCGATGGCCATCGCTCTGGCGCGCGCCAATGCTACCCGCAATGGGCTGGAGCGTCGCGCGCATTTCGTCGTCGGTGACTGGGCAACGGCGGTGTCGGCGCCGTTTGATTTGGTGCTCGCGAATCCGCCCTACATCGCCGAAGGAGCGGTGTTGCCGCGAGAGGTCTGGGACCATGAACCTCCCGAGGCCCTTTTTGCCGGTCCTGACGGGCTTGCTGATTTTGCCCAAATAGTGCCGCAACTCCGGGCACTTGTTGCACCTGGTGGGGCGGCGATCGTTGAAATCGGAGTCGCTCAGGCAGCGCCGGTTACGAGATTTTTTGAGGCAAACGGGTTTGTTGCCATGGTACGCCATGATCTTGCTGGGCATGCGCGAGCTGTCGTGGCGGTAGCGACCTCGCCCATCCGCCTTGCGCGATGCGGCACATAATTCCGCTTGGCGATTATCCATCCAGCGGCTATTGACCGACGCAGGGTCTGCGATTGTCGACACTATGTGTTGATAGACGGCCGCTGGTCCCATCCTTCGTCATGAAGCCGCCTTCGTCCGGTGGCCGTGGCAGGCGCCATACCCTCGCATGTGGGCGAGGTAGCGGCGTCAAAGGACGTGCATCCGCAGATCTGGAGCAGCGCCGGGTTGTTTGGGCAGTTACGATTTCAGAGTACGAGGACATCAGGACTTGATCAATAATCGTCAAGCCGGCCGCCGTCGCGGTCGCGGTGGTCAGCGCCCGCAGGGTGGCAACCCAGGGCGCGGGGCCGAAAACGGCAATCGCATCGACAATCGTGCCCGTGGCAATGCGGCGCAGCTTCTTGAGAAATACAAGACGCTGGCGCGCGATTCTCAAATGCAGGGGGACCGGGTAAACACGGAATATTATCTGCAGTTTGCGGATCATTATTTCCGCGTGTTGGCCGAAACCCGCTCACGCGTTGAGGAAAACCAGCAGCAGCGCCGTGGCCGCGACGATCAGTTCGACGGCGATGGTGACGAGGACTTTGACGGCGAGGGCGTCGACGACGCCAGCCAGAATTATGTGCAGGACCGCGTTCAAGACCGCGGGCAGGAGCGTGGCCAGGACCGCGGGCAGGAGCATCAGCGCGGCCAGGAGCGCGGCCACGATCAGGGCGGGCGCGACAATGGCCGTCCGCCAAACCGCGAGAGCGCTCGCGACGATGGCCGCAACGGGAACCGCGAGACCGGCCGCGACGATGGCCGCAACGGGAACCGCGAGACCGGCCGCGACGACAATCGTCAGCCACGCGAGGCTGCCAACGGCAGCCGCGCAAGCGGCGCGCGCGATGAGCGGCCTGCGCGCAATGCCTATGACGCAGAAGTGCCCCACGCTATAGCGAATGCCGATCAGGATGAGGCGCCGGTCCGTGCTCGCCGTGGCCGGCCGCGGCGCGATCCGGCGCCGGTACTGAACGATGCCGATGGTGGCGAAACAATCGCCCTGGATGCTGACCGTCTGCCGCCGTCGCTTGGTATTTCGGCGGTAATTGCCGACGATGAACCCGACGAAAAGCCGCGCCGCCGTCGCAAGACGCCGGCAACTGAGGCGAACTCGGCCAGCTGATTTTGTCCGGCTATCCGGGAACTTGCCGGGGCGCTGGCTGGTTCTTGTCCAAAGGCCCTGCTACTGTGCTGGCGGGCACGAGGAGCAAGCGCATGCGGCATGTCGGATTTACAATCGCGGTGGCGATGGGGCTTGCGGCGCCTTCGGCTGCACGGGCGCAGGCAGCGCCGGGCGGCGCGAGTGCGCAAGGCGACGTCGCCGTCACTATTTATGCCAATGACGTCGCGCTGGTGCAGGACACGCGCACGCTTGCGCTGCCGAAAGGTGTGTCGCGGCAGGATTTTCCCGATGTGTCGACGAACATACGGCCGGAAACGGTGCGGCTGAGCGTGGCGGGCGCCGATATTGTCGAGCAGAATTACGATTACGATCTCCTCTCGCCGCGCGCGCTGATGGAAAAGGCGGTGGGGCAAACCATCACGCTGGTGCGCACTAACCCGGCCACGGGCGCCGAAACGCGCGAAGCCGCCAAGGTGCTGGCGACCAATGGCGGGGTTGTGCTCCAGATCGGTAACCGCATCGAGATTTTGCGCGACGATGGTCTGCCAGTGCGGGTGGTGTTCGATGCGCTGCCGCCCAGTCTGCGCGCCCGGCCAACATTGTCGGTAACGCTCGATGCCGAGAGCGGCGGCGCGCGTCCGGCGACGCTGAGCTATCTCACAGGAGGCTTTGGCTGGAGCGCTGATTATGTCGCGCTGTTCGATGAGGCCAAGAGCAGCATCGATGTGCAAGGCTGGGTCACGCTGCGCAACAATGGCGGCACAAGCTTTGTGAATGCCGACACCGTGCTGGTCGCGGGTGCGCCAAATACCGACGACGGACGCCGCAACCCGCGCCTCAATCGGTTTGCGCCCGGCACGCTCCCCGGCACAGAGACTGCAGACCGGGCGCGCCTCGGTGACTATTATCTTTATCCGCTGGGGCACCGCACCACATTGGCCGCCAATCAGCAAAAGCAGGTCAGCTTTTTGAGCGTGAATGCCGTGCCGGCGAAAAAGGGCTATGAATTTCGCAATAACTGGCTCGGCGCGCAGGATGATGCGCAAAGCGCTGCAACCACGCTAAGCTTTTCCAGCGCGCGATCAGGCGGTCTGGGCGACGCGTTGCCCGCGGGCACGGTCCGCGTTTATATCCGCGACGCCAAGGGTCAGCCGCAATTCATTGGTGAGAACAGCATTGGCCACACGCCGATGGGCTCCACGCTGGCGCTCCGCACTGGCGAAGCGTTTGACGTAAAGGTGAAGCCGACAGTCGAGAAGCGCGAGCAGATCAAATCGGACGAGTGGGAGCGGACCGGCCGCTATCGCATTAGCGACTCAAAGGACGGTACGCGGATTGTAACCATTGACCGGCAAGTGACCTACTGGCGCACCACCATGCGCTATGCGCTCACTAATGCGCGGCCGGCGCCTGTGACCGTCGATGTCGTGCAGGCGGGGCTTGATTCCTACTATCATGATACGCGCGTGCCGAGTGAGAGCTTGCCGGGCGACCAGCGTTCGCTTGACGAGCGGGTCTGGCGCGTGACGGTACCCGCCAATGGCGAGGCAGTGCTGACGGTTGCTTTCGACACCAGGTATTGAGCGCGTGCGGGCGCTGATTGCTCTTGTGATCGGGGCCGCCATGGCGGCAGCAGCGGTGGCGCAGACCGCGCCTACTGGGCTGCCAGATCCTCCTGCCGGCCTGCTTGATCCGATTGTGTCGTCCGGCCCTGATGCGGTGTCCGTCACCGTCTACCGTAATCCGGCAAGTGGCGGCACCATTGACCGCGACAACCCGCAAGGCTTTGCGCTGATCACCGAGCGCCGCACGGTGTCGATCCCCGCCGGACGCGCGACGATCCGGTTCGAGGGGGTGGCGGGGAACATCTTCCCGGAGAGCGCCATCGTGGCCGGGTTGCCGAGCGATGTGCGCGAAAAGAACCTCGACGCTGATCTGCTCAGCCCTCGCAGCCTGTTCGACCACGCGCTTGGGCGCCGCGTGATCGTGCGGCGAACAGACCCCGCAACCGGTAAAGTTCGCGAGGAGCAGGCGGTGATTCGCTCCAGCGCAGATGGCGCGGCACTCCTCCAGCTTGGTAGCGGCTATGAGGCGCTGCGGTGCGGCGGCGCGCGCGAAGCGCTGGTCTTTCCCGCCGTGCCGACCGGCCTGTCGGCCAAGCCCACATTGTCGATCGAAACGGAAAGCCCGCGCGCGGCGCAGGCCGCGATAACCCTTTCCTATCTGGCAGGCGGGTTTGACTGGCGAGCCGATTATGTGGTGCGCCTGCGCCCGGATGGGCAGGGTGCTGACCTGTTTGCCTGGGTGACGCTGGCGTCCAGCGATGTGACCAGCTTTGCCGGTGCCGGCACGCAAGTGGTGGCGGGCAAGGCAAACCGCATCGGCCGCACCGATGCTTTTGGTGAACTTTTTGGCGGCGAGCTGGCGCTGTCCTGCTACCCCTCTGGCCCGCCGGGCTTTGAGGAGGCGCAAACGGCATTTGCGAACCCCGCATTTGATGTCGCACCGCCCCCCCCTCCCGCGCCGGCGTTGTTATTGGAACAACGAGCGGCGATTGTCGTGACCGGCGTGCGCCGCAAGGCGGTGGAAGAAGCGCTGGGGGACTTCAAGCTTTACCGCATCCCGCAGCCAGTGACTGTGGCCTCCCGCGCGCAAAAGCAGGTGGCGTTTCTTGATGAGTCCAAGGTGCCGCTCGCGCGGGTATATATGGTGGATATTGCGGGCGCCGATGTGTCGGCCCCATCGCTCACCTTTCGCGCGAAGAACCGCAAGGAAGCCGGGCTTGGCGTTGCACTTCCGGCGGGTAATGTGGCGGTGTTCGACGATGCAGGCGCCCGTCCGATTCTGATCGGCGAAGCACGGGTGGAGGACAAGGCCGTCGGGGAGGAGGTCGAATATCGGCTCGGGCCAACGGTGTCGGTGCTCGCAACCGGTGCGACCGTTTCAAAAACCGCACAGCAATCTCGCTCGCGGATCACGGTGAGCAACGCCAATCCTTGGCCGGTGGCGATCGAGGGCAAGATCGCGCTGGACGACGGCGCGCGGGTTACGGCGCCATCGGCTCGGCTCGCTCGCAAGAACGGGGCGCCGCTGTGGGTGGTCTCTGTTCCCGCCAACGGCACCGTGACGCTCGACTATACGGTCACGCAACCCCGGCCTTAGCGAAATCGGCTAGTCGATGTCCTTCACGTGCTCGTCATGGCCCGAGCCCGAGCTCAGGAACACCAGCCCCATCAGCGCCGCCGTCATCATGCCGGTACCGCCGAACCCGCCGATCGCCGCAAGCAGCGCAATCCACGAGAGGGGACCATAGGCATAGTCGAGCACCGCAACCGCAATCGCCACGACAATCGCATTGCCTATCGCCATCCAGCCGAGCATCCGGCGATAGCGCGCCCAGGCGAACGCAGCATAGTCGGGGTCGTCAAGGCCGGAGGGAGCATCTGTCATCGCTTCCAATTGGCGGCAAAACGTGGAATCCTCAATAGGGACGCGTGAAATAGCCGCGCCGCCTTCGAGGAGAGGGATATGACGATCGCAGCAATCTTGGCGAACAAGGGGGGCGACGTTATTTCGGTAGCCCCCAACAATAGTGTGATGGAGGCAGCGGCGGTGCTCGCCCAGCGCCGGATCGGGGCCCTGCCCGTGATGGAAAACGGCGCGGTCGTGGGGATTTTTTCGGAGCGCGACGTAATTCATGCGCTTGAGGGGCACGGGGTCGCGGCACTGGAGCGACCGGTCGGCGATGTGATGACGTCGCCCGCGATCACCGTCGCGCCAGGCGATCCGGTGATGGCGGCGCTGTCGCTGATGACGCGCCGGCGGATTCGCCACTTGCCGGTCTTGGCCGAGGGCAGGGTAATCGGCGTCGTCTCGATTGGCGATCTCGTGAAATACCGAATCGACCGAATCGAGGCGGATGCAGCGGCAATGCGCGACTATATTCAGTCGGCCTGACGTGCGGCGGAACCGGGAGGGCTTACTCGGCCGGCTGCATCGGTGGCTGGCGGCGGATGACCGCGCGGACCTCACGTAACACATCTTTGGCAAACAGGGCCAGCCAGCCGCCATAGGCGAGCGCGCCTACGCACACGAGAATCGCGAGTCGCGGGGCTGGCGCCATCGACGGCAATTCCCGATCGACCAGCGAGACAATGATCGCCATCGACACCGCCGCCAGAACGGACGACGATATCGCGTCAAACAGCGCCCGAGCCGACAGGCCGATCACCGGCAGCGATCGCCACAGGCTGATCGTGAGATACAGCGGGTAGGCAATCAGCCAGCTTACGCAAAGCCCGGTGATACCCCATTGCACTCCAACCAGATAGGCGACGATGAGAATAGCAGCGCCAGTGGCGCCGTTGCGGGCGCTGACGCCAGGCCGGCCGCGGGCATCGCATGCCGGCGAGAACAGCACCTGGAGCGTCATGAGCGGCATGGCGAGCGATAGCAACCGGACCGCCGGCACGGCTTCGCCCCATTTATCCCCCAGCATCGTCAGTACGAGCGGCTCTGCGGTCGCTGCAAGCCCCAAGTAAAACGGCATGGCGGCGACCATGATGAAACGCACGCTGCGGGCAAAGGCCCTGGCGACGGCATCGTCGTCATGCTGAAGCTTTGCATAGGCCGAAAACGCCACTTCGTTAAGCGGCGGCACGATTTTTGCCACGAAAATCTGGGTCAGGAACAGTGCGGTCGTGTAGATGCCGAGCATGTGCGGGTCAAAACTGCGCCCGGCGATGAAGATGTCCGCCTGACTTTCGATGAACCAGAATAGCTGGCCTGCCGCCATCACGCTACCATAGCGCGCAAGATGGCCAGCCCCGCGAAAATCAAAGCTTGGCCACATCAGCGATTTTGCGGCAATCGTCATGCCAACGGCGCGCACCGCGAACAGCACGAGCGGCGCGAATACCAGAGTCCACACGCCAAACCCGGCTAGTGCGCCGCCAAGCGCGGTGCTCGCACTGGCAATCGAGGCGAGGATGTTGACCTTGGCCTGCTTGCTGAAATCCATTGCGCGCGACAAAAGCGCATAGGGCAGGGCAATGAACGGCGTGGTCAGATAGAGCAGCGCCTGCACCCGCAGCATGTCGGCAACCATGGGCTGCCGGTAGTAGATGGCAGCGAGCGGCGCGAGTAAGAGCTGCGCGGTCGCGAGTGCTGCATTCACCAGAATCAGCATGCCGAACAGCTGACGAATCTCGTGCTGGGTGATGTCCTTTTGCTGGATGAGCCCGCTTGCAAGCCCATAGCCATTGAGCATGTTGAGCAGCACGAGAATTACCTGCGCCATGGCGAACAGCCCGTAATCGGCCGGCGCCAGGATGCGAATCACCAGGAAGGTCGCCGCCCATTGCACCATTTGCGCGATGATCTGGCTGCCCGAGCGCCAGATTACGGCGCTGCGCACCTGTTGGTGGAGCGATTCGGTCCTACCAGTCATGGGAGTCGTGGCTGATTCCATTATGGGCTGCTCATGCACGCAATCTGCTTACGGAGCCGTAAACCTTAGGACTTCTGCGGCGTTGACGCGGATGTGTAAGAAAATTGCAAAAAGGCGTTGACGGGCTGAAACGCCCTCCATATAAGCCACTCCACCGCGGCGCTGAACCAGCCGGTTCGATTTCGCGGTCACCATAATTCAGGCGCTAGCCCGCCCCGATAAAAAAGGGGATTGGGATGGCGTCGGTATTCTGCGCTCTTTGACATTGTTGGTCTAGATGAAGGGACATGTGGGCGGCGGCCCCGGGTCTGGCATTCAAGGTGTCGGATACTCGGTAAAATAAGCCGTTCCAACTGTTCTCGTTTACCGGGCTTGCCTGGAGGCGAGGACAACATGTCCTAATACATATCCACAGTGAAATGTATTGTGCAGGAACGGCTCCTTGAAATGAGCTGCTCAATCGGGGTTATTCCACCTCGATGGAGTGGAACATCAAACTTGAGAGTTTGATCCTGGCTCAGAACGAACGCTGGCGGCATGCCTAACACATGCAAGTCGAACGAGACCTTCGGGTCTAGTGGCGCACGGGTGCGTAACGCGTGGGAATCTGC
>JBJXEC010000210.1:0-2707 GCA_046155125.1 Sphingomonas sp. | reverse complement strand
CCGACCATTCCCCCACGCCGCCGCTTGAGCTGTCGGTTGCCTGCCACATTGGTGCCAGCCCGGCCCTGGTTTGGCAAATAATGACCGAACGGCTCACAGAATGGTGGTGCCCAAAGCCCTGGCAAACGGAGATTGTTGCGCTCGATTGGCACGCGGGCGGCCGCTGCGCCATGGTGATGCGCGGGCCAAACGGCGAGGAGTCGCCCGTCGAGGGTGTCTTTCTGGAAGTGGTGCCGGGTGCGCGCTGGGTATTTACGGATGCGTTGACGGTTGGCTGGCAGCCAAAGGGCCCGTTCATGGTTGGCGTCTGGGAGATTGCGGCCGAGGGCGATGGCGCGCACTACCGCGCCTCCGCTCGGCACTGGACGCAGGAAGCCTACGACCAGCACAAAACAATGGGTTTCGCGGATGGCTGGGGCGCCGTTGCCGGCCAGCTCAAGGCGCTTGCCGAAGCCGAGGCGTCAGGCGAATGCGGCTGAGCCCTTCAATTGTTGATAGGCGGCGATGACGTTCTGCAGCGGCTTTTCGAAACTGCGGTCGCCGCCGTTGCGGTCCGGGTGGAATTTGCGGACGAGTTCGGCATAGCGCCTCCGCAGCGTGCGCCGGTCGGCATCGGTGTCGAGCCCCAGCACCTTCAGCGCGCGCCGCTCAGCGTCGGATAGCGGCCGTCCGTCCTTGCGCATCGCCTGGCCCCGCTCGCGAAAGCGCGCGCCAATCGCATCGAGCGGATCGCTGAAATCGGCCCAGGCGGGCGGGCGGTCGGCACCATTGGCGGCAAAGGCGCGGGTCTCGCGCTCCCACCCGGCATAGGGCCGCTGGGCCGCCACGATTTCGTCCGGCTCCATCCCGGCGAAGAAATTGTAACGGGCGTTGAAGGCGCGAACATGCTCAAGGCAGAACCAGCGATAGGGCGCGGGCTCGTCGCGCGGCTGCGGGCCATTGGCGGGCGGCGCGCGGAATTCGCCCGGCTGGCCGCAGCCCGGCTCCATGCACGCAGCACCAGTGCCCTCAACGCGCCCATGGAAGCGCGGCGCGGGTCTGGCTTTTCTTTCTTCTTCGTCCGCCACACGGCTCCCCGAATTGCCAAAACGGTCTATATAGGGCGCATGATCACTTCCGCTACCGGCGCCGTTGCCGCCGAAATCACGCAGCTGTTGACCGCCGCTTTGGCGCCCACGGAGTTGCGCGTCATCAACGATAGCGCGCAGCATTCCGGGCATATGGGCGATGACGGCACTGGCGAATCGCACTTTACGGTCGTCATCGAGAGCGCAGCGTTTGCGGGCGTTTCGCGACTTGAGCGGCAGCGCATGGTCAACCTGGCGCTTGGTGATTTGCCGGGGCAGCGCGTGCATGCGCTCGCCATCAAGGCGCGGGCGCCGGGCGAGGGATGAGCGCCGGCAAGGATCGTGCGCTGCGCCCGGCGGCCCGCATTCTGCTGCTCGATGGCGGGGGCCGCGTGCTGTTGTTCCGCTTCAATCCTGATGATCGCCCGCCTTTTTGGTGCACGCCCGGCGGCGCGGTGGACCCCGGCGAGAGCTATGAAGACGCGGCCCGGCGCGAATTGATCGAGGAATGCGGCATCGCATGTGACCCTGGCCCCGAAATCGCGCAGCGTCATGTCGAGTTCACGACCATCGAGGGCGTCGAGGTCGTCGCTGATGAGCGCTATTTCATGGTGCGCACCGACCAGACCGCCATCGACACCGGCGGGCACACCGCGCTCGAGCAGCGGGTAATGACGCAGTGGCAATGGTTCTCGCCAGACGACCTTGCCGTGCACAACGAGCCCTATTTCCCTGAAGACCTGATCGACATGGTGCGTGCTCATGGGTGAGATGACCAACCCCGAAACGGCGATCCTGGAGACGATCTTGCCGACCACGCATGATCTGGGCGGGTTCAAGGTGCACCGCACGCTGCCGGCCAAGCCGCGCACGATGGTGGGCCCGTTTCTGTTCTTCGACCAGATGGGCCCGGCGCGGCTGGAGCCCGGGCACGGCATCGACGTCCGCCCGCATCCGCACATCAACCTGGCAACGGTGACCTATTTGTTTGCTGGCGCCATTGACCACCGCGATTCGCTCGGCACGTTTGCGACGATTGCGCCCGGCGCGGTCAATCTGATGACGGCGGGGCGTGGCATCGTCCATTCCGAGCGTTCACCCGCGACGGAGCGCGCGCAAGGGCCTCAGCTGTCAGGCATCCAGACCTGGATTGCGCTCCCGGAGCGCAACGAGGAAATGGACCCCGCCTTTGAGCATGTCGGCAAGGACGCGCTTCCCGTCGTCCGCGCAGGCGGCGTCACGGCGCGCGTCATCATGGGCACGCTGTGGGGCGCGACGGCGCCGACCGCGACCTATGCCGAGACGGTCTATGCCGACATTGTGCTCGACCACGAAAGCAGCATCCCGATTGATCCTTGCGCCGAGGAGCGTGCGCTGTACGTCGCGATGGGCGAGGCGAGCCTTGACGGCATGCCGCTTGCCCCGATGACGCTGTACGTGTTGCGGCCCGGTGTCGCCGCGACGCTGCGGTCCGCCAGAGCGGCGCGCGTGATGCTGTGCGGCGGCGAGGCCTTTGCAACGCCGCGCCATGTGTGGTGGAATTTCGTCTCGTCCAGGCGGGAGCGGATCGATCAGGCCAAGCGGGACTGGGCGGCAGGCGCTTTTCCCAACGTGCCCGGCGATGACAAGGAATTCATCCC
>JBJXEC010000209.1:0-19684 GCA_046155125.1 Sphingomonas sp. | reverse complement strand
ACCCCCTTTTTCATCATGGGCACATTTTTTGGTACTGGCATGACCCTGCTCATCCAACTTTATGGCCGACGCAAGGTTCGCCTCGCGACCAAAACGTTGACGGCTCCGGCAAACGGCGTTGAAATCCTTGCTCGCGAAAACGAACGGCAGGTTGGCCAGATCAGTAGGCTGGAGGAACGGATCGCAACGCTGGAGCGCATCGCGACCGATCCTGCCGAACGCGCCGCTCGCGAAATCGAAGCACTGCGTTGACCCACACCACCTTCTCCACAGGAGCATGCAATGTCTGCTGAACAGGTGTTACAGATCATTTTCTCCGGGATGTTGGTCGGCGTGCTGGGCATCGGTGGATGGATTTACACGACGCGTCTGCGCATCACCAACGGCTATCCGCTCGAAAACTCCTGGGGCAAGGCAATCTACCCCAAGAGCGATCAGGAAACCGTCGAACGCGTCAAATTGCTCAGCCAGGAAAATGCGCAGCTACGCGCCGAGCTCGGGTCGATCAAGGACCGGCTCGTTACGGTCGAACGGATTGTGACCGACACTGGCCTGAGCCTCGATCGTGAAATCGAGCGCCTTCGCGGCCCTGCCAACTGAAAGGACTATCAATGGACAACGGCACGCTAGCGTTGATGATTCCCATTCTCGGTATCAGCTGCGGCCTAATCGCGATCATTGGCGGGGTGGTTATCAGGCCCATGCTGAAGCTGCGCGAGCGCCGCATGGAGATCGAAGCGCAGATGGTGGCTGAGCGCGCGGCGCAATATGCCTCGAATACGGGGCGCATCGAAGAACGGCTTCGGGTGCTTGAGCGGATCGTCACCGATCGCGGCATCGATGTTGCCGACGAGATTGAAAAGCTGCGCGACGCGCCGCTCAACTGACACAATATTTTGGGGAGTAAATCGATGGGTTTCGGGACGTCAATGGTAATCGTGGTGCTCATCGTGATGAGCGCGCGGGTACTGAAAGCAAGATATGAGGCCGAGGGCCGTGGTCGCCGCAACTTTCTGCCCGATCGCGACACCAGCGCCCTTCAGAACGAAGTCCGGACGCTGAAAGAACGGATCGCCGTTCTCGAACGTCTCGCAACTGATGACAACAAGACCGCCCAGCTTGATCGCGAGATCGAAAAGCTGCGCGATCGGACTTGAGTGGAGCGCATAGCATGATTGACACCACCGTTTATCTGACGCTTGCCGCCACCGCGCTCGCGGGCCTTGGCATCGTCACTCTCGCAACGCTGAGCGGCTGGCGCGGCTGGCTGGAACTTAAAGAGCGCGAGTTTTCCGCGCGTCGTGAAGACAGCACGCCAGCGATGCCAAGCGCCAGCGCGCGCATCGAAATCGCGGACCTGAAGGAGCGCATCCGCAAGCTTGAAGCAATTGCCGCCGGGGTGGACCTTTGAGGGGTGCTCCTGCTAGCGGGCAGGGATGACTGACGCCCTGCCCGCCACGCTCGACCATGTCCGCGACGATTATGCATTCCTCGACGCAGACGACCGCTACCGACTGCTGATCGATCTCGGCCGCGGGCTTGCCCCGATGCCGGAACCGCTCAAAACCGATGCGACGCTGGTGCGCGGATGTTCCGCCGCAGTGTGGGTCTATCCAACGCAAGACAATGACGGCCGCCTGCATTTTCTTGCCGACAGCAACGCGGCGATTACGAAAGGGATCATCGCGCTGGTATTGTTAGTGGTTGAGGGCAAGCCGGCAGCGGAGATTGTGAGTACGGATATCGAGGGGGCACTTGCGCCTTTCGACCTGAAGAGCCAGCTCAGTTCCAATCGTACGCAAGGGATCCCCAACATGATCGCGCTGATCCAACAAACAGCCAGGCGCCTGGTCGCGAGCTAAGATCGTTCGGCCGGCGACAGACCAAGGCATGCCGCGACGTCAGCCATATCAGTACCCGCTGGAATCAGGCGCCATTGGTCCGGCTGGCCGGCATCCACCACCGTAACGCTGCCGCGCGGGCAAACGCCCAGGCACTTCACTTCAACCACGCCAACCAGGCTCTTTCGGAACCGCTTGATGCCCAGATGGCGACGCAACGCCTTGGCAAGGGAATGCTTACCCTTGTTGCCAAAGCCACCGTCCAGCCGTTTCGAACATTTTGCGCACACCATGATTGCGGTCGTCCACCGCGCGGTGGTGCGCTGTTCTAGTCCGGCTGCCATTGCCGATTTTCCTCGGCCACCCGGAGCACATCATACGCCGCCTGGATCGCCTGAAAGCGGATTGCGGCGTCCTTGTCATCGGGGCGCACATCAGGGTGGTTGGCCTTGGCGAGCCGACGCCAGGCGGCGCGCACCGCCTCGAAATCAGCGTCAGTTTCCAGCTCGAGCATATCGAGCGCGCGCAGCTCATCGCGGCTGCGGCTGCCGTCCCCGGGCCCTGCCCAGCCATAATGTTTGGCCTCGCTATACCCTGCGGTATCGCGCGTTTCCTCGGCCTCGCGCGCAGCCGCCTCTTCTGCGCTCAGCCCTTCGAAATAATTCCAGCCGCGATTATATTCGCCGGCATGGCGCTCGCAAAAATACCAGCGCTCCGGGCTGTTGGGGGATTTTGGCGCGGGGCATTTGCCCGGT
Organism: Sphingomonas sp.; assembly: GCA_046155125.1. Taxonomy (GTDB): domain Bacteria; phylum Pseudomonadota; class Alphaproteobacteria; order Sphingomonadales; family Sphingomonadaceae; genus Sphingomonas. The sequence continues at coordinate 17,088 of JBJXEC010000209.1, read as the reverse complement.
TCTGCACATCCATGGCGGTCGCACAGGCGCACGGTTGTTGCCTCGCGGCCGCTGCCATAGCCGCGCCAGCGGGGAAACCCCCAGTCAACCGATCTCGTCGTTCGCGCCATCATCGTTGACATAGCCGTGCAAGGCGCGAGTGCAAGCGCTGTTGCCGCGCCCCACGCGGGCAATGTCCGGAAAAAAATATGCCAGAGGGTCTGTAAGCCGGGTTCTGTTCCCCCTTTTCAGGGATCGGCGACCATTCCTCTAGGCCATGAATTGCTCCATGGCTCAAGCAACCAACCCGGGCAGCGGGCCGGAAACATTGCCCCGGAGCTTGCGCCCCATGCCGCCCCTATTCGGTCTTGCTCCCGGTGGGGTTTGCCGTGCCGCTTCTGTTGCCAGTCGCGCGGTGCGCTCTTGCCGCACCCTTTCACCATGGCGTCGCCGAAGCGGTCGCCGTCTGCTCTCTGTGGCACTTTCCCTAAGGCCGGGAATTGCTCCCCTGCCCCGCCGGACGTTATCCGGCACCGTGTTTTCCGTGGAGCCCGGACTTTCCTCGCGGTGCAACAGTGCACCCCGCGGCCGCCCGACCCTCTGGCACCATGCTGCTTACTCGTCGCCGCGCGGTCTTGGCAACAGCAACGCGAGCAGGATCATGCGGCACTCTGCATCAATCTCGCCGTCGATCAGTTCGGGGCGAAACCGCCGCTGGAACGCCATGATCGCAGCCATCTGCTCAGTCACGTCATAGCCAAACCGTTCGAGTGCGAGAAGAAAGCCCGATTCAGTCCAGCCCGGGTCCATCAGATTTTGCGTCGGGCGCGGCAGCGCGAGCCGGAGCCGCGCCAGGGCCACCCATGGGAACAGTTCGCCGGGATCACGCTTGCGTGCCGGCGCAATGTCCGAATGGCCAACAATGTTGCCGCGGGTGATTCCGTGACGCTCCTTAACCGATGACACCAGTTCAATCACCGAGGCGATTTGAACGTCGGGAAACGGCCGATATCCAAATTCATGGCCGGGGTTTACGATTTCGATGCCGATGCTGGCGCTGTTAACATCGTCGATATCCCGCCAGTGCGCCCGGCCGGCATGCCAGGCGCGCTTATCCTCATCGACCAGCCGAAACACTGCCCCGTCTTCCTCAACTACATAGTGCGCGGACACCTTGGCCGCTGGATCACACAGCCGAGCAATCGCACAGGCGCCGTCCGCCATCCCCGTATAGTGCAGCACGATCATCGACAGCGGCAGAATCCGGTCGTCAAAATTCGGCGATGGTCGTTCTGTGACCGGGCGGTCGCCGATGCGGTCAACAGTCATGCCGCTTTGCCGCCCCGTGCCGTGCGGATTGTCACTATGGCTACCCCGAGCATCGCCACTCCTCCGCCGATGAGCATAAACATGGTCACCGGCTTGCCGAAATACCAACTGGCGGTGAACACCGAAATCACCGGCGCTGCAAGAGTGAGCGGCGTAACCGCGCTGACGCTGTGCCGCTGCAGCAGCCACGACATCGCCCCTTGCCCTGCAACTGTCGATCCGATCGCGGAAAATGCCACAAAGGCGAGCGTGCTCAATTTCAGCTGCGGGATAGCCTGCATCGCTATCGGCTCTCGCCAAAGCGCGACTGCGCCGACAATAATCGCTCCCCAAAACCCAATCCAGGCATAAATCGTCAGTACCGGCACGCCGATCAGGCGCCGCTGAATAAGCGAGCACAGCGCCCAGACAAAACTCCCAAACGCCGTCAGCGCCAGGCCCAGATGTTCGCCAGCCGCAGCCGGATCGAACACCAGCAGCACGACGCCAGCCAGCGACAGCAGGATGCCAGCGATGCGCGGCCAATGTATCCGCTCACCGAGGACCAGCACTGCCAGCAGCAGCGAAAACGGAACGCCCAACTGCCCCGCAATCGCCAGCGCACCAACATTGCTCGCCACCGCAAGCGACAAGTTGATGAACAGGTAGAATACGCCGCCAGACAATATGCCGAGCGCGGTCAGCGCCATCATCCGGCCGGGGATGATCTTCAACGCCGTCGCGCACACCAGCAAAACGATCACTTGCCGCAGAAAAGCAGCTGTCAGCGGTGAAATGGCATCCACCGACACCTTTACCGCTATGATGTTGAGACCCCAAAGAATGTTCATCGCCACCGCAACGGCAATGTCGGCCGGGCCAAAACGAGCAGCGGGGGAGTGTGCTTCTGCCGGCATCATACGTCGACGAGGTGACTGTTTACGGCGGTGATGTAAAGCAGAAGCACCGGCTATCAGCCGGCAATGACTCCTGGCAGGCCTGCCGGTACGGCGATGTATACGCCGCGATGATCGCTACTTGGCACAAACATGTCGGTATAGCCAAGTGCGGTTTCGCCAGCGCCAAGCACCATGCAACCGCCGGGGCGAATGACCCGGGCGATCATGTCGAAGACGTGGCGCCGTCGCGCGGGGGATAGATAGATCAGCACATTGCGGCAGAGCACGACATCAAACCGGCCCGCCGGCGCGCTGTCGCCCATCAGATTATGCTGGCGGAACGCAATTTTCTGGACGAGCGCGGGTTTTGCGGCCCAATCTTGGCCAATGGGCTGAAACCAATCGATCATTTGCCGGACGGGAAGGCCTCGCTGAATTTCAAACTGCGAGTAGCGGCCCGCGCGCGACCTGGTGAGCGCTGCTTCCGAAACATCGGTCGCAATAATCTCCGGCTCAGCCAGCCCGGTAGATGCCAGACGCTCGGCAAACATCATGGCGAGCGACAGCGGCTCCTGGCCCGTCGAACAAGCGGCAGACCAAATGCGCGGCTGCCGCGGCAGCCCGGCTGTTTGCAGTCGCCCGACCAGGCCTACAATCGATTCGAGCACGGGCATATCGCGAAAGAACGATGTTTCCTGATTGAGCAGCGCGTCGACGATAGCCCGTTCAAGAGTGCCACGGCCATCGGCGATCATTGCGGCAACCAGCGCATCTAGCGAAGCAAGATGGCGCTCGCGCATCAATGGTCTGAGCGCGGTTTCGATCCGCCAGGACCGGTTTGCCGCAATCTCTTGACCGGTCCGCGCTTCCAGCAGGTCGGTGAGCATGGTCATCGCACCGGCACACTTGGGCGCCGGGCGATCCGGCATCATCATCATGGGCGCCGCTGGGCGGCTATAAGATGGCCGATCTCGTCAGGCGGTATCACGACATGGGCGTACCCGCCGTTTACAACGGCGCCCGGCATGCCCCACACTACCGACGTTGCCCGGTCCTGCGCCGCAACTACCCCACCTGCGGCAGCAACGATTTTAGCGCCTGCGGCACCGTCACGACCCATACCACTCAGCACGATGGCCAGCGCCCGCGCGCCAAAGACCTCCGCGACCGTTTCGAGCATTGGGTCAACGGACGGCATGCAACCACTTTCCGCCTTTTCGGTGGACAGCCGAAGCGAAACACCGTCACTAAAACGCGCGCACCGCATGTGTGCGTCACCAGGCGCGATATAGATGCGTCCGCGCAGGAGCCGCATGTGATCTTCCGCGACAACCGCTGGCCTTCCGCCAAGCACGGCGAGCTGCGCGGCAAAGTACGGCATGAATGTCGCCGGAAGATGCTGTGTCACGAGAATTGGCAGCTGGAACGACGCCGGAATCCCGCGCAGCAACTTGCCGAGCGCATGAATGCCACCCGTCGACGCGCCGATGGCGACCACATCAAAATCATTGCCCACCAGACGAGGCACTACGGCGGGCATTACAGCGACTGCCTGGCGCTGGTCATGGTCCGCCAGGCGCGTCAGCTTGTCGGTTAGCACATCGGCAAAGCGGCCAACGAAATTGCCGACGCCGGGCTTGACCAGTGTATCCGCGGCACCCAGCGTAAGCGCTTGAATGGTTGCCGCAGCGCCTTCTGCGCAGGACGACGATACGACCAACACCTTGGCCCCCTGACCTGCTGCCAACAGTTCAGGCAACGCGGTAAGGCCGTCGATGCCCGGCATTTCAATGTCGAGAAGAACGATATCGACCCGTTCGCCCTTTAGATACGCAAGCGCTGCGTGAACATCGGCCACTGCAGCGGCTACCGCAAAGCCATTGGCGGCGTCGACCATACGGCCAATAACGGCGCGCGCGACGGCCGAGTCATCGACGATGAGCACGCGAGCACATCCATCCGGCGAAGCGCTCTTCTTGGTGTTACTGATTGCCATTGTCGCTGCTCGGCTCAGGCTACGCCGACGATCTGCAGCTTACTTTCGAGCGTCTCACGATCGAACGGCTTCATAACATATTCGTCGGCGCCGGCGTCAATTGCGGCACGAATATAGGCCATACCATTTTCGGTTGTACAGAACACGACCTTGGGGCGTTGTGGCATGTTGCTCTCGCGGAGCGCGCGCAGAAAATCCATGCCGCTCATTACGGGCATGTTCCAATCAAGCAGGATAACATCCGGTGCGGATTTCAGGCATGAATCAAGCGCTTCGCGGCCGTCGCCGGCTTCGGACACCTCGAAGTTTAAGGTCTCGAGAATATGTCGGGCGACTTTTCGGATTACCTTGGAATCGTCGACCACCAGACAAGTTTTCATCGGGAAACATCCTGTTCGAACCGCAACATGACGGGTGTGGCCGAAAAGCGTAATGTTCCCGTTAATGCGTTCCGCCGATTTTATGCAGCAACTGCGACACCGGGAATAAGCACGCTCAGGTCGATCACCAAGATGGGGTCGCCGCCGCGATCAATGATGCCGCAGCCAGCCTTTCGCCAGCCGGAATCGAGGGTAATGCCGCTCGATACGGGGGACCACGCGAACAGTGCGACGTCTTCCAGCGAGTCTACCAAAATGGCGTAGTGATGCCCCTCCACCTGCGTGATGATCGCCCGCGACGGCGCTTTGGGCGATGGTGGCAGCGACAGCGCCGCACAAGTATCGATCACCGTGACCACCCGACTGCGCAACGCTGCAAGGCCGCGGATTTGCACTTGCGCTGAGGGCACGGGTGTCACCTCGCCGATATCAACGACGGAATCGACTTGTTCGGCATCGATCGCAACGGCGCGCCCGGCGATATGCGCGATTAGGAAGAGTTTGGGATCGTTCATGGCTGACCAGGACCTCGCGTCATGCGCTGCGTTGCGCGGTGCAGCTGGCGACAGTGGCCAGCAAGGCATTGCGATCATATCGATAAATGCTGCCATCGTCGCCGCTTGCGGGGATGGCCGTATCGCGCAGCCGCACCACGGGCTGCCCAACCGGTGCGACGACTTCGTCCTGGGCCATAACCAACGTCACCGCCGCCCTTTCCTGAGCACCAAGGCTGGTTGCCACGCGGTAGCCAGCCCCTTCCAATACGGGGCGCAGGAACATGTCCATCCAGGCGCTCTCACCGCCGGCAAGCAGGCAGATCGGCGCGCTGTTCTCGCGGCCCACCGGCTCGGCATTCGCTGCGAACAGCCAGTGAATGTCAAGAATTTCAACGGGCTCGCCATCAATCTGCACCACGCCCGCGACCGGCCCCGAGATCCGCGCGGGCAGCATTGCCTCGACGACTTCAACGATGTCCAGCGCTTCAGCAATTGCATAGCCGATTTCCGACCTGCCATCGGCCAAGCGCAGCACATCAATTTCACCCTTTGCCGCAAGCGCTTCTGCGGCACGCGGCGAACGGCAGGTTGCGAGCGGCATGATGGTCGTGCCATTCGCCCAGCGGAGCAGCCCGGCCGATTCGCGGATCATATGCGTCGGGGTGATCTCAACGCGATCAATAACCTCAAGCGGTGCCGCGCGGCGTACCCCGTCAAAATCCCGGAACAGCAGCATTTGTGTGCCAGCGACACGGTGCGGCGTGTGGTCTTCGATACCAAAGCGATTCTCATCGCTCGTCGTAAAATGCAGCCCGGCGGCGGCGGCAATGCCCGCACAATCGAGCAACAGCATGGGGAGGCCAGAATCCGGCAGCGTCTGGCCTGCATAAAGCCCGGTTTCCATGATCGCGGGAGGTGCAGGCTTGATGACAAGTTCCTCGGTATCGAAGATCGAATCCACCGCCAGCGCAAAACTGCCGGCCGCGACCGAAACTATTGCGAGCATTGTCGGCATGGCATTGCCAACCCGCTTGATCCCAAGGGCACGATCAAGCGCGACAAGCGGCAACCGCCGGTCGCGCACAGTCGCAATGGGAGTATCGCCCAGCATATCGATGCGAATCGACTCGCCCCTAACGGTCAAGATCTCCTCAATCGCGGGGCGCGAGACGGCAAAGCGCTGCCCCGCCGCACCAACGACAATGGTCGAAATAATCGACAGGGTGAGCGGAACATAGATCGAAATGGAGAGGCCTCGGCCCGGCATATTGACCAGTTCAACGCGCCCGCCAATCTGCTCGATATTGGCGCGCACCACGTCCATGCCAACCCCGCGACCGGAGATTGCGGTAACTTCGGCCCTGCTGGTTACGCCTGGCTCGAAAATGAGATTGAGCTTGGCCTTCTCGGGGAGCGCGTTGAGGGCGGCTTCACTGCGTGTGCCATTGGTCGCCATCCGCGCGACGAGCGCTGAAACGTCCACACCGCGGCCGTCATCGGCGATTTCAATGATGATCTGGTTACCGGATTGGCGCGCCGATACCAGCAGGCGCCCATTCTCGCGCTTGCCTGCTGCGCGACGCTCGCTCGGCAACTCGATGCCATGGTCGATGGCATTGCGGACGATGTGGACGAGCGGGTCGCGCATCATCTCGATCATTTCACGATCAAGTTCCACGTCCGCGCCGTCGATGATTACCGTCACCGACTTGCCAAGTTCGGCGGCGGTGTCCCGCACCATACGGGGCAGCGCGGAGAACAGCGCTTCGATCTTCTGCATCCGGGTGCGGGTGACGGTGTCGCGCATTTCGGACACGGTGAGCGACAGCCGGTCGAGTGCTGCCTCAACCGCGGGGTCGACTCCGGTATCGCGCAGTCGGCGCGACAGCTCGTTGCGAGCCAGCACCATGTCGGACATGCCGCTCATCATCCGGTCGAGCAGATCGACGTTCAGGCGCACGCTGCGCGTTGGTGAGCGCGGCGTCATTGTCGTGACGCCCGGTATGGCAGCCTCCGCGCCCTCACCGAGCGCGGCAATCAGCAGATCCTCGCCTGAATCGTCCAGCGCCGCGCCCGCATCGATCGCCTCGATGATCTCTCCGATCCGGTCGACAATCGCGAGGACGGCGTTGACGAGCATTGTGCTCGGTGTGCGTGTCCCGCTTCGCACGGCCGCCAGCGCGTCTTCAGCGGCATGGCTAAGGCGACTGAGGCGCGGCAGTTCGAGAAAGCCGCAACTTCCCTTGACGGTGTGAACAAACCGGAAAATGGCATCGAGCCGGTTTCGGTCGGACGGATCGGACTCCCAGGCGATTATTTCACCTGTCAGTGCTTCCAGCGTCTCGCGGGTTTCAGCGATAAATTCTTGAAGCAGGTCGTCCATGAGCCCCCGGCATACCGTTTTGTCGGCATCCCTTCATGGACGGGAACGGTTAATTTGCAGTTTACCCGCTGGTTAGCGACGCGCCGAACAAGAGCACTGGCGCATCGGGCGGCGATACCTGAACGGCGCCACCTCCTTGCGCAACAATTGCCCGAACCAAATGCGCGGCCGCGGCGCGCGGCGTTATGACAGTGTCAGTACTGTCCCCCATCAGGGCGCCGCGCAGCTCGTCGTCGAGCACGATCCGGGGTCCGTCACCGCGCACCACAATTTCCACGATCGACCCGCGCTGTTCGGCACCAATGTCGAGCTGACCGCCCCGCACCAAAGCGTCGCCAGCGATGAGGGCAAGATTGAGCAACACTTTGACCGATTGCTTGGGCAGCACGGCATCCTCGACCAGCCAACCGACCGTGACGCGGTGATTATCGCCGAACAGGCCCTCAATCGCGGCCCGCGCCTCGCGCGTGTCGATGGTTTCGCCAAAACCACCAGCGGCACCAAAGGCGAGGCGAAAGAATTTCAGCTTGTTGGCAGAAGCCCGTGCGCTTTCGCTCAGCAGCTCAAGGCACCGCGCGCGCATTTCAGGGTCATGCTCGTCGGCTAGCAGCTCAAGGCCATTGTTCAGCGCACCGACCGGGCTCAGCAGGTCGTGGCACAGGCGCGAGCACAACAGACTCGCAAAATCGACCGGGGTTATAGTCAAACTGCTTCACTCCTTGGGGCGTTGCTTCCGCGCGAATAGGCCACCTACCCGCTCCGGCGCCCGCTTGCCAACCACCAAGTCGAACTCAACCGGATCGAATCGCCCGTGGATAGCTCCATCGGACACGGCCCGAAACAGGCGCGCCTCGCGCATTGTCGCAATCAGCCAGAGCTTGCCATCGGGGGCAGCACACGCCGCGTCGGTGACGGACGGCATAACGTCATCCGACGGATGGGTGTGGAAAAAACCCAGGACCGCAAGGGCATTCGGCCGGCGCGCCGTGCGATACGCGGCAATCAACGCGGCGGGATCAATCTCGAACTTCCGGCCTGGCCAAGGCGATACGTTGGCCGCTGCGTCCGCGCGCATGATGCGCTCGCCGCGCCCCCGCAATATGCCACATTTTTCCTCCGGCAGCCCGCTTGCCGAGGCAAGCAGCGCCCACCGCATGATCCGCAGCAGCAGGGCGCTTGATATCTGCGGCACCGTTTCCATATCAGCAGCGTATGATCTCGGGGGGCAAAGTTATTCAAGTGCGCATTGCGAGCACTGCCGGTGGCATCAGGCTCGACCGCGCGCTCGCACAATCGGTTGACACCCTGTCACGCGAACGGCTGAAGTCTCTCATCGCTCAGGGCAATGTCGTCGATGCAAGCGGTTTTGCGGCGCGCGATCCCGCCCGTAAGGCATTGTCCGACGAAGTGTTCAGTGTAACCCTGCCGCCGCCCAGCCCGCTTGGCAACGAAGCGCAGGACATTGCGCTCGATATAGTGTTTGAGGACGAGCACCTTATCGTTATCGACAAGCCTGCGGGCCTTGTCGTTCACCCGGCCGCCGGCAATCTCGACGGGACGCTGGTCAACGCGCTCCTGCACCACTGCGCCGGCCAACTCTCCGGGATTGGCGGCGTAGCTCGCCCGGGGATCGTCCACCGCATCGACAAGGACACGTCCGGGCTGATGGTGGCCGCCAAAAATGATCGCGCGCATGAAGGGCTCGCGCGCCAATTTGCCGCGCACAGCATTGACCGGCGCTACCGGGCGATTGTTGCCGGTCGGCCAAACCCAACCGCCGGCACGGTCGACGCGCCGCTCGGCCGATCGCCAGCGAACCGCAAAAAGATGGCGATTGTCGAGCGCGGCAAGCGGGCCGTTACGCATTTTCGGCTGATCCGGCCGCTGCGCAACTCGGCGCTTGTGGAATGTCGGCTGGAAACGGGGCGAACGCATCAAGTGCGCGTGCACATGGCGTCAATCGGCCACGCCTTGCTCGGCGACCCGGTATATGCCAGAACAAAGCAGGTTCATCGCGCGGCGCTTGAGGGGTTATCCTTCAAGCGACAGGCGCTGCACGCCGCCCGTTTGGGTTTCGTTCATCCGGTGAATAGTAACGCTTTGTCGTTTGAAAGCGAATTACCAGACGACATGCGGCGTCTTTTGGATACACTCGATGTCTAGCGCAGTTACCCCGTTCTCAGGGCGGCGTTGCTGCCATCACAAGGAGCAATGATCATGGCCAGCGGCAGCAACGTCCCAGCGACGATACCCGCGCTTGGGGGAGAAGCCAGCCTCAACCGCTATCTAGCGGAGATCAAGAAGTTTCCGATTTTGGCGCCGGAACAGGAATATATGCTCGCCAAACGCTTTGAAGAGCATGGCGACACTGATGCCGCTGCCCAGTTGGTGACGTCGCATCTGCGCCTCGTCGCCAAGATCGCGATGGGCTATCGCGGCTATGGTTTGCCCGTATCCGAGCTGATTTCAGAGGGCAATATCGGCCTGATGCAAGGCGTGAAGAAGTTCGAGGCGGACCGGGGCTTCCGCCTTGCGACCTATGCCATGTGGTGGATCCGCGCGTCGATTCAGGAGTTCATCCTGCGCTCGTGGAGCCTGGTGAAGATGGGCACCACCGCTGCCCAGAAGAAGCTGTTCTTCAACCTGCGCCGCATGAAGGCAAAGCTCGACGCCTTCGAGGACGGCGACCTGAAGCCCGATGATCTGGCGAAAATCGCCAAGGATTTGGGCGTCACCGAAGACGAAGTCACGAGCATGAACCGGCGCATGGCGATGGGTGGCGACACCTCGCTCAACGTGCCGATGCGTGAAGACGGCGAGGGCCAGTGGCAGGATTGGCTGGCCGATGATGCGCCATTGCAGGACTCAGTCGTTGCCGACGCGCAGGAGGCCGATGTCCGGCATACGATGCTCGTGACGGCGATGGACGCGCTCAACGAGCGGGAAAAGCACATCCTTACCGAGCGGCGGCTGACCGACGACCCCAAGACGCTGGAAGAGCTGAGCCAAGTCTATAACGTCTCGCGCGAGCGCGTGCGCCAGATTGAGGTGCGCGCGTTTGAAAAGCTGCAAAAGGCGATGATGCGGCTTGCCGGCGAACGGCCGATGCTGGCGGCCGGCTGACACACAAGGGCGCAGGGCTTGATCGGCCCTCGCGCTTTGTGCAAGCGGTGCTGGCATGGTTTTCCGCATCGTCCTGTTCGTTGCCAAGCTGATTGGCGGATTTCTGCTCCTTTCGGTGCTGTGGGTCGTCGCCTATCGTTTTGTCGCGCCGCCCATCACTTTTACGATGATTGGTGATGCGCTTGGCGGGCGCAGCATTTCAAAAGCCTGGATGCCGCTGTCGAAGATCGATCCTAACATGGCGCGCGCTGTTATCGCAGGCGAAGATTCTCGATTTTGTGCGCATAATGGCTTTGATTTCACAGCAATTGAAAAGGCATATCAGCGCAACACCAAGGGCGGGCGCATCCGCGGCGGCTCAACCATCAGCCAGCAAACCGCCAAGAACGCCTTCCTCATCCAGGGTGGCGGCTATGTCCGCAAGGCGTTCGAGGCGTATTTCACCGTGCTGATCGAAGCGATATGGGGCAAGCGGCGGATCATGGAGGTGTATCTCAACATCGCTGAAACGGGCATCGGCACCTATGGTGTGAACGCTGGTGCCCAGCGCTATTTCGGCCATGATGCCGCCAGACTGACTTCCGCGGAAGCCGGGCGGATCGCCGCCGTCTTGCCGCAACCCAAAAAGCGTGAGGCAATCTCGCCGCGTGGGTTTACCCGGCGCCATGGCAATGCGCTGACCAGGCGCGTGGGCGTTGTCCGCCACAACGGGCTCGATTCCTGCCTCTGAGGAACTGAACCCGGCGATCTTGCCGAATGAGCTGGGCGCTTTGCTTTCCAGCTGCCGTTGGCGTGGCGTCGCCTGCCCTTTTTGGCGCTATCGCCGACGCGTTTTGCAGCTGCGGTGATTGCATCCTGGCGGCGCGGTCATTTTCGGAACTGAAACAAACAAGAAGGCCGACGATCGCCAGCACCGCGATTGCTAAAATCGCCGCAAATCAAACCCATGCCCGCGCCACCGCGTTCTACCGCGGCCAAGTCAACGCGCTCATCAACCATCGCCCGTCGCCTCGTGCAACTGGCGACGGTAATCGCGATAACAAGCGCTGGTGCCTATTGTCAGAATGGCATCTTGAAGCCCGGCGGAAGCGGCAGACCGCTCGTCATCTTCTGCATTTCGCTGTTTGACGCGGCATCGGCCTTGGCACGCGCATCGTTGAGCGCCGCGACAACAAGGTCTTCCACCATTTGTTTTTCGCTGGGCTGCAACAGGCTCTGGTCGATGTCGAGCGCGATGATCCGGCCCTTGGCAGAGGCTTTCACCTTCACCAACCCGCCGCCTGCGGCACCCTCGACCTCGATATTGTCGAGATTTGCCTGCGCCTTTTGCAGCTCGGCCTGCACATTTTGCGCCATGGCCAGCATGTCCTCGATACCCTTCATGATACGCTCCGTTCTCGTGGTCCTGCGTTTAGTATTTTCGCTTCGGGAAACTGGCTGAGCACCGCGCGGGCGAGCGGTGTCTGCTTCAGCTGCTCGAGGACAGCCGTGTCCTTTGCCGCTTCCGTTTCGCGCGCGGTCGGCTCACCGGTCTGGTCAGCCATGGTCACGCGCCAGCTCACACCAGTGAGCGTCCGCAACATCGCCGACAGCTCCTGAGGCACCTCGGCCGGCATCGGGCGCGCGTTCGACAGGATGATCTCACCGGGCGCAAAGGAAACGACGCTGGCGGTGAGGCGCAATGTCTCCGCGAGCCGAACCTGGCCGCGCTGGCTGAGCATGTCGATTAACGCCTCGAAACTGGCGATGATGGGTTCCGGCTCATCGACTGTTGCGGCCGCGGCGGCAGCCGCGCTGAACGCGCCACTGCCGGGCGGGCCGGGCTGCGGCGCTTGGCGCGGCACAGCGTTCCCGTCACCAGCCAACAGCCGCCGCGCAAGATCCGCCGGATCGGGCAAGCTTGCCGCGTGGATCAACCGGAGCAGCGCCATTTCGCACGCTTCGATGGGTAATGTGGCGCGCGCGACTTCGTCATGCCCGCGCGACAGCAGTTGCCACAATCGGTGGAGCGCGGGGAAGGAGAGCTGCTCGGCCCAGCCGTTCAGCGCCTCGCGCTCTTCAGTCGATTGCCCCGCGTCGGCCGGCGTCCCCAGCCTGGTGAGCGTCACCGCATGAACGAGCTCCAGAAGCGCGCGCATTACCCCTTGCGGATCAACGCCCAGTTCATATTGCTGACGAAGCGCTGCCAATGCGGCGGCGCCCTCCCCCATTATGAGATGCCGAAACAAGGTGCGCACCGCGCCTCGGTCCGACAGGCCCAGCATGTCGCGGACCGCATCCGCCGTTACTGCGCCGCCGTCCATTCCGGCATGGGCAATCGCCTGATCGAGGATTGACAAACCATCCCGTGCCGAGCCCTCTGCCGCACGCGCGATCAACGCCAGCGCCTCCGGCTCCGCGACCACGTCTTCGGCTTGTGCCACCCTCGCAAAATGCCCGATCAGCTTGTCAGCCGCAATGCGCCGTAAATCAAAGCGCTGGCACCGCGACAGGACGGTCACCGGCACCTTGTTGACCTCGGTCGTCGCGAACAGAAATTTCACGTGCGCAGGCGGCTCCTCAAGCGTCTTGAGCAGCGCGTTGAACGCGTTTTTCGACAGCATATGGACTTCGTCGATAATGTAGATCTTGAACCGGGCAGACACCGCAGCATAGCGCGAAGCGTCGATGATCTCGCGCACATCGTCAACGCCGGTGTGGCTCGCGGCATCCATCTCGATCACGTCGATATGGCGCCCTTCAGCAATCGCGCGGCACGGTTCGCAGACGCCGCACGGGTCGATGGTCGGGCCACCGCCCCCGTCCGCGCCAATACAGTTCAGCGCTTTGGCAATGAGCCGCGCCGTGGAGGTTTTGCCTACCCCGCGCACACCGGTCAGCAGAAAGGCGTGGGCAAGCCTCCCGCGCCTGATGGCGTTGGCGAGCGTTGTCACCATCGCATCCTGACCGATGAGCTCGGTAAAATTCTGCGGGCGGTATTTGCGCGCCAAAACCCGATAGGCCGGCGCGTTGGCAGGTTGCGAGCTGTCACCCAAATCTAGAGAAGAGTCGGCCATAGCCTATCCGTCTATCGCCTCGCCTGCGTCGGCGCCAGCAATAGCGGCACACCGGCGGCGACACGCCAATCGCGCATGAGGGTGGGAGCCGGGACGACCCGCAGCGAAAATCGTTACGGCTGCTTCCTTCCGGACCTGACCGGGTTGGCGACGGCTACGCCCGCCCGACTCCCGTCAGCGCATATGGGCGAGCCGGGCCGATCGATCAAGCGCGCTTAGCAATAAACGCGCACCGTGCGGCAGCGTCTCGCCCGTTGGTGATTGACATATCCACGCTTGCAAACGCGGCACACCGTGTACCGCGCGATCGCGATCACTGCGTGTGCCATTGGTGCGCTGGGTGCTGACGACACGGCGATGCCGGGTCGCTTCGGCGGGTGGCCGGATGATGATCTCGGTCCGCGTTGTGGTTGCTTGTTCGCCTGCAGATGGCGCAGCGGCAAATGACAGCGTGGCAGCAACGCTTGCAGCACCCAGGGTTGGGAACTTCATTCAACCTTTCCAGCGATGCAAAAAGCACCGGGTGCATGATGATTAGCGGCCCTGCATGTTCCGCGCTGCCGGGGGGATGCGTATGGTCATGCCATCATGCGTATCGTTCAGGAAGATTTGGCAGGCGAGCCTGCTTGTCCGGGTCGCGCCGAGCGCCAGGTCAAGCATATCCTCTTCCTCTTCGGTTGGAGGGCTCAGCCGGATAACGTCTTCGGCGGCGATGATCACGTGGCAGGTGGAGCACGCCATCTGGCCCTCGCAGGTGCCCTCTAGCGGCTGCCCGTCGGCCTGGGCGACGTCCAGCAGCCGGTCGCCAGCAATCGCTTGCACTTTCCGGGCAGAACCATCGGCACCAATGAACGTGATCCTTATCACAGGCCCTGCACTCGCGCGGCGGCATTGATCCGGTCGATAGCTGTCACGAGTTCCTCTTGGCTAGTATAGCGGCCAAAACCAAGCCTGATGCTTGCCTTGGCTTGTGCATCAGTCAATCCCAGGGCCGTCAGGACATGGCTCGGCCTGCCGGACCCGCTGGCACATGCCGATCCGGCGGAAAAGGCAATGTCGCGCAAATCTGACATTAGCTGAGCGACATTGAGGCCGTCTCGCCGGACATTAAGGTTGCCAGCGTATCGATCAATGACTGACCCGTTCACATGCCAGCCTTCGCCCAGGCTTTGGCAAGCGAGGTCAAACAGGGCGCGGCTATGGGCGCCATCGACGGTAACGCGGTCATGCGCAAGCCGCGCGGCCGCTCCAAACCCCGCACACAGCGCGGGCGATAACGTGCCGGAACGACCGCCCACCTCCTGCCCGCCGCCGTGCAGCAACGGCGCCAGCGACAGGCCATCACGCACCCACAGGGCACCCACGCCCTTTGGCCCGTGAATCTTGTGGGCAGAGATCGCAATCAAGTCGCAGCATGCCGGTATGGCGATTCGGCCATAGCCCTGCACGACGTCGCACAACATCAGTGCGCCCGCCGAATGGGCGTGTGCGGCGAGCGCTGCAATCGGCTGCAAAACGCCGATCTCGTTATTCACGAGCATGGCCGCGACCAGCGACACGCCCGGAACGATTGCCGCGCGCGCGGCATCTAAATCGACAATACCGTCGGCGCGCACGGGCAGAACCGTCACCGACCGGCCGCTTGCCCGCAGCGCGTCAGCGGTGTCGAGCACTGCGGCGTGTTCGGTCGCAAGTGTTATGATATCCCCCGGTGGCGCAGCTTTAATCGCCCAGTTGATCGCCTCGGTTGCACCACTCGTAAAGCTTAGCTGCCCCCCCGCTGGCAGCAACGCGGAGACCCGGTCGCGCGCTGCCTCCACTGCAGCCTTCGCGGCGCGACCGGGGGCATGAGCCGAATGCGGGTTCGCAAAATTGTCACGCAGCAAGGGCAGCATGGCGTCGAGTGCTTCGGGCGCAAGCGGCGTGGTCGCCTGATAATCGAGATAGATCATGCGCGCTTCGCCGCGTCATGCGCGACTTCGAGCCACGCCTCGCGAAATGCGTCGATTTCTGCCGGTGTGGTGTTCCACCCGAAACTCACCCTGATGGTGCGGCTGGCGGTGTCTTCGTCCACCCCGAACGCGTCCAGCGCCCGGCTGCGCTTGAGCGTGCCCGACGAGCAGGCGCTGCCCGCCGACACGGCAAAGCCCATCGCATCGAACCGGATCAACTGCGCAGCGGCGGAGAGATGCGGCATGGCGATGGCGAAAATATGCGAGCACTGCATGCCCGGGCAAATTATCTCGCCCACCCGCCACAGCGCGTTCTTGAAATCATAATGATGCTCAGCATCAGTCGGCCAGTGCGCTATCGCCCGGGTTTCAGCCGCCGCCGCGAAACCGAGCGCCCCCGGCAGGTTCTCGGTGCCCAACCGGTAGCCAAACTCATGCCCGCCGACTGGCGCGAGCAGGGCAAAGTCTCGGATGAGCAATGCGCCAATACCCGGCGGTCCGCCAAATTTGTGCGCCGAGACAACCGCGAAATCAACGTCGGGCGGAATGATGCCGAGTGCCTGGGAACAATCCGCCAGTATTAGCGCCCCCGCGCCTTGGGCATCGTCAACAATGGCGTTGCGCTCTGAAAACGGCAGAAAACTCGTGCCTGTATCCGAATTTGTCGACTGAATGGCGACCAACGCTTTGCCCGGTGCCGCAAGGCCGGCGCGCAACGCGTCGCCATCGGGCTCGCCATTCGTGATCGGCAAAACCTCAGCCTCCGGCGCCGCGCGGAACACCGCCTCATGCTCCACGGCCGACACGATCCGCCGGTCCACCCTGGCCCGGTTGAGCGCAATCCACAGTGCCTCGCTCGCGCCACTGGTGAAGATCAGCTCGCCCGCCCAGCCAAGCGCCGCCTTGATCCGCGCCCGCGCCTCCTCAAGCGCTGCTCGCGCGGCGCGCCCTTCCGCATGCGGCGATGACGGGTTCGCCCAGCGCGCCATGCCATCGGCCACCGCCGCCACCGCTTCGGGACGCATCGGCGTGGTCGCTGCATGGTCAAGATAGATACGCTTGCTCAATGAATGGCCTTGGAAGATTGCACGTTGCGCGCTGTCGCCTATATAGCGTCCACTCTTTTTCGCGCTACCGGGCGCGTCTTTACCGTCAATTCGATCAGCAGGTGTCATGCCAGAAGTTATTTTTCCCGGCCCCGATGGCCGTCTCGAAGGCCGTTTTGCCCCTCCGCCACGCCCGCGCGCGCCGGTCGCCATGATCCTCCACCCGCACCCCAACGCCGGGGGCACCATGAACAACCGAATGGTGCAGGAACTGTACAAGACCTTCCAGCGGCGCGGCTTTGCGACGCTGCGCTTTAATTTTCGTGGCGTGGGCAAGAGCCAGGGTGTCTTTGACAATGGCGTGGGCGAGTTGTCGGATGCGGCGTCCGCTCTTGATTGGGTCCAGAGCATCCACCCCGAAGCGCAGACAACCTGGATTGCCGGCGTAAGCTTTGGCGCATGGATTGGC
>JBJXEC010000208.1:0-12907 GCA_046155125.1 Sphingomonas sp. | reverse complement strand
TCGCGCAACCGGCGCGCCCGGATCGTGCGGCGCACATCGGCAGCGGTAGCGGCGACCGCCACCGGGCCGGGTGGCTCCACCCGAAACGACAATGACGGGTCGCTAACGGTTGCGCCACCGCGCAGACCAGGCGCGCGCCCATCACCCTGCGTCAACCGCGCCAAAGTCTCGGCGATGCGCGCCACTTCTTCGTTCAGCCGTTGGAGGCGCGCGGCCTCACCGTCTCGCGCGGAATCGTGGAGCGTGGCTGAGCCACGAGGCAGCGTTGCGAGCAGAATAGCGCTTATCCGCTCCCCAAAGGTGGGCGCGCACAACAACTGGATCCCGGTCGACCCGAACACGACAGGCGCCGCGAAATCGATCTGGCCGGGGTCAATCGCGACCACCACCGCAACATTGCCACGCGCTAGCACCGCCGCCTCGCTCAGGATCGGCGCGAGCGTATCGTCATCGGCACCACCTGCCTCGATGAGGATGAGATCGACGGCTGCCTGCGCCGCCAGTCGCGTAACCGCGTCGCCCCAGCCGACGGTCCCAACGCGGCGCAACCCCGAAACCGAAAGCGCCTGAGCGCCTGCAGCGGCCGCCGCCGCCTCACCCGCAATCAGCAGGGCGGAACGTTCGGTGCCATACGCTGCCGACGCACCGGCCTGGTCCGACGAAACTGTCATGGCATCCCCTTGTTATAACATGGTTCGTGCGACGTTTCAGGTAAACTACGCATTACTCCAAAATGGGGGAGCGCATTATGGTCCATTGTGGCGTGTTCCGCGCTGCAGTGTTCGTTGCAGGACGCCAATCGGCGGCGCAGCGATAGAGCCTTGCACCAAATCGGACCAATCACGACGACATCGACGCTTGTCGGGGGTGCAGCGTTAGTCCAGCGACTTTACGATTTCCTCGACCATCTTCTTGGCATCGGCAAGCAGCATCATGGTATTGTCCATGTAGAACACATCGTTATCGACGCCAGCATAGCCAACCCCGCCCATTGATCGCTTGATGAACAGCACCGTTTTGGCCTTTTCAACATCGAACACTGGCATGCCGTAAATCGGTGATCCCTTGTCGGTCTTGGCCGCAGGGTTCACGACATCGTTTGCGCCGATGATGAAGGCTACATCGGTCTGTGCGAATTCGGAATTAATGTCTTCAAGCTCGAACACTTCGTCATAGGGCACATTGGCCTCGGCGAGCAGCACGTTCATGTGCCCCGGCATACGGCCGGCAACGGGGTGGATCGCGAACTTCACCTTGACGCCGTGCGCCTTCAACTTGTCAGTCATTTCGCGCAACACATGCTGGGCCTGCGCCACTGCCATGCCATAGCCAGGCACGATGATGACCTGTTCGGCCTGACCCATCAGGAAGGCCGCGTCCTCGGCTGAGCCGCGCTTCCAGGGCCGCTGTTCTTTCGCCTCGCCGCCGCCGCCGCTGTCGGCCGCACCGAAGCCGCCAGCGATCACGCTGATGAAACTGCGGTTCATCGCCCGGCACATGATGTAAGAGAGGATCGCCCCCGACGAGCCGACCAGCGCGCCTGTGATGATCATCGCCGTGTTGTGTAGGGTGAAGCCCATCGCGGCGGCGGCCCAGCCCGAATAGCTGTTGAGCATCGACACCACGACTGGCATGTCTGCCCCGCCAATCGGGATGATGAGCAGGAAGCCAATGGCAAAGCTGAGCGCAGTAATGGTGAAGAACACCCAGGGGCTTTGGTCGGTCAGAAAATAGCCTACAAGGCCAAGGATCGCCGCAAGCGTGCCCAGGTTGATGAGGTGACGCCCCGGCAGCATGATGGGTTTGCCGCTCATATTACCGTTGAGCTTCAGGAACGCGATGACCGAGCCACTGAACGTAATCGCACCGATGGCGACGCCAAGGCCAAGTTCGATGCGGCTCTGGGTGAAGATCAAGCCCGCATCGGCGATGCCGAATGCGTCGGGGTTGAGATAGGCTGCCATGCCGACCAGCACGGCGGCCATGCCCACCAGCGAGTGAAACGCCGCCACAAGCTGCGGCATGTCCGTCATCTTGATGCGCCGCGCGGTCACGATGCCAATCACGGCGCCAATGCCGATGGCAGCGAGGATTTCGATGATGGTCGCGGAATCGAGGGCGTCACCCTCCAACCGCGGCACATGCGTGACTAGCGTCGTCACCACCGCAATCGCCATGCCGATGATGCCCATGCGATTGCCGCGCTGGCTCGTCGCCGGGCTCGACAGCCCGCGCAACGCGAGGATGAAGCACACCCCAGCCACCAGATAGGCCAGCGATGCCCAGGGATTGACCACAACGTGTTCCACTATCTTCATCCCCTATCGTCACCCCGGCCCCGAGCCGGGTCCCGCTGTTATCCCGCACTCAAAGAAGCGGAACCCCGGGCCAAACCCGGGTTGACGTATCGTCTAATTTCAGTGCTTGGCAGCCGCCGCTGGCCGATCTTTCTTCTTGTACATCGCCAGCATGCGCGCCGTGACCGCAAAACCGCCAAAAATATTCACGCTCGCCAACGCGACCGCCAGCAACCCCAGCCATTTCGACGTCGCCCCGCTGCCGCCCAGTCCAATAGCAGCACTGGCAATAAGCGCGCCCACGATGATGACGGACGAAATTGCGTTCGTCACCGCCATCAGCGGCGTGTGCAGCGCCGGTGTGACCGACCACACGACATAATAGCCGACGAAACACGCCATCGCGAAAATCGAAAGGGTTGAGATGAAATCCATTAGTGCCGGTTCCCTATGACTTCCTGACTTTGGCGCGCGACGTGCGCGTGCGCCAAATCTCCGCCTAATTGATAGCCTTGCCAGAACGCGTCCAACCCGAGCGCAATGATGGCGCTGGCAACAAGCAGCCCGATCGCCACCGCCTTTTCAGGCGATTTGTCGATGTTCACCCCAGCAACCTCCCGCTCACGACCTTGCCGCCTTGCGTCAGCCGAACCGCGTCACCGATTTCGGCATCGAGCACGGGTCGCCCCGCTTCCTTGTCCCAAAAGGCGGCGAGGAAGTTGAACAGGTTGCGCGCGAACAATGCAGAGGCATCGGCCGCAAGCAAGCCGGCCATGTTGCTGGCACCCACGATCTTCACGCCGTGCTGCTCTACCACCTGGCCCGGCACCGCGCCCTCGACATTGCCGCCGCTTTCAGCCGCCAGATCGACGATCACCGAGCCCGCCCGCATCGTCGCTATCTGCGCGGCCGAAACCAGGCGCGGGGCGGGGCGGCCGGGGATCAGCGCCGTGGTGATGACGATATCCTGCTTGGCGATGTGGCTCGATACCAGCTCAGCCTGCGCCGCCTGATACTCCGGGCTCATCTCGCCGGCATAACCGCCAGCGCCCTCGCCCTCGATGCCCTTCACATTCTCGACAAAAATCGGCTTGGCGCCCAGCGACTGGATCTGCTCCCTGGTTGCGCTGCGCACGTCAGTGGCGGAAACCTGCGCACCCAGCCGTCGCGCGGTTGCAATCGCCTGCAAGCCCGCCACGCCCACGCCCATCACAAACACGCGGGCGGCCGACACCGTGCCCGCTGCCGTCATCATCATCGGGAAGGCGCGGCCATAATGGCTCGCCGCCTCCAGCACCGCCTTGTAGCCCGCCAGGTTGGACTGCGACGAGAGAATGTCCATCGATTGCGCGCGGGTGATGCGCGGCATGAATTCCATTGCCAGCGCCTCCAGCCCGGCTGCCGCATAGCCATCAACGCGCGCGCGCTCGCCAAACGGATTGAGGCTGGCAACCACCCAGGCGCCCGGCGCCACGCCGCCGATGCTTGCCGGGTCAGGCCCCTGCACGCCAAGCACGATGTCGGCCCCGGCCAGCGCTTCGGCCCGGCTGCAAATGCTCGCGCCAGCGCTTTCGAATTGCGCGTCGCTGATGGAGGCACCGTCACCCGCGCCCGCTTCCACAGCGATGCTGGCACCCAGGCCAATGAATTTCTTTGCCGTTTCGGGCGTCGCGGCAACCCTGCGCTCCCCTTCGGCTTGCTCCTTCAGGACGGCGATTTTCACGCGCGCGTCAGCCCGCGATCAGCCAGAGCACGAACAAGACGATAGTCGCACATGCAATCGCGCCCCACTTAAAGACCCCGATCATGCCGTTATACGTCGCCTGATGCGACTGAAGGTCGCCGTTGCCGGTCATTGCTGTGTTACCCCTTAGCACCTGATTTGCACCATCCTTAACCGGCACCTGCCCCCACCTCAAGCCCTGCACCCATCAACCGCGTGCGCGCTTAAGCCCCCCTTTACCAACCGGGTCTATGCTCGCAGGTCGAACCGGAGAACACAGGGACGGCCTGATGACGCGAAACGGCCAGCGATTGCTGATGCTGATCGACGATGAACCCGCCCAGCGCAGGCTGGTGGCGGCGCTTGCCGCCCGTGGCGGTTGGCGCGCGATTTTT
The DNA here is from genome assembly GCA_046155125.1 of Sphingomonas sp. Lineage (GTDB taxonomy): Bacteria > Pseudomonadota > Alphaproteobacteria > Sphingomonadales > Sphingomonadaceae > Sphingomonas. The sequence goes on along the minus strand of JBJXEC010000208.1, from coordinate 8,492 downwards.
GCGAGCCATGGCGAAATGGCGATTGCCATGCTCGGCACGCAAGACGGGATGCAGCTCGACGCGGTCCTCATCGACCATTGGGCGCCCGATGCCGACACCTGCGGGCTGATCGCGGAACTGCGCGCTCGCCGCCCGGCGCTACCCATTTTGATGCTCAGCGCCAACGGCTCGGTTGCCCGCGCGGTTGACGCGATGCGCGGCGGCGCAAGCGACTTCCTGGTCAAGCCGCTGGCGCCGGAGCGGCTCCTTTCGGCGCTTGACGCAGCGGTTGCCGCCCAGACGTCCGGAGAGTTGCGGCCGCTCACTGAAAAGATGCCCGCAGCGATTGGCTTTGACGAAATCGTTGGCGCCGACCCGCAGTTCCGCACTGCGCTCGCCATCGCCGCCAAAGCCGCTCGGGCTCGCGTGCCAGTGCTGATCGAGGGCGAGGTGGGGGTCGGAAAGGATGTGGTTGCACAAGCCATCCACGCCGCCTCGCCGCGCAACAAAAAGCCGCTGGAAACGCTGCGCTGTGCCGCAATGCCCGCCAATCTCATCGAATCCGAGCTGTTCGGACATGAACAGGGCGCTTTCACCGGGGCGTTCGAGCGCAAGATCGGCCGCTTGATCGAGGCCGATGGCGGCACGCTGTTCATCGACGAAGTCTGCTGCATGTCCCCCGATGCGCAGTTCAAACTACTCCATTTTCTGCAAACCAACGAAGTCTGCCCAATCGGCGCGCGCCACGCTCGCGAAGTGGACGTGCGCATCATCGCCGGGGGCAACAGCCGGCTGATCGAGGAAGTCGAAGCCGGGCGCTTCCGCGAAGACCTGTATTACCGGCTCAACGTGGTCCATGTCGCGCTGCCGCCCCTGCGTGAACGCACCGGCGACATTCCGGCCCTTGCCCGGCATCTGCTCGCCCGCATTGCCCAGCAGCCCGGCCTCAGGCCCATCGGCATCACCGATGATGCGTTGCAACTGCTCGTCAATTATGACTGGCCCGGCAATGTGCGGCAGTTGCAAAACGCGCTGTTCCGTGCGGCTGTGCTATGCGAAACCAATGCGCTTGCCCGCGGCGATTTTCCGCAGATCATGGCTTACGCCACCCGCCCGAACGGCATGTATGGCGCCTCCGCCGTACCCGCGAGCGGCGGAGTTACGTTGTTCCGCCCCGATGGCAACATGCGCGCGCTCGACGAGATCGAGGCCGACGTCATCCGGCTCGCCATCGGTCACTATCGCGGCCGCATGACCGAGGTTGCGCGTCGTCTTGGCATCGGCCGGTCGACACTCTACCGCAAGCTCAGCGACCTGGGGATTGATAACGCGGCGTGATTTCTGGTTGCCAACCCGTTAGGCGGTGGTGATGCAATTTTCTGGAAAGACAGCGCTGATTACCGGCGCAGCCTCAGGCATTGGCCGCGCCGTGGCAGAAGATCTGGCAGCGCGTGGCGCGACGCGGCTGATACTGGTAGATCGCGATGCACCTGGCCTCGCAACGCTTGTGCTACCCTGCGCCATTGATCGCGTAATCGGCGATGTGGCTGATGACGCCCTTTGGGCGCGGCTGGCGACGACGCTCGCTGATCTTGATCATGCCGTTATCAACGCCGGGGTCGCCGCTGCCAGCACCATTGCCGAGCTGCCCTATGCCGAATGGCGACGGGTGCTATCCATAAATCTGGATGGTGCCTTTTTGACCCTGCAGGCCGCGATGCGGGCGATGCAGGCGCGCGGCGGCACGATTGTCGCAACGTCGTCTGCCGCCGGGATAAAGGCGGAGGCGGGCGTTGCGGCCTATGGCGCGTCCAAGGCTGCACTGATACATCTGGTCAAGGTCGCCGCCAAGGAAGGGGCATCCTCCAACATCCGGGTCAACGCCATCGCGCCGGCAGGCGTCAAAACGCCAGTGTGGGACAGCGTGCCGATGTTTGTCGAGCGCGCCCAAACCATCGGGCGCGATGCCGCTTTTGACGAACTCGCCGCCATGGCGACGCCGCTTGGCCGCTACGCAACGTCGCAAGAGGTCGCCAATCAGATCGCGTTTTTGTTAAGCGACGCCTCGGCCCTCATTACCGGCACCGTGCTGCTCGCCGACGGCGGCTATACGCTCTAACGCCCCACCAGCGCTGCATCGCGCAAACCGCGCCACACCCGCACCGCCTGCACCGTCTCGGCCACGTCATGCACGCGCAGCAACTGCGCGCCCATCGCCGCGCCGTGTATCGCCAGCGTGATCGACCCGCCAAGCCGCTCGTCCACCGGCGCTTCGCCTGACAGCGCGCCGATCATCCGCTTGCGGCTTGCGCCGAGTAGCAGCGGGCAGCCAAGCCCGTGGAACATCGCAAGCCCATTGAGCAGCGCCAGATTGTCGGCCAGCGACTTGCCAAAGCCAATGCCGGGATCAACGATGATCCGCGACCGGTCCACGCCTGCCGCCTCCACCGCGTCAAGGCGCGCCTCAAGCCAATCGAATACTTCGGTCAGCACATTGCCATAGCCCGGCCCCGTATGCGGCCCCTTGGCGGGGTCCGGCGAGTGCATCAGCACCACCGGCAGCCGGGTGCGGACGGCAACGCCGAGCGCGCGATCGTCCCACAACAGCGCCGACACATCGTTCAGCACCAGCGCGCCCGCCGCAATCGCCGCTTCCATAACGGCGGCCTTGCGCGTGTCGATCGAAACAGGGGTGCCGCTTGCCGACAGTTGCTCGATCACGGGCACGACGCGCTTGATCTCGTCACCCTCCCACACGTCCTTGGCGCCGGGGCGCGTCGATTCCCCGCCGACATCGATCAGACTTGCGCCCGCGATCCCCATGTCGAAGCCGGCTTCAGCCGCAGCGACCGGATTATTGTGCAGGTTGCCGCCGTCTGAAAAACTGTCAGGCGTCACGTTCAAAATGCCCATCACATGCGGCTGATCGAGCCGCAGCGTGCGCTCGCCCAGCACGAGTGGCGCGCGCGGGGCGGTGATCCGGGCGTGGAGCAGCGCGGCGCGCGCATCATCGCGGCCAAGCCCTACCTCGAACTCGGCGACGGAAAGCGTGCGCCGGGCCCCGCCCTCGATCACCTCATAAGCGGCGAACCAGCACATGCCCCCCGCCAGCCGCGCAACCTCGCCGTCGCGGCCAACCGGTGTGTCGACGAACTGGACCGGGCGCAAATACATGGGGTCAGGCGCTCGTTTAGGGCTGAGTGGCGAGGAGGTATGTCTGCCGCAGCGTGTCGATGGGGGCAAGCGCGCCGTTCACTTCATAATGCCAGAAGGTCCAGCCATTGCAGGCCGGTGCGCCCTGCAGCGCGGCACCGACCTTGTGGATGGAACCGGTCACATCGCCGCTGAGCAACGACCCGTCAGCGCGCACGACCGCGCGGTACCGACACTTTGCGTCGGTCAGTTCCGTGCCGGGCGCCAGCATCCCCGTCTCGACGATCACACCAAAGGCAACGCGCGGCGCCGAGCGCGGGCTTTGCATGGTCGCAAGCGCCGATTCATCGAGCGGCAGCGCCGCCTCGATCCGCTCAATCGCGGCCGCGCAGTAGATTTCCTCGCGCTCGATGCCGATCCAGCGCCGCCCCAGCCGCCTCGCGACCGCGCCTGTCGTCCCGGTGCCGAAAAACGGATCGAGCACCACGTCGCCGGGTTTCGTGCAGGCCAGTAGCACACGATAGAGTAGCGCCTCGGGCTTTTGCGTCGGGTGCACCTTCACCCCGTCGCGCTTCAGCCGCTCCTGCCCGCCGCACACGGGAAATTCCCAGTCGGAGCGCATTTGCAACTCGTCGTTCAGCGTCTTCATGCTGCGATAGTTGAAGGTGTAACGTGCCTTTTCGCCCATCGACGCCCAGATCAGCGTTTCGTGCGCGTTGGTGAAGCGGGTGCCCTTGAAATTGGGCATCGGGTTCGACTTGCGCCAGACAATGTCGTTCAAAATCCAGAAGTCGAGATCCTGGATAGCCGCACCCACCTTGAAGATGTTGTGGTAGCTGCCGATCACCCAGATCGTGGCGTCAGCCTTCAAAATCCGCCGCGCTTCGGCGAGCCAGGCGCGGGTGAAGCGATCATAGGCGGCCAGACTGTCAAACTTGTCCCAGTCGTCGGTTACCGCGTCGACATGGCTGCCATCGGGCCGGTTGAGATCACCGCCAAGCTGCAAATTATAGGGCGGATCGGCAAAGATCATGTCAATCGATTTAGCCGGCAGCGCGCGCATCGCCGCGATGCAATCATCACGAATGATCTGGTCGAGCGGCAAGGTCGCCGCCGGCGTCGCGCGCGCTGCTACTTTTTCCAATACCCCCATCGCGTTTGCCCCAGTTGACCCTGTCCGCTGCTATCGGCACCGCAAACACGGCATCCGTCAAGTACAGAATGGTTAACGATTTCAGTTACTAATTGGTTAACGCCGCAGAACATTTCGTGCCCGGGGCGAGATATTGAGTCCGTGGCGCCCTGCGACCCCCAAGACCTTGTGGTGTGGCGCGAAAGACTCGGCTACCCGGCCGAAAGCACTTTGGCGACCGGCGCAAAGTGCCGCCGGTGGAACGGCGTAGCGCCCAGCCGCGCCAGCGCCGCCAGATGTTCAGCCGATCCATAGCCCTTGTTGCGCGCCCAGCCATAGCCTGGGTGTGCTGCATCCGCCACCAGCATAAGCGCGTCGCGGTGCTGCTTGGCGATGATGGAGGCGGCCGAGATGCACGGCTCGCGCGCATCCCCGCCAATAATCGCGCGGGAAGGCCAGCGCCAGCCGGGGCAGCGATTGCCGTCGACCAGCACCTCGGACGGATCGACACCCAGCGCAGCAACCGCCCGCTCCATCGCCAGCATGGTCGCCCAAAGGATGTTGAGCGTGTCAATCTCCTCGACACTCGCCTGCCCCACGCCCACGCGGCAGCGCGCGTTGATCTCGACCGCGAGCGCTGCGCGCCGCTTCGGGCTGAGCGCCTTGCTGTCAGCGAGCCCTGCAACACCGCCTGCGCACAATATCACAGCCGCGGCGACTACTGGCCCGGCGAGCGGCCCGCGCCCGACCTCATCAACGCCAGCGATCATGGGGCAAGGACAATCCGCCACGGCGGATAGCGGCGGTTCTCGCCCGCCTGATACAGGCACACCGTGTTGCCGGCCGGGTCGCTCAACCGTGCCTCGCGCCACCGCCAGTCTTGATCGACGGGCGGATGATCGAACACGAGTCCTGCCGCCTGCAACCGCGCGACCTCTGCCGCCAGATCGTCGCACTCGAAAAACACGGTGGGCGCCGCTCCCTGTTCAACCGATACCGTCGCGCCACCCGCCGCCTCAAACCGCGCATAATGGCCGTCCGGCGTGTCGACGATTTGGGTAAGCCCAAGCGTTCGGTAAAAGCCTTCCGACCCTGCCGCCATGGGCACCGTCACGTGGTTGAGCCGCACGCCCGAGCCAAGGTCGAGCCGCACCTTCTGGTGCCCCATTGGCCCATGCCCGCCGCCGAGGCCGGGCGCACCGTGCAAGGCCAGCCGCACGAACAGCCGCGCGCGGTCGATGGCGGTCGGCAAATCCTGCCCCCGCGCAAGGCCTGTCGCGATGGCGGAGGCGAGCGTGCACCCAGTGCCATGCGTGCTCGTCGTCGCGATACGCTCGCTTTCCCAACGCCTTATTTCGCCGTCACGGGTCAACAGCCGGTCAACCAGCACGTTGCTGTCACCATGGCCGCCCTTGACGAGCAAGGCACAACCCTGCGCCATTATTGCGGACTCACCGTCCAAGGCCTCAAGCTCGGGCAGGTTGGGCGTTACCAGCGTCGCCAGCCGCATCAGCCGCTCAAAAGCTGCGATTGTCTCGGCATCGGCCAACATGTCGCCGCTGGTTGCAACCATCACCGGATCGAACACGATCGGCACGCCCACCGCCGACAACCGGTCCGCCACCGCGTGCGCAGTCTGGGCCGACCCGATCATCCCGATCTTCACCGCATCAACGCCAAAGTCGGCAACGCACGCCTCGATCTGCGCCACCACCATGTCGGTCGGGACCGGCATAACCGCCTGCACCCCAAGCGTATTCTGCGCGGTGATCGCGGTCACGGCCGTCATCGCGTGGCCGCCCAGCATCGTGACGGTCTTGATATCGGCCTGAATGCCTGCCCCGCCGCCCGAATCCGAGCCGGCGATGATGAGGATGCGCGGGGTCATCCCGCGAACTTGCGTACCGTGCTTGCCGGGTTGGCCTTTAGCGCTTTGCCCACCCGCACCGGCCGGTCCATCAGCTCCCCGCCGCAATTGGGGCAATGCTCGTCAAGTGCCTCTGCACAGCCAGCGCAGAAGGTGCATTCGAACGAGCAAATGAAGGCGCCGGGTTCGTCCGCTGGCAAATCCGCACCACAGCGCGCGCAATCGGGCCGCATCTCCAACATCAGGCGCCGCCCGTCACCTCAAAATCAACCGCGATATTGCCGCGGGTGGCGTTGGAATAGGGGCACACTTGATGCGCGTCGTGCACCAGCTTTTCGGCCGCCGCCTGGTCGAGATGGGGCAACGTCACCTGATGCGTCACGGCCAGCATGAAGCCCGGGCCGCCCGCGTTCGGCCCGATCGACACATGGCCGGTGACCGTCGATTCGCGCGCATCCACCTTTTGCATGCCAGCGACATATTGCATCGCCGACTGGAAGCAGGCGGCATAGCCAGCCGCAAACAGTTGCTCGGGGTTAGTGCCGGCGCCGCCCGGACCACCCATCGACGTTGGCGTAACGGTATCGAGATTGAGCACGCCATCATCGCTTGCGACATGCCCCTGCCGGCCGCCATGCGCCGTTGCGACCGCGGTATACAGTGCTTTCATCATTCGCCTCCCAACTGTCCCATGTCTGCGGCCTTATGCCCGATTATGCCGCCCCGCGCATCAGGCCGCCTCGCGCACCGCGTCACAAATCCGCTCGACGACGCGCGTCACTTGCGCCGGATCGTCGCCTTCTGCCATCACGCGGATGACCGGTTCCGTCCCCGACGGGCGAATAACGAGCCGCCCGGTGCCGTTCAGCTCCGCCTCGGCCTCGGCAATCGCCGCCTGCACCCGCGGCGCCTCAAGCGGCTTGCCGCCCGCAAAGCGCACATTTTTCAGGAGCTGCGGCACCGGATCGAACTGCTTGAGCAGCGTGCTTGCCGTTTGGCCGGTCCGCACCAACTCCGCCAGAATCTGCAGTGCGGCGACCAGCCCGTCCCCCGTGGTGCCATAATCGGCGAGGATGATATGGCCGGATTGCTCGCCGCCGACATTGTTGCCGCCCCGGCGCATCGCTTCCAGCACATGGCGGTCGCCAACGCCGGTGCGGATCATGCCGATACCGTGCGCCGCCAAATGCCGCTCCAGCCCCAGATTAGACATCACCGTTGCGACCAGATCGCCGCGCAGCCGCCCTGCCTTTGCCCAGCCCGTTGCGATGGTCGCCATTAGCTGATCGCCATCGACCACGTTCCCGGTTTCGTCGACCACGATCAGTCGGTCAGCATCGCCATCGAGCGCAATGCCGATATCCGCGCCGCTCGCGACCACCGTTTCGCAGAGCAAGAGCGGCGCGGTCGAGCCGCACCCGTCATTGATGTTGCGGCCATTGGGCGCCACGCCGATCGTCACCACGTCGGCACCGAGTTCCCACAGCGCGGATGGCGCTACCTGATAGGCCGCACCATTGGCGCAATCGACCACCACGCGCAGGCCATCCAGCCGCAATTCCTCAGGGAAGGTCGACTTTGCAAAGTGGATGTAACGACCCCGCGCATCTTCCACGCGACGCGCGCGGCCGATATCGACGGCGGGTGACAGCGGCACGTCGCCGTCAATCATCGCCTCGATTGCCATTTCGTCGGCATCGGAAAGCTTGTACCCATCGGGCCCAAACAGCTTGATGCCATTGTCGAAATAGGGGTTGTGGCTAGCTGAAATCATCACGCCCATATCTGCACGCATCGACTGGGTGAGCATGGCCACCGCAGGTGTCGGCATTGGCCCAAGCAGCACGACATCCATGCCGACCGACGTGAACCCGGCAACCATCGCCGATTCAAGCATATAGCCCGACAGCCGCGTGTCCTTGCCAATGACCACCCGGTGCTTGTGACTGCCGCGCAGAAAATGGGCGCCCGCCGCCATGCCGACCTTCATCGCGGTTGCGGCCGTCATGGGCGCCGCGTTGGTCATCCCCCTGATTCCATCGGTACCGAAATATTTTCTTGCCATTGCTGCCCGTCCCCGCCGCTATGTACGCTGCTGCGTCACGCCGGGTGATAGCGCTGAAAGGGGATGAGCGCGAGTATGTCGCAAACGCTGAGGATTTTTGTGGCGCTCGTGCTGGGTCTCTTCGCCGGGATAGCGCTTGCCGGGCGACCGGACTGGGTCGCGCCGGCGCTCGATGTTGCGCAACCCATCGGCACCGCCTGGCTCCACGGCCTGCAAATGACGATCGTGCCGCTGGTCGTGTCGTTGCTGGTGATCGGGGTCGCGTCCACAGCGGACGCCGCGCGGGCCGGGCGGCT